>NC_004369.1:2832381-3147090 GCF_000011305.1 Corynebacterium efficiens YS-314 | reverse complement strand
TATTCTGGGTATCTCCTTTTGACGAAACGTTCAGTATTCACATCTTTCCGCCGGGTGCGGAGAGATTAATTTCAGGTGTTTGTGGGATGGCGGGTAAATGACAAAAGTTCAAACGTTGTCCACTGGGTGGGGTGGAGAGTTTCTACAGTCTCCTCCACACCCAGAAAACGGCCCTCACCATTGTTTCCACAATGTTGTCCACAGCTGTGGATAACTTTTCTGAAAATCACTTATCCACAGGATACTTGAGAACCTGTGGAAATAGTTCATCGCCCCGTAAACTGTTTCTACCTGCATTTTTGTTATTCCATTCCCCTGGTTACAACGGGGATTGAAAAGTTATCCACAGGTGGAGCATTTCACAAGGTGTTGATTCCAACCGGTTTCACTCTGCTGTTTTCATTGTTACCCGCAGGTCAATCGCTGTGTCCAACCCCTGTGGAAACTCCGGTCGGGCCCGCCCACCGCGATGGGTTGGCAGGGGTGCGTCGAAAAGCTCCCAGGCGGGCAATACACCCTCTCACCAGTGGTTAATGCCATGTTTGTAATTTCAGGGGCACCCGCGTTTTGTGGGCTAGGTCAATTTGTTTTTGCATGTCAAGTTGCCGTAAGCTGGCATAGTCTGTCGCATCGTATGGATGAGGTTATTAATCCCTAATGACCCCGCCATGACGCATGTGCTTTGAGAGCAGCACTTTCCATGAAGTGCAGCGGTGGCTCCCACCACGGGGACCACACCTCAATTCGAATCATCCAAACTCTGTTGGGTGATCGTTCCCCGGAATCGGGCTGTTGCGGAAGTCGTCACCACGGCTGTGTCCGCAAGGGAGGTCCGTCGTACCGGTGTGTCCGGTGACCTGACAAATAAAATTTTAGGAGTGTTTTAACGTGGCAAAGGGCAAGCGGACGTTCCAGCCGAACAACCGTCGTCGTGCACGTGTTCACGGCTTCCGTACTCGCATGCGCACCCGCGCCGGCCGTGCGATTGTTGCGGCTCGTCGTCGCAAGGGTCGCGAGAAGCTGACCGCGTAGTAGCGTCACCAATCCAGGTGTCATAACGTTGCTCCCCGCGCAGAATAAACTGACCTCATCCGTGCAATTCCGCACGACGATGAGGAAAGGCCGACGCGCGGGAAGCTCCACCGTTGTGGTGCACCTGTGGGATAGTGCCGAATCGCTGGACGGCACCGGGGAAAAAGGCGAAGTTGCCTCCTTCGGTGGTCCACGGTTCGGCCTCATCGTTTCCAAAGCCGTCGGGAATGCGGTGATCCGTCACCGCACCTCCCGACGGCTTCGCCATGTGTGCGCCCGCATCGCGGCGGATTCACCGGAGCTGCTAACCCCGACCCACCATGTGGTGATCCGGGCGTTGGCGGGTTCGGGGCAGGCATCATCGCAGGACCTGGAGCGCGATATCCGCCATGGTCTGAGGAAGGCCGGTCGTGTGCGAACCGATAAGTGATGACCCACAGGTCATTCCACAACCGAAAGGGCCCGCGGCGAAGGCGCTCGCGGGTGCGGTGCGCTTCTACCAAAAGTACCTGTCCGGCCTTAAGATGGGTTCGACCTGTCGCTTTGATCCTGTCTGCAGTACCTACGCGTTGAAGTCAGTGTCTGTGCACGGGGCCGTCAAGGGCACCGTGCTGGCTGCTGTCAGGTTGGCCAAGTGTGGGCCGTGGCATCCCGGGGGTTTCGACCCGGTGCCCAATCCCGGCTACTGGTCCACGGAAACGGTCAGGTAGACGCCCTGGCCCGCTTATCCCACCAGTGAGCGCATGGCGTCCTACAAGTACATACGTCTTATAAACAACCGAGGAGTTTCGACTCACAGTGCTCAACTTCATCTATTGGCCGATTTCGGCCATCCTGTGGTTCTGGCACCAGGTGTTCAGTCTCGTACTGAGCCCTGATGAGGGAATCACGTGGGCCCTGTCGATCATGTTCCTGACCTTCACCGTTCGTGTGGTCCTGGTCAAGCCCATGGTCAACACCATGCGTTCGCAGCGCAAGATGCAGGACATGGCTCCGCGCATGCAGGAGATCCGCGAAAAGTACAAGAACGACCAGCAGAAGATGATGGCGGAATCCCGCAAACTCCAGAAGGAGGTGGGGGTCAATCCCATCGCGGGCTGTCTGCCCATGCTGGTGCAGATCCCGGTGTTCCTGGGTCTGTTCCACGTGCTGCGGTCCTTCAACCGCACCGGTGAGGGCATCGGCCAGCTGGGGATGTCCATCGAGGAGAACCGCAACACCCCCAACTACATCTTCGATGTGGAACATGTGCAGTCTTTCCTGGCCGCGGATCTCTTCGGAGCCCCGCTGTCGGCCTACATCACCATGCCGGAGGAGGCCTTCGCGGCCTTCGACTTCGATGTCTCCCGCCTGAACATCGCGCTGGTTGCCGCACCGATGATCCTCATCATCGTGGTGGCCACCCACATGAACGCCCGTCTGTCGGTCAACCGCCAGGAGGAGCGTAAGCGCTCCGGTAAGCAGGTCGCACCGGCCAATGACCAGATGGCCATGCAGATGCAGATGATGAACAAGATGATGCTGTGGTTCATGCCGCTGACCATCCTGTTCACCGGTTTCATCTGGACCATCGGTCTGCTCATCTACATGATGTCCAACAACGTGTGGACCTTCTTCCAGCAGCGTTACATCTTCGCCAAGATGGACGCCGAGGAAGCCGCCGAGGACGAGCTGAAGAAGGCCGCCAAGCGTTCCACCGCCCCGAAGCCGGGTGCGAAGCCGGTCAACGCGAAGAAACGCAAGAAATAACACCTGTTCACCACCACAACAGCCACCAACCACTGGGTTGGTGGCTGTTGTCGTTATAGTTGATGGTTGATACAGCCCTGCACCCCATCCCAGGCAGGCGCACACCCCCGCACCCAAGGAGCACCCTTCCATTGACCACGCCACCAGCAGCCGCTGAACTGTTCGGGGACAACCTCGACAAAGCCATCGCCTACCACGAGTCCCTGGCCACCGACGGGTCCGTCCGGGGTTTCATCGGGCCCCGTGAGATCCCGCGCCTGTGGGATCGCCACATCCTCAACTGCGGGGTCATCGGTGAGGCCATGGAGGAGGGTATCTCCGTGGCGGATGTCGGATCAGGGGCGGGTCTGCCGGGTATCCCCCTGGCGATTGCCCGGCCGGATCTCAAGATCATCCTCATCGAGCCGCTGCTCAAGCGTTCGGTGTATCTGGGTGAGGTGATCGAGCAGCTCGGACTGGACAATGTCTCGGTCATCCGTGGCCGCGCGGAGGAGAAGGCGGTGCGCAAACAGGTCGGTCATGTCGATGTGGTCACCTCCCGTGCGGTCGCTCCCCTGGGCCGTCTGGCCAGCTGGTCACTGCCCCTGGCAAAGGTCGGGGGCAGGATGATCGCCATGAAGGGCGCCAGCGTCGCCGAGGAGATCGAACGCGACGCCAAGGCCATCCGCAACGCCGGCGGCGGCGAGGTCAAGGTGTTCACGGTCGGCGGGGAGCTTCTCGACGAACCGACCACCCTCATCTCCATCAGGCGCGAGAAATAGGGCACCACCTTCTTTGGTGTCATCCACAGCCGGACCAGCTGTGGTGGAATGGTAACGGTCCAACGCACTAATGTGGATGTGATGCCACGTAAATAGATAAGGGATGGTAGACGTCGATGGATGACAATACGTTTTGGGAAGACACACCTATTGCCCAGGCGGCACGCCGGGCTGCCCAGGTGATGACCCCCAACTCCCTTAACCTGCCGAAACCCCCGCAGCCGAGGCTCATCACCATCGCCAACCAGAAGGGTGGCGTGGGTAAGACCACCAGCACGGTCAACCTGGCGTCCTCCCTGGCCATCTACGGGCAGAAGGTGCTTGTGGTGGATCTGGATCCGCAGGGTAATGCCTCCACCGCGCTCGGTGTGGAGCACCGCTCCGGCACCCTGTCCTCCTATGAGCTGCTCATCGGTGAGTGCACCGCCGAGGAGGCCATGCAGCCCACCACCGCGCATGAGAACCTGTTCTGCATCCCGGCCACCCTGGACCTCGCCGGCGCGGAGATCGAGCTGGTCAGCCTGGTGCGCCGTGAGTACCGCCTGGCCGATGCGCTGGGCCTGGAGTTCATCACCGAGCACGGTTTCGACTATGTGCTCATCGACTGCCCGCCGTCCCTGGGCCTGCTCACCATCAACGCGATGACCGCGGTGACCGAGGTGCTCATCCCGATCCAGTGCGAGTACTACGCCCTGGAGGGCGTGGGCCAGCTGCTCAACAACATCACCATGCTGCGCCAGCACCTCAACCGTGAGCTGCACATCTCCGCGATCCTGCTGACCATGCACGATGCCCGCACCAACCTGGCGGAGCAGGTGGCCACCGAGGTCAATGAGCACTTCGGTGCGGTGGTGCTGCAGACCAAGATCCCCCGGTCGGTGAAGGTGTCCGAGGCGCCGGGTTATGGCCAGACGGTGATCAACTACGATCCGGGTTCCCGCGGTGCCATGGCCTACCTGGATGCGGCGAAGGAGCTGGCCACCCGTGGTGATTTCCTCCCGTCGGAGGAATCCGGTCCGATAGGCGTAAAACCTGCTGGTTCGCAGTAAACTTCTATGAATACCTACTTTGTGTTGTGCTGTATGAAAGGTGCGTCGTAAACGATGGCCCAGAACAAGGGTTCCGACAAGTCCCCGGCGGAGAAGCGTAAGGGCGGTCTGGGCCGCGGTCTGGCCGCACTGATCCCATCCGGTCCAACCGATTCACCGGGTCTCGGTGGTGGCGCCGCCGACATCATCCTCGGTGGTGCCGTCGGTGAACGCGCACGTCGTCGCCCCGATGCCGCGCCACGCCCGGGGCTGCCACCGATCCCCAAGCCCGACACCCCCGCCCGGCCTGAGGGCGGTGCGCCCAAGCCCGGTCCGGTGCGCACCCCGGAGCAGCAGGGCCACACCCCGTCGCCCACCCCGGCCCCGCAGCCCACCGCACCGGTGGCGGCAGAGGGTGCGGAGGATGCGTCGATAAGCGAGTTCGGCGCCTCCTACCAGGAGATCCCGATCGATTCGATCGTGCCCAACCCGCACCAGCCCAGGAGTGTCTTCGACACCGAGGCGCTGGATGAACTGGTGCACTCCATCCGCGAATTCGGGCTCATGCAGCCGATCGTGGTGCGCCCGTCTGGTGACGGTTTTGAACTCATCATGGGTGAGCGTCGTCTGCGTGCCTCGAGGCGCGCCGGCCTGGAGTTCATTCCCGCGATTGTCCGTGAAACCGACGATTCCGCGATGCTGCGCGACGCCCTGCTGGAGAACATCCACAGGGTGCAGCTCAACCCGCTGGAGGAGGCGGCCGCGTACCAGCAGCTGCTGGAGGAGTTCGGGGTCACCCAGGCGGAACTGGCTGACAAGCTGGGCCGGTCCCGCCCGGTGATCACCAACATGATCCGCCTGCTCAACCTGCCCGTCAATGTGCAGACCAAGGTCGCCGCCGGTGTGCTGTCCGCAGGTCACGCCCGCGCGATCCTCGGCCTCAAGGGCGGCGAGGAGGCCCAGGACGCCCTGGCCAGCCGCATCATCGCCGAGGGGCTGTCGGTGCGTGCCACCGAGGAACTCGTGCTGCTGTCTAACCGCGGTGAGGACGAGGAGAAGAAACCCCCACGCGAGAAGGCCCCGACACCGGAGGTGTTCACCCGGGCGGCGGAATACCTCGCCGACAACCTCGACACCAAGGTGTCGGTGACCATGGGCAAACGCAAGGGCCGACTCGTGGTGGAGTTCGGCGACCAGGATGACTTCGAGCGCATCATGGGCCTGATCCAGGGGCAGAAGGACTCCTAAGGGACAGGCCACGAGTAGAGAGGAAATACTGGCATGCAGGCGTCATTGTTTCCCATCACCCCGGACCAGCTGTCCCTGCTGCATCCGCAGGCCCGCCGGTCGGTGTTCTGGGAGCTGGAACCCGAGACGGCACAGCAGGTGCAGGACTCCGGCTACCCCGAGTTCGAGAAGGAGGCGTGGCTGACCACCACCCTCTATGAGCAGGAAACCTGCGGGTATTCCATCGGGTACCTCAACCCGGACCCCACCCCCTCCGCCCCGGCGATCGCCACGGTGATCTACTGCCGGCGCGAATTCGCCCCCGGGGCCACCGTCCTGCCCACCGCCCCGGTGTCCCACGACGCCGCCCTGATCACCAGCCTGTTCATCGAGGAGGTGTTCCGCGGGGTGGGCATGGAGGCGGTGCTTCTCGACGCAGCCCTCGTCGACCTCATCAAGATGGAGGTGCCGGCCGTCGAGGCGTTCGGCATCCGGGACATGAAGATCAACGGCTCGGTGGGCCTGGACCCCGTGGTCCGGGAGGTCGCCGCCAAACGCACCGACATCGGCCTGATCGAGGTGTCCGTCCTGGAATCCGCCGGCTTCGAGGTCGTGGAGGACCACCCCGTGCTGCCCCGCCTACGCCTGGAGATGCCACCCCAGGACCCGCTCATGACCGCCATGGAGGCCCAGCTGCTGCTGGCCGACGTGGAGGCACAGTAGGTAGATCCGGCCCGTCTGCGGGCCCTATGTGTCCCCGGCTGGGGATCTGGTGGGCGGGGCCACCGAGGTATCAAAACGGGTGCTCGCCAGGCGTCGCTCCGCAATCGTGATCACATCAAAGACATCGTGGGCCAGATAACCGGTTACTCCCCTGTCGATCGATTTCCTGGTGAGAACCCCGGCTGCCGTGAGGTTGTCCAGTGCCTGGGCTGCCGATGTCGTAGTTCCACCGAAGATCTCAGTGGCTGTCTTGACGGTGAGCAGGGGGTGATCGGGAAGCTGCCTGAGGATGCGGTATTCGATGGAATCCGCCCGCAGGGCTCTTCTCTTCCCGGACACCTGCCTGTAGTGGCTGACCCGGTTCTGCCATTCCTGTTGCAATCCACGGAGTTCTTCTGCCAACCGTGTGGCCTGCAGGGTGGCCTCACCAGTGGCTTCGAAGAAGATCTCCAACCAGTCGAGGACCCCTGTCGAGTCGGGTTGATCATCCCGGAACCTGGTGAGGCCGTGCACGTATCTGTCCGACCATGTTCCCAGAACCATACTGACGGGCAGGATCGGTGACCGTACCAGGTCGTGTCCATTAGCGTGGTGTATCTGTAACTGCCGGTGAGGGACCCCATGAACACATGAGGCGACCACCGCAGGTACCTTTCGACTCAACTCCTACATATCCTCGAAAGGACAACCCACGATGGCCGCTGGACCCTATTCTATCGACCCCACCACCTACCTTGACGAATTGCTCGCCCAAGCATCCCCCGATCTCATGCGAGAAATGCTTCAAGGCTTCATCAACCAGATCCTCTCCACCCAAGCCGACCAGGTGTGCGGCGCCGACTACGCCACCGTGTCTCAGGACCGGGTTAACACCCGCAACGGATACCGCCACCGCAACTTCGACACACGCGTGGGCACCATCGACGTCGCCGTGCCCAAACTCAGAACCGGGTCGTTTTTCCCCGACTGGCTGTTGGAACGTCGCACCCGGGCCGAACGAGCCTTGACCACCGTGATCGCCACCTGCTACCTCAAGGGTGTGTCCACCAGGAGGATGAACGACCTGGTCGCCACCCTGGGTATCAACAACCTGTCGAAATCCCAGGTGTCAGACATGGCCAAAGACCTTGATCAGATGGTCGAAGAGTTCCGCACCCGCCCTCTTGATACCGGACCCTACCTCTATGTTTCCTGCGACGCCCTGACCATGAAGGTGCGTGAAGGCGGGCGAGTGGTCAAGACTTCTGTCCTGTTGGCCACCGGTGTCAACGCCGAAGGGTATCGGGAGTTGTTGGGCATGCAGGTCGCCACAGCCGAGTCCGTGGCATCGTGGACCGGGTTCTTCCGGGACCTCAAAGCCCGCGGGCTCAACGAGGTCTATTTGGTGACCAGTGATGCCCACCTGGGAATTCAGCACGCGATTGGTGAGGTGTTGCCGAATGCCTCTTGGCAACGGTGTCGCACGCACTTTTCCAAGAACCTGTACGGGATGGTGTCGAAAACGCAATGGCCAACATTGTCGGCGATGTTCCACACCATCTTCCAGCAGCCGGATGCACAATCGGTGTGGGGTCAGGCCCGTGAGGTCGTGGCCTTTTGTGAGCAGAAGTTCCCGGATGTGGCCGATTACCTGGAAGAAGCCCTGGATGAGCTGCTGGCGTTCACGCAGTGCCCGAAGGCGGTGTGGACCAAGGTGTGGTCGAATAACCCGACCGAGAGGCTCAATCGTGAGATCCGCCGGCGCACCGATGTCGTCGGCATCTTCCCCAACCGTGATGCTGTCGTGCGCCTGGTCGGGGCGGTGCTGGCGGAACAGCATGATGATTGGATTCAGCAGAAGCGGTACATGTCGTTGACCAGTTTGGAGCAGACCAGGGCGATGATGACTGCGAACATCATCGATTCGGACGATATTACTTCTGAGATCATCCGGAAGGATGTGGCATGAGCCAGGGTCAGTATTTAGCTCGTGATGGTCCGTGAGGTCGTTACGCTGCTTGTTTTATCGAAAGGGCAGATACACCACTCCCGCGGACTTGACCCCGTACCAATCCACGCCGTTGGAGAACCGCGTGGATCAGGGCACGCCCCACCCTGCCGTTCCCGTCGGGGAACGGATGAATCGTCTCAAACTGGGCGTGAACCAGCGCGGCCTGGATGAGGGATCCGTGGGTGGCGCCATTGAGATAATCAACGAGGTCATCCATCAGACCCGGAACGTGGCGTGGCGGGGGCGGCACGAATTCTGCTTCGAGCGGTGAATGGATCGTCCCACCAATCCAGTTCTGGGTGGTTCGGAAACCACTGGCTGCCGGGTTTCCCAGAAGGAGATACTGGGCGGCGATGTTATCCTGCGCAGTCATTTCCCCTGCAGAACGCGGACATTATTTGCTACCAATTGGGCTAGTTTCTTACCGGGGGCGTCAGGGTCCAACCTGGTCAATTCAGCAATGGCCACCTTATCGGGTTGGGGTGCAATGCCCCCGATACGCGATGAGGAGATGGCTTCCGAGCGGAGTAGGAATCGTGCGATTCCCTCCAAACCGGTCCCTGAATCTCCCTCATTACCCATGGATATCGCCAGAATCTGTTGCTCTACGGAACTGGCCTTCCGCGCCAGGTCACTGGGAATGTGGATATGGCGTTCTACCAGGGGGGCCGGCACGTAGGCGTGGTAGACTCCCCCTGCCCGTGCCCGCCTGCTTCTCCCCGGGCCATCACCGGGACTCCCCGGGCCATCATCGGCAGTCCGGAACTGCTCAATCCACTGAACCATGGTGCTTATCCTTGCATCGATGGGGCCTGCATCCAAGGATAACTCTTATCCTTGGATGCGCCAGCCGGGGATAACAGGATAACTCTTATTCCTGCCCCGCCAATGACCCCACCACCGATGCCGCCACAGACACCCGCCCACACAACATTGCCGGGGTGGGATACCGCACCATGCGGTATCCCACCCCGGCAGTGGCAGTCGGCCTTCCAGGAAACGTCCCCGGCCGGGCCTATTCAGCTTCGGATTTGAGCAGTTGGCTGAACTTGAAGGTGCCGGTCTTGGGCTGTTCGTCCTCATCCAGCAGGTAGAGACGCTTGACGGCGACGACGATGGCCTCGGCGATGCGGTCCCGCATGGTCGGATCGGTCATCACTGCGAGGTCCTCGGGGTTGGTGAGGTACCCGGTGACGATCTCCACGGTGGGCATCCGGGTCATGCGCAGCATGTCCCAGGTGCGGGCGTGACTGCCGCAGTTGTTCAGCGGTGTGCGGGCGGCGATCTCCTTGACGATGTAGGACGACAGCGTCTCCCCCACCATGGAGCTGGCACCGTTGACCGAACCGAAGTAGAAGGTGGCCACGCCGTTGGCTTTCTCATTCGGGTAGGCATCGCACTGTAGCGTGAGCGTGAGGTCGGCGTCGAAGGCGTTGGCGATGGATGCGCGGTCCGCCACCGAGGGGTCATCCATGTGGGGACGGGAGAGGATCGTCTCCATGCCGGCGGCGATCATGCGGCCCTCGAGGCGGGTCGCCAGATCCCAGAGGATCTCGGATTCACTGATCGTGCCATAGGGGCCATCGACGACCTGTCCCCTGTTGGCGCCACCGAGCCAGGGGTCGATGACCACGCGTTTGCCCGCGAGACGCGGACCGGCGCTGCGCACACGTTCGCGCTCTTGGATCGCGTGGGCGGAACCACCGGTGATGCGCAGGCCCAGGCGGGACAGTGCGCGGATGGTGTCCGGGCCGCAGATGCCGTCGACCTGCAGACCGTAGTTGAGCTGGTAGTCCATGACGGCACTGTGGGTGTATTCGCCGAAGCGGCCGTCGATACGCTCGCGGTAGAACCCGAGTTCCTGCAGGTGGGTCTGCATCTCCACCACGTCATCACCGACCAGGTTGTTGCCCGGCTGGTAGGACAGGACACGGGCGCCCAGGGTGTAGGAGGCCTCGCGTAGTACGCGGAGGGTGAGGTCGTCGATGAAGCCCGTGGGGATGATCCCGCGGGCCTGCTGGAAGGCCTTGAGGTGTTCGCTCAACCCATCGTCGAAGTACGTATCCTCTTCACGGAACTTGCGGGACTCTGACCGTGTGGCCATGTCCCGGTCGTATCCTTCGATCACACCGAGGCGCGCAAGCGTATTGCGTACCTCGGCTACACGGGGGCTGCGATCACCAACCCTCAAGACGTCTGACACCCTGGTCCTCTCGCTGTTCACACCGCACCCCATTGGTGCTTCCGGATGTTCACTGGTTCGTCGAATCTATTTCTGAATTCTTACTAATAGACTATCAGTTAGAGGTGCTGTTCCAGCTTTGCCACGATCTCGGTCTTGGGGCGCAGACCCACGAATTCGTCCACCTTCTGGCCACCCTTGAAGATCAGCACAGATGGGATGGACATGATCTGAAACATTGCACCCAGGGTGCGCTCAGCATCGACATCGACGCTGGCCACAACGATTTTGTCCCCGTATTCACCGGCGATCTCCTCAATGATGGGGCTCAGCTTCTTGCAGGGCCCACACCACTCCGCCCAGAAGTCGACGAGGACCGGCTTGTCGGACTCGACGACGGTGGATTTGAAGGTCTGTTCGGTTACTGCGATTACATTGCTCATGGTTGTTCCTTTTAACTGATGGTGGTGGCGAAAACACCCGGACAGGGGCGTGCCGACGCGGGGAGTATCACGACCATGGTGTGCCGTTCCCCGTGCTCAGACGGTGCTTTTCGACGCATTCACCAAGGCTAATTGTTCTGGGGTGCGGGGGCCGATCTGCTTGGCCACGAAACGACAACAACTCGGATACGTTTCGACCCACGTCTAAAACTGCTGGTATTAATAATATCTTATATCTGGTTGGCCAGGTAGTTCTCCGCGTCGATGGCGGCGCGGCAACCGGAACCGGCGGCGGTGATGGCCTGCTGGTAGTGGCTGTCCACCAGGTCACCTGCGGCGAAGACGCCGGGGACGTTGGTGCGGGTGGAGGGGTGCTCGGCCACCACGTAGTTGGAGGAGTCCAGCTCCACCTGGCCCACGAGCATCTCGGAGCGCGGATCGTGGCCGATGGCCACGAACATGGCGGTGACATCCAGATCGGACAGCTCACCGGTGACGGTGTCCTTCAGCTTCAGGCCGGCAACCTTGCCGTCGTTCTCGATGACTTCTTCGACGGTCTTGTTGGTGACAAACCGGATCTTCTCATTCTTCTGCGCGCGCTCCAGCATGATGGCGCTGGCGCGGAACTCCTCACGGCGGTGCACGATGGTGACCGAGCGGGCGAACTTGGTCAGGAAGGTGGCCTCCTCCATGGCGGAGTCGCCGCCACCGATGACGGCGATGTCCTGGTCACGGAAGAAGAAGCCGTCGCAGGTCGCGCAGGCGGAGACGCCACGGCCGAGCAGCTCCTTCTCACCCGGTATTCCCAGGTAGCGGGGTGCGGAACCCATGGAGAGGATGACGGCGCGTGCCTGGTACTCATCATCACCGACCCAGATCTTCTTGATGTCACCGGTGAGGTCAACGCGGTCCACGAGTTCCATGCGCAGATCGGTGCCGAAGCGTTCGGCCTGGGCGCGCATGTTCTCCATGAGCTCCGGGCCCATGATGCCGTCCTGGAAACCGGGGAAGTTCTCCACATCGGTGGTTGTCATGAGGGAACCGCCGTATTCATAACCCTCGAACATGATCGGCTTGAGATCGGCACGCGCGGCGTAGATGGCCGCGGTGTATCCGGCGGGGCCGGAGCCGATGATGGCGACGTCGTGGATCTTGGACTGTTCTTCAGACATGGACTTCCTGGTTTCCTTCTACGCGGTTGTTCTTCCCACGGTGGCGACCCCACCGGGTGTGTGCTGGGTGCGTTAGCACATCATCATGAAGTGTAGGTGCCCGGGAACGGTCTCCCTATTTGGACACTGCTTCTCATTCAACGCATCTGCCCCGGATAAAGGTTCCTGATTGTTCCAATATCACAGGATGACCGTGGTGTTCACTACTTCACAACGCCTGCACCGGTGGGGGAAATTCCCCCGCCCTCCTCTATGACCGGGTCTGTCGTCCCTCCGGCGAAGAAATCCGCCTGCAGCAGTCCCCGCAGCTGTCGTTTGGCCCGGGCCCGACGGGACTTGATCGTTCCGGGTTTCACCCCCTCGAGCCGCGCCACATCCTCGATGCCGTATCCGCCGAGGTCCACCAGGAGCAGGGCGTTGCGCTGGTCGACGTGGAGCTGGTCCATGGCCTGGCGGATGGTCAGGGCCACATCGAGGTAACCCAGGGGGTCGACGGTCAGGCGGGGATCCTCCGCGGGTGTGGTCTCGGTGTCGTCGAGGATGGCCAGTTCCCTGCGGGTGCGGTGTTTGGCCCAGTCGAAACCGGAGTTGAGAACGAGTTTGTGAAGCCAGGTCGACAGGGCTGCCTCCGCGCGGTAGAGGTGCATGTTGCGGCTGGCTTTGAGGAGTGCCTCCTGGAGGATGTCGTGGGCGTCGTCCTCGTTGCGGCTGTATCTGCGTGCCGCCCATTTCAGGTGTCGTTCATGGCGGGTGATGATGGTGGCAAACGCCCGGGCATCTCCCCCGATGTAGGTGGCCACCAGTTCCGCGTCGGTGGGGTCATCACCCGGTGGGTGGTTGATGGTGGTGGCCTCCGGTGTGACTGTCACTGCTTTCCCCCGCTCAGTGGAACACTCCCCGGTGCCCCCTCCGCCGCTATCTGGTGCCCCCAGTATGTGGGTCGCCCTGCCCCGTGGCACGCGGGATTCCCATTCCAGTGGGCAGTGATGTCAAATGTGATGCCGGTGGTGAGCTGACACTCTGTCAAAGGTGATATGGCATATAAGACCCTGCCCACCCCGGTGAGCATGTCTTCTATGTTGAATTGCAGGGAGGTAACTCAGCATCTACACAGTTGGGTTTCAGCTCTTTGGTAGGGGGTTGTCCACTGATGCGATCTCCCACCCGATCAAACGGACACCGCGGGCCACCCGTGGGCACATGCCCGGGGTGACCCGCGGTGACGGGAATCGCCTATGGAGGGGTTACCAGCCCACCATCTCCACCTCGGCGATCTGCATGACCGGATCATCCTCCGAGGTGTCGGTGGAGGTGACCTCCTCCACCCAGATCACCACGGATTCCACATTGGCGGGCAGGTTGTCGGGCTGCTCGATGGTGTGGGTGATGCTGCGGGAGGCGAAGATGATCTCCCCGATCTCAATGCCGCTGGACAGGGAGCGGGGCGCGTCGGTGGTGAAGGCGAACAGCTTCACGGTGGAGGTGACGCTTGAGTCGGCGCCGGTACCCGGGGTGAGGATCACATGCGCGAGCTGGGTGGGATCCTCCAGTGTGATCAGCAGCCCCTCGGAACCGGTGGAGGTCCAGGCGGTGGAGGTGTCCCCGTCGGTCACCGTATCCACCTCGTCGCGCCTGCCCTCATCCCACTCATGGGCGGAGGAGAGGGAGCGGTACAGCGGTGGGCCAACGGGTTCGGCGATGTCGGTGTCCTCGGTGTCACCCGACCCGGCCGGGGAGGTCACCACTGTGTCGGCGGAGGCGAGCGGGGATTCCTCATTGTCGGCACTGATCAGACTGGTGAGGAAGGCGGTCACCACGGCCACCATGGACACCAGCAGGAACACCACGAGGGCGATCAGGGCCATCATCTTCACCGAGTACTCCGGTGCACCGAAACCGGAGCGCCTGGTCGGGCGCGGGGTGCGTTCGGTGTCCACCTGCAGCTGTGCGGGTTCCTCATCCCCGGTGTGCAGCCCGCAGGCACGCAGGGCGTCGGCCAGGCCGTGCAGGGTCTCCGGATCGACGGTCTCATCGGAGGTGTCGTCGGTTTTGGCGTTGTAGGCGCGCGCCTCGGAACACAGCACCGTGACGTCGGCGGGTGCGGAGGAGGCGTCGATAAGCATATCGAGCGCGGCGGCGAGGGAGGCGACATCGCGTTCGCGGCTGGCCTCGGGCAGCACCGCCGGGAACGCCAGGACGGCATGCCCGTCGGTGTTGATGCGGATGCGGGACTTGTTGTCCAGGCCGAGGGGGATGCCGGCGGCATGGGCGTCGGCCATCGCGTCGGTGAGGTCCGCCATGGCGTAGGAGGCGGCGCGGGGGTCGGCGCCGTCCTCGGCGACCCGGGCCAGGGAGCTGCCCGGGATCCAGTCGGCGACGATTAGGCAGCCGTTGCGGTAGGCGCGGGTGCGGATATTCGGCGCGATCGCCGGGCTGTTCAGGGCGGCGAGTTTCTTAGTGCGACGCTGCACCTCATAGGCCACACCGGCGGCGGCCGCAGGTGTCAACGGTGCGTAGGGGGCGTTGCCGGAGGTGTCGACGAAGATCAGTGCCACCTCGCGGCCGGTCTCGGCCTCGCGGGCCTGCCAGAACCGGGCACCCGGCACACCACCGTGATCGGCCAGCAGACGGAAGGCACCATCGGACACCGGTGCGCCCGGCACCAGACGCGGGCCACGGACGATACCCGCGGACATCGGCGGCGGAACCGGGGTGGAGGCGAACTCATTGGCCACGATGATCTGGGTGGACAGCTCCTGCTCGGAGACCTCGCCGACATCGAGGGACAGTTCCTCATTCGGGCGGATGAAACGACCCATGCCGGGGATGCGGGCCAGTGCCTTGCCCAGGTTCTGCACCTCGGGCAGGCGGGACCGGGACAGCACCGCACCGGTACCGATGAGGAACACCACGCCGATGACACCGAGGTAGATCAGGTAGCCGAAGGACCCCAGGGTGCCGAAGAGGAAATCACCCATGACGGCCTCGATACCCATGCCCAACAACCAGGCCACGCCGGCACCGACCAGGGCGGATCCCAGTGCCCACAGGGAGGTCTTCAGCACCGAGCGCATGCCCAGCAGTCCCAGCTTGCGGCGCAGCAGGTAGGCACCGATCACCGCACCGGCGACGAAACCGAAACCGTTGGCCGCACCGAGCAGCACCACCACCCGCTCCGGGGAGTTGGACAGCACCGGGGCGGCCAGCGACAACACGATCTTGGTGACGGTGATGCCCGCGATGATGAAGGTGGGGGTCCACGCCTCCTCACGGGCGTAGAACACACGCAGATGCAGCAGCACCAGCGCATAGGGCAGCAGCGTGAACGCGGAGAAGCTCAGGGTCCAACCCAGGATGTTCGCCGAGGCGGCATCGAACTCACCCCACTGGAACAGGGCATTGGCGATCGGCACACCGAAGACGGTGAAGAACACCACGATCGGGATCAGGGCGATGAAGGTCAGTTTGGACCCCAGGCCGAGATCGGCGACCACGGCGCGGTCATCACCGTCGGCGGCGTTGCGCGACAGACGCGGCATGATGGCGGTCAGCAGGGTCACGCCGATGATGCCGTAGGGCACCTGCAGCAGCAGCCAGTGCTGCTGGTAGATAAACGGCGCGGCCGCATCCGCCAGGGAGGCGATGCGGGTGGTGATCACATATCCCAGCTGCGAGATGGCCACGTAGACAACAATGGCCATGGCCATGCCACCGAACTGCTTGAGGCGGTCATCCAATCCCCACAGGGGGCGCAGATCAATGCCCGCCCGACGCAGGTACGGCACCATGATCAGGGTCTGCACCACCACACCCAGGGTGGTGCCCACACCCAGGAACACGATCTGCGGGTCGAACAGACCCACCTGCGCATCCTGAGCCAGGCGCCACGGCATCACCATGTAGGTGCCCAGCACGACCAGGGAGATGACATTGTTGACCACCGGCGCCCACGCACCGGGTTTGAAGATCTCCCGGGTGTTGAGCACCGCCATGAACAGCGAGAACAGGCCGTAGAAGAAGATCTGCGGCAACAGCCAGTAGGCGAACGCCGTGGACATGCCGACGTTGACCTCACCGTCGACATCCAGCATCATCCGCGTCAGCAGTGGCGCACCGATCACCGACAGCAGGGTGACACCACCGAGCAGCGTCACCGACAGGGTGAGCAGCCGTCGGAAGAACCCGGACCCCCGGTCCGCGTCCTCGCGTTCTGCGCGGGTGAGCACCGGCACCACCAGGGAGGTGAGCACGGCACCGAGGACGATCTCGGTGATGAGGTTGGGTAGCGTGTTGGCGGTGTTGAACGCCGATGCAATCGCCGGGGACAGCGCCGCACCGATCATGACGGTGCGCAGGAACCCGGTGATACGGCTCAACAGGGTGGCCACCGCCATGGATCCGGTGGAGCGCACCACATCCGCATCGGAGGTCTCCCGGCGCGCCGGGGGGTCCTCGCGGTCGTCGGTGGCCAGCGCGGTGCCACCACCACGGTGGTCATCACCGCCGTCGGTGGTGTCACCACCCGCGGACCCCGAGGCGTCGCGGGAGTCGGACTGGGCCGCGGACCGGGAGGCGGTTCCGGGCACGGCCTCGTTGACCGTGGCGGTGTTCTCGGCGGCGGCCTCGGCGGGTACAACCCCGGCGGGTGCGGCCGTGGTGCCCGACGTGGTGCGCGCCGGGGTGGATGCCGGGGTGGATGCCGGGGCCACCGCCTTCGCGGATGCCGCAGGGGCCGCCGGGGTCGCAGGTGCCGTCGGTGTCGCCGGGGTCACGGGAGCTGGCTGCTCCTGACGGGTCTGTCCCGCCTCCTTCGGCGCGGGTCGGTAGACCGCCCCGGTGGGCGCGCTCTTCAGGCTGGACCGGTCCTCGCCGGAGGGTGCCGGGTTGCGGGGTGGTTGTTTCTTACGGGTCTCCGGCACGGGGGCCGGAGGGGTCGGAGTAACAATCCGGGAGCGTTGTCCCTTGGGTTGCCCCGGATTCATCGGAGTGGAACTCACTGGTGACCATTCTGTTCGTGTGCCCACCCGTGGTGGGTGGGCACGTCGATGTGGACTGATTGAACGGATACGTTAGTGGGCGCCGGGGGGTTTCGGCGATCCGGAGCCGTCATCGGCGCAACCCCGGCCGCGGGGCACGTACCGGGTTGCCTGACGACGCCCCTCCCCCACGCTTCCCGGTTTCGTCGGCCGCACCACGCCGTGCGGTGCGGGACGCTCCCCGGTCCGGTGGCCATCGCCCGGGGATGCCGGGGGGCCGGGGGGTCCACCGTGGGACGCCCTCCCCTTCCGTTTCCTCATGCGCAGCACCCGGAACACCAGCAGTGCCCCGAGCACCAGGATGCCGAGGGCGACGATGCCGACGGTGCTGAGCACACTGGGGCGTGGCAGCACGGAGATCTCCACCGGATCACTGATGGTGGCACCATCCGGGGAGGCCAGCCACACCGTGAGATCGGTGCGCTGGTTGTCATCGGGGAGATCGGCGGTCATCTGCAGGGTGATCGATCCACTGGCCGGGATGCGGACCACACCGGGGGTGTGCACCCGCGCATTGTCGGGGCTGGTGTAGAGGATCTGGGCGGCGGCCGGCAGTGGCAGGCCGTTCTGCGCCACGATGATCAGCGGTGAGGATGCGGAGGTGCGGGTGTAGACGTTGCCCGGTGGCAGCAGTGCCACGGAGCTGCGCAGCTGCTGCAGCATGTCACGGTTCTGGTTGAGCAGGGCTTCGGCTGCGGCGGTGGCCTCGGTGTGGTCGGTGTAGGAGCGGCGGTGGGTCACCGTCATGGCGCGCAGGAGATCCTGGCGCAGCGGGGCGGTGAACCCATAACGGGTCAGGGCGATGCCCTGGTCGTTGAACATTAACCCGGTGAGGTCATCGATGTAGGTGGCCTGCTGGGTGGCGCGGAGGATCTCGGTGTCGGCAACCTGGGAGGGATCGGCAAAGGGCGCCCCGAAGGAGGTCTCGTCCGGCATGCCGTTGCTGGTGACCGACTCGGCCAGTTCGGCCTGCTGGCCGGCATCGGCGGTGAGGTAATCAGGCAGGGTCATGGGGCGGGCCACACCGGAATCGATGAGGTCCGCGGTGGTGTCCAGGAGCATCTTTGCATCCCCGCCCTCCAGGACCGCGGGGGGCATGACCAGCACCGGACTCTCATCCTCGTTGTTGCCCACCGTGAGCCGGAGGGCGCTCTGACCGCTCAGGGTGCGGGCGGTGGCGGAATCCAGGGTGACATCGAACCGGGCATCTGGGTTGGAGAAACCAGCCGTCTCCGGGGAGGACCCCAGGGTGGCCAGCGTGGCTGCCAGGGACCCCTGGTAGCTCACCGCCGTCACACCGGGGGCCAGCTGGTGGAACCGGTCCGCGGACGGGGTGCGCCACACGGTGTTGTCCGCCACCAGCACGGACACCGGGATCTCCGGTGGGGGTGCCGTGGTGTCGGTGGCGGGTAGTTCGGGGTTGTCCAGGGAGGCCTGGCCCGACGGTCCGGTGGCGGGGATCGGGGTCACCGACTCCACCTCCCACATCTGCTCCAGGCTCATCTCCCTGCTCAGGGTGTCGGCCAACCCGAGGTTGCCCGCGGTGGCCGGGGTGACATAACCGGTGCCCGGGATCACCACATTGCCCACCGGGGTGACACCGAGGATGTCCTCGATGACGGCACCACCGCGCTGGACGGCCTCCCGCAGGAGCCACTGGTTGCCGGTGGAGTTCACGGCATTGAGATCGGTGTTGGACCACGGCATCGCCACCGTGCAGTTGGTGGCCACCGCCTGACGGAGCTTGTCCAGGAACACCGTGGCATCGGCGGCACCCGTACCCGGGGTGCCGGTGGCCGGTTCATTCGTGGCGGTCCACAGGTCACGCAGGCGCTGGTTCTGGCGCACGGCACTCACCCGCTGGTCCGTGACGGTGTAACCACCGGTCATGCGGTGCACCACGCTGATCAGGGCGGGGTCGAGAGCCAGGCAGGAGGCTTCCTGGACGGGTGTGGGGGCGGAGAGGAAGGCGTCGACAAGCTCGGTGAGGCGACCCCCCGGGGCGAGCTCCCCGGCGAGCTCGTCGGACTCCAACAACAGTGGCGGCGTCTCGGGTGCCTCACCTGTCTCCCCGCCGAGGACATGGGTCTCGGCGGTGAAGGGGTACACCACGGTGGTCGGGGTCGGCGCGGGAGGCTCCTCCTCCCCGGTCACGGGCGCGGGTTCGGGTGCGGGCGTCACCACCGGCAGCAGGAACCGCTGGGAATCCAGATGGCTGGCCGTCCCGTCGAGCTGACCCGACAGGGCGATGCGCACCGGGTACGCGCCGGGCCCGGTGATGGCGAGGGTGACGGATTCAGCAACGTCGGTGGGCACCCGCATGGTCGTGGTGGCGGACTCCCCCGGTGCGATCTGTTCATCGAGCACCAGCTGCGTGCCGTAATAGGGGTAGGACCCGGACCCGTCGGAGGCGAGGGCCATGCGGGCGGTGGCGTTATCGGTGGCGGCGTTCCCGCGCTGGGCCAGCAGGGTCACCTGATCAAGCTCATCGGAGGTGTTGTTGCTGATCTTGAGTTCCAGGACCAGGTCATCACCGGCAGTCAGGGCCCCGGTGAGGGGGATATCGGTGATCTCCAGCTCGACATCATGGATCTGATCATCCGCGCGGGCGAAGGGGTTGATCCACTGGTCGGCCACGACGGGATCATCAGGTTCCAGGGGCAGCGGCAGGGCGTGGGCCGCGGGGAGTACGGTCCCCGCAGGCCCCAGGCCGATGAAGGCCGAGGCCCCCAACAATGTGGTTGCCGTCACAGTGGCGATGAGGTTGCGGGGGGCGGATGACCTGCCCCCGGAAGTGGGATTCCCGGGTGTCCGAACCGGTCGCATGGACAGGCCCATCTCCTTCCCGGTCACCGCGGGGTGGCCCTTCCCTCCGCCTTCTCCCGGCGGGCGAATTCAGGCAGCATGTCATGGGCCTGACGCGCGAGCTTGCGCTCATCGGCGAACGCCAGATGCTCGATCAGCTCATCGGCCGGGATCCAGGACACCTCGGTGACCTCCGGATCCTCATCATTGAGATCACCATCGACATAACGCAGCAGATGGTGGTGCACGGTCTTGTGGATACGCCTGCCCTCAGAAACGAACCAGTAATCAATGACACCCAGCTCGGCGAACACCTTGCCGTGGATGCCGGTCTCCTCCCACACCTCACGTTCGGCGGTGGCGGCCTTGTCCTCGCCCGGTTCCACATGACCCTTCGGCATCGACCACAGCAGACGCCCACGGCGGTCGAGCCGACCGATCAGCGCCACATAGATCTTCGACAGATCCACCTCGCCGTTGTCCATGACAGCCTCAGCCAGCCCGGACACCACGAGCCCGCCGGCGGAGGTCTCATTCGAGGTCTCCATCCGGGACTGCTGGTGGGCCTGGTGGACCCGCTGGTTGCCGCGGTGCGGGCGGCGGCGCTGCTGGGATGCTTTACGACGCCCCCCTGACCTGCCCTCACCCTTCTTCTCGGGGGGTGCGGTGGTGCCGGTGGCAGTGGTGGCTGAGCCTGTGCCGGACCGGTTCTGCTCGCCTGCGGCACCGGCTCCGCCTGCACCGCCTGAACCACCGCGCCCGCGGCGACGCGAACGCTTCCGGCGGTTGGGGTTGGTGGAACGCTGCTGCCCCGACTCCCCCTGCTGGGAGGTCTTGTCCTGGGGACCGGCGGACTGTGGCCCGGCCTGGGATTTCTGGGCCGTGGACTGGTTCTGCTCCTGCTGGACGCGGGGATTCTGGTTCTGACCTGAAGGGCGGCGAGAACGGCGGCGGCGCCTGCGTTTAGGCGCCCCGCTGGTAGTCCCCTCTGGCTTCAAGTCACTCATTTGTGTAATGGTATCGTGCAGGACCGCCAATCGGTATTAATGAACCGCTCTTCCACGGGGAGGGTGGTGCCGGCCGGACAGTATTATGTTTCCCCCGCGGGGCACTGGGTAGACTCAGAGCCGTGAATTCCCAGGATGCCCCAAACCAGGAGACGGACGCCACCACGGACCGTCTCGCCCTCATGGCGCGCGCGCACCAGGCCGTCGGGGAGCTGTCCCCCATCCTCACACCCCTGGCCGCCGCCTTCACCGAACAGGGACACTCCCTCTACCTCGTGGGTGGTTCCGTGCGTGATGCCTTCCTGGGCACCCTGGGCAATGACCTCGATTTCACCACCTCCGCTCCCCCGGAGATCACCCGCGCCATCCTGGACGACTACGCCGAAGTGGTGTGGGACACCGGCATCGCATTCGGCACCCTGTCCGCCGAGAAACACGGTCAGCAGATCGAGATCACCACCTTCCGCTCCGATGTCTATGACGGCACCTCCCGCAACCCGGAGGTCACTTTCGGTGACACCCTCGACGGTGATCTCATCCGCCGCGACTTCAAGGTCAACGCCATGGCCGTGGAGATCGCCGGGGACGGCACCCTGTCCTTCCACGACCCGGTCGGGGGCCTGGACGATCTGCTGCACCGTCGCCTGGACACCCCCGCCGCCCCGGAACAGTCCTTCAATGATGATCCCCTGCGGATGCTGCGCGCCGCCCGGTTCGTCTCCCAGCTGGGGTTCACCGTCGCCGACTGCGTGGTGACCGCCATGACGGAGATGGCCGGACAGATCAGCCGGATCACCGCTGAACGGGTGCAGGTGGAGCTGGACAAACTCATGCTGGGTGCCCACCCCGAGGAGGGTATCGACCTCATGGTCGACACCGGCATCGCCGAGGTGATCTTCCCCGAGATCCCCGCCATGCAGATGACCCAGGATGAACACATGCAGCACAAGGACGTCTACCGTCACTCCCTGCAGGTCATGCGCCAGTCCATCGACCAGGAGACCGAACCGGACTTGGTGCTGCGCTGGGCGGCACTGCTCCACGACTGCGGCAAACCCGACACCCGTGAGTTCAATGAGGACGGACGCGTCAGCTTCCACCAGCACGAGGTGGTCGGGGCCAAACTGGTGCGCCGCCGCATGCGCAAACTCAAGTACTCCAAGCAGATGGTGAACGACGTCTCCCAGCTGGTGTTCCTGCACATGCGATTCCACGGCTTCGGTGAGGGACAGTGGACGGACTCCGCCGTGCGTCGCTACGTTGCCGACGCCGGCGAGCTGCTGCCCCGCCTGCACAAACTCGTGCGTGCCGACTGCACCACCAGGAATAAAAGGAAAGCACAGCGACTCCAGGCCACCTACGATCATCTGGAGGAACGGATCGCCGACATCGCCGCCCGTGAGGATCTGGCCCGCGTGCGCCCGGACCTGGACGGCAATGAGATCATGGAGATCCTCAACATCCCTGCGGGACCCCAGGTGGGTAAGGCCTGGAGTTTCCTCAAGGAACTACGCCTCGAACGCGGACCGCTCGAGCGTGATGACGCCATCGCCGAACTCAAGGCATGGTGGGAAGGAGAAAAAGATGAGTGACTTCTACGCAGACCGACTCTTCAACGCCCTGGAACGCAATGAGGTCGCCCCGGGCTCCCTGCTGGTCGCCGCACCCGATCTGGCCTCCCCCGAGTTCAGCCGCAGCGTCATCCTCGTCATCGAGCATTCCCACGCCACCACCTTCGGGGTGAACCTGGCCTCCCGCAGTGATCTGGCGGTGGCCAATGTCCTGCCCGAGTGGACCGAACTCACCGCCAAACCCCAGGCCCTCTACATTGGTGGCCCCCTGAGTCAGCAGGCCGTGGTGGGGCTCGGTGTGACCAAGCCCGGGGTGGACATCGAGTCCTCCACCAAGTTCAACAAACTGGCCAACCGCCTGGTCCACGTGGATCTGCGCGTGACCCCGGACGAGGTCAGGGACGACCTGGAGGGCATGCGCTTTTTCGCCGGTTACGCCGAATGGGCACCCGGACAGCTCAATGACGAGATCGAACAAGGCGACTGGTATGTCGCCCCCGCCCTGCCCTCGGATGTGCTCGCGCCGGGCCGGGTGGATGTGTGGGGTGATGTCATGCGGCGTCAGCCGATGCCTCTGCCCCTGTACTCCACCCACCCCTCGGACCCCTCCGACAACTAGTCTCTTTCTGATTGCCGGGTTGAAGAAAGGTCGATACAGGTGAGTTCGGAAACGCTTCGGGAGATCGGCGGCGGGATCAGGGAGACCAGCGCCGTGGGCCTGGGCCTGGTGCCCCTCGGTCTGGCCTTCGGTCTGCTCATGGTCCAATCCGGGTACGCGTGGTGGTGGACCCCGATTTTCTCCATCGTGATCTATGCCGGTTCCATGGAATACCTGGCCATCGGCCTGATCGCCGCCGGCGTGGGGCCGTTCTCCGCGCTGGTCACCGGCTTCATGGTGAATTTCCGCCACATCTTCTACGGACTCACCTTCCCCCGCAACGCCATCCGGTCGAAGGTGGGGCGGGCGTACTCCACCTACGCGCTTACCGACGAGGCCTATGCCATCGCCTCCGCCCGCCCACCCGGGGAGATCAGCGGCACCCGCCTCCTGACCCTCCAGATCGTGTGCCAATCCCTATGGGTGTTCCCCGGCATCATCGGGGCCGTGGCCGGCCAGGCGCTTCCCGACGGGCTCAAGGGCATGGAATTCGCCCTCACCGCCCTGTTCGTGGTGCTGGCCTGGGAGGCGTTCACCAACAATAAGGACTGGTCACTGCCCCTGACCGCCGTGGTGCTGGCCCTGCTGGCCGGGTTCCTCGCCCCGGGGCAGATGCTGGTGCTCGCCCTGACCGCCTACTTTGTCATCCTCCTGTTCCGGTTCCGCCTCCCCGGGCTGGATCGCAGGATGGAGATGAGGGTTCCCGACCATGGGTGACTACGGACTCCCCGTCGGTGTGAGCCTGGGCCAGGTGGCGGCGGTGTTGATCCCCGTCGCCATCATCACCGTGCTGCTCCGCCTCTTCCCCTTCGTGGCCATGCGGGGCGTGAAGAACAACCAGCTCATGGGCGTGCTCAGCCGGACCATGCCGGTGGGTGTCATGAGCGTGCTGGTCATCTACACCCTGTTTACCTCCACCGGTGAACCCGGTGGCATCTGGGCCTCCCTGATCGCCGTGGGCATCACCGCCCTGCTGCACTGGTGGCGACGCTCCGCAGGCCTGTCCATCGTGGGTGGGACCGTGGCGTACATGGTGCTGGTCAACGTGGTGTTTCCTTAATCCGGCAGGTTTCTCGGGGTGTCACTGGGATAGCAGGCGCTGTCTGCCCTCCGTGCCGTGGGTGTACCCGGCCCGGTCTGCCAAGGGGCCGACCCGCTGTCCCGGGGCGTGCAGCTCGGCCAGGCCCGCACCCCGAGCCCGTCCATGTTCATGGGCCCAGTCCAGCATGGTGTCCGCCAATCCGGTGTTGCGCAGGGGTTCGATGACACGCAGGAAATCGATTAGTAGCTTCATCGTCCCACCCCCGGCCAACTGCGGGATGAAGGTCAGTTGCATCGCACCCACCACCGTGTTCGAGTCATCTCGAACCACCGCCAGGTAGTGCGAGGATTCGTGGGTGAGTACATCAAAGGCGGCTTCCAACCGGGTGAGCGCTGAGGGATCCAGGGGTGTGCCGTCAAGCATCTCGGTGATGGCGGGGACATCCTCACGCCGGGCCGGGGTGATGATGAAGGACCTGTTGAGGATGTGCACCTGGGTTCCAGAGGAGTGGGTACGCATCCTGCTGACCACGGCATCGAGCCAGTGGCCGACGCTGATGCGGGCGGTTGGGGTGTCCGGGTATCGGCAGCGCAGGTGGGCGCCGGAACGGTCCAGGATGAACCACAGCATCACACCATCGGTGTGGATCGCGGCGCTGACGTACTGGGCGTCGAGGCCGATATCGTCGATATGCACGGGCAGACGGCGCAGGTCCAACCAGGATACGGCGAACATACCGGGGGTCTCGGGCAGGCCACCCCAGGGGATGAGGATCTCCTCCAGGGGGTGGCTGCCCAACAGCACGGCTTCGCGTACCGCGGTGGCTGCCCCCTTGATGTCGGATTCTGTGACCTCGATGACGGAGTTGGTGATGAACCAGCCGCAGGAATCATGCCAGCGCTCATCAAAACGACTGTGTACAGGAAATACCGCACGCAACGGGACATTGGCCTGTTCGCGGGTCACCTCCGCCATGATCGAGGTGGTCAGTGCCAGCGTGCTCACGCCGACGGACCGTGCGTGGGAGGAATAGATGGCCAGATCATTCACACCGAAGATATCGCGCACCTCCACCCGCTCCGGCTGGGCAAGGGCATCACCCAGTGGCAAGGGAAACCGCGGCATCTTCCCCTCCCCTGCCGCAATGATCTCCCGCCAGCGTCGGTGGATGGAATCTGGAGCCGGGGGTCGGGACCGCAGTTCGACGGTGTGCTCCTCGAAGGCAGGTACGGGATCACTGATGTCCCCGCCCTCCAGTGCCTCGAGTAGATCTCGGGCGAGGATGAGCATGGACCACATGTCCACATGGGAATGGTCACTGGCGAGGATGATGACGGGCCCAGCGGCGGCCTCAACCACGCAGAGTCGGTGGGATGGGCGGGCATAGGGCGAGCAATGCCGGTTGAGTACGAGGTTTAAAGCATCGTTCATCGTTTCCCCCGGTGCAATGGGATGTTGGATCCAAGCGCCGGGGTGGACCTCAATACGGTGTGCCTGAACCTGTCCGGCCGAATCTGTGCTGAAAGCGGTGCGCAGGGTGCCGTGGCGGTCCACCACCTGTAGCCATGCGTGGGAGAGCTCATCATGGTCGACCCTGTCGTCCAGGCGGATACTCAGCGCCATCCAGCTGCCGGTGCGCTCACCCGCACCGACGTGTCTGTTCTGGTCGAAGGAGATGGGTACTGCGTCGCCGGGTGCGGACACGGTGGCCTGGTAGCTGTGCAATGTGCCGAAGGGAAGGAGTAACTGGTCCACATGAGTCAGTCTCATAGCGGTAGTATAACCCACATACCTATCGGTTAATAGATAAATGGCTATGGAGACCCAGCATGCTTGAGCACAGCACCTTCGAGGTTCCCGGATCGACGTTGTCCGTCTCCTATAGTGATGAAGGTGGCCAACCTGTCGTACAGCTCCATGGGCTGAGTTCATCCCGGAAGCGCGACCGGCTCCTGGACCTCGACCTCGGCCGTGGACTTTCTGGCACCCGCTTGCTTCGCTACGATGCCCGGGGGCACGGATATTCCACCGGCCGGGCGGTGGCGGGAGACTACACGTGGGAGTGTCTCAGTGCCGACCTGCTGGCACTGCTGGATGCCTACTTTCCCGACGAGCAGGTCCACGGGGTCGGGCCGTCTATGGGATGTGCGACCCTTCTCCATGCCGCGGTGCGGGATCCGGGGCGCTTCTGCGGTTTCACTTTCATGTTGCCACCGACCGGTTGGGAGACACGGGCCGCGCAGGCTGCCCACTATCTCTCCAGGGCTGATTTTATTGAATTGAACGGTATGGATGCCCTGCTCATCGCGGAATCAATGGGTGCGCATCCCCCGGCAGAAACCGGTGTGCCGGATACGGTGCCCGATATCGCCACCGGGTTGCTTCCCTGGGCCTATCGTGGCGCCGCCGCCAGCGATCTTCCCCCACGTGATGCCATCAGGGGGATCGCGGTCCCGACAACAATCCTCAGTTGGGTGGATGATCCCGGGCACCCGACGTCCACCGCGATTGAACTGACCAGGCTCCTGCCCGACGCACAACTGCGTATCGCCACGACCCCGGCTGAGGTAAGGCAATGGCCACGTCATCTTTGTGATGATGTGGCCCGGTACGGGACCTAGATGATTGATTCCGGGGGTTTAGTGGTCATAAGCAATCAATGACCGCAGCACCGGTTGCCCAGGCTTATGAATTAACCGTGGAGGGCGACGTCTGCACCATCACCTACACCCCGGCGGACACCCTGTTATTAGAACAGGCCATAAATGAGTCGGATGAACAGATAGCCTCTTCACTGCTGGCGGACCTACCAGGGGTGTCGATGGATGATCTATCTCTCCTTGTCAACCACGTCGGACAGAATCTACTTTTCAGTGAGGATCTAACCGTTGCTTCCTTCGCGGATTCCCCTGCTGCGGAAACTGTAGCACGGGTGAACGCCGGAGCGGTGGCTGCAGGATTCCACGACAATGAGCTATTTACTTCCCTGCAACTGGTGGGAGGGGTTTCCTTTGCTCTGATATTCGTGTGGGTTTATATGCCCTCGGAGGACAGGGGCTATGCAGCTGAGACGGTTGTGTACACCCAGGGGGAGGCCCGTAAGGCACTGGGGAAACGGATGTGACAACGTCTGGACTGTTTGACGAAGCCATGTCGCAGGCCAGTGAACCGGGTAGCGGACACATCCAGTGGACCATGGGAATGTTTGAACGCGCCATGATGATCTTCAGAGCACCTTTGCTGGAATGCGTCGGGGAGGATCCAGCCACTCCGGTGGACCCAGGTCCAGGGGATGAAGTCCCCACCCCGGGTGGAGATAATCGGGGTGGCTCCCTGTCTTACTTTGGCAGCAGCTAACCCATCGCCACCAACCGGTAACAGGTTTCCCATCCTCCACTGACCGATAAGCCTCACACGTGCAGTGGAAAGTTGGGGCGCCCACCGCACGGTGGCGGTAGCACCCTTAAGGTACGATGGGATGAGTTTTAATCCCCTCCTGCGCCAGCCGGGTGCGATCATCGGTCCGCCCGGTTGATTGAGTATGTCGGCAGCAGGGCCCTGCGTTGTGATTCTAGGATCTTCCACATGACTGTTCGCCGTCCCGCCACCGTCCTCGCCCTGGCCACCGCCCTGCTGGTCACCTCTGTTCAGGTGCCCGGGGCCAGCGCGCATGAACTGGCCGTGGATGAGGACGGCTGCACCATCACCTACACCGGGCATGACGCGGATAGGGTGAACCGGGGGTTGGACCAGGCGATCCTGGCATCCTATGACCAGATCAGCCGGTCGATTCCCATGAGCAGTGCCTATGACATTTCCCAGCTCACCAACTATGTCTTCGACAACTGGGGCAAACGGGACTTCTCCACCGTGGAGGCGTTCCGTGGCACCCCGGTCAATGGTGTGGCCACCCGCCTCAACCGACACGCGATCAATGCGGGCTACCGGGACAATGAGATCTTCGAGATCATCGCATTCCAATACGAGATGTCCCTCCGTGTGGTCACGGAACGGGAAGCGGTCATGGGGCAGACGCAACCGGTGACCATGAGCCATCAGGAAGCCCTCATCACCGCCAACAGCATCCGCACCACCGATCTCACCCCGCGTGGCCAGTTCAGCCGGGCGGGACAACGCAGCGTCGACTTCCTGGCCAGGCAGGGACATGGCCTGCTGGAGCGGATCTATGAACCGGTGTTCCGCTGCGCTGACGGGGACTCCGGCAATGGGCTCCCCGATCTGCCCGGGATGGTGTTCGGATCATCCGGCAGCAGCTAGAGCGGGGCTAACCCACCTGCGGGAACTTGGTCACCGCCTCCATCCACAGTCCCTCGAACTCCTCGGCGGTGATCAGGCGGGCGGTGATGTCGGGGAAATCCGCGTAGGAATCCGGGTGTGGCACCGTCTCGTTCGGTGTGGCAGCCAGACCCTCCTGGTTACCGCCGATCACCCCGGCGCCGGTGACGGTTTCGCCGGCGGTGGTACCGGCCAGTTCGATGATCCGCACCATGGTGCACATGGCCGGGGAGGTGGGGGTTGCGTCGACAAGCTCCCTCATCTCCGCGACGTGGATGGCCGACGGGTGGCCGGGGATCTCGATCTCGGTGCGCACGTGGATAATTCTGCTCATGGCCCACGAGTCTACGGGTGACATAAATCAACGGGGGCAATTATTCCCATTACGGGTGAAACCTCGTAAGTTTGTATAGGTGGTCAATTACGCATATGTCATTGCAGGTTCCGAGGCAACCGGCGGCGCCGGTATCCAGGTAGACCTGAAAACGTTCCAACAACTGGATGTCTACGGGCTCGGTGCCATCACGTGCATCGTCGCCTTCGACCCGAAGGACAACTGGAATCACCGTTTCGTGCCGGTGGATCCGCAGATCATCTCCAACCAGATCGAGGCCGCCACCGCCGCCCATGATCTCGAGGTGGTCAAGATCGGCATGCTGGGCACCCCCGCGACCATCGACACCGTCGCAGGCGCCCTGGAAGCCAACTCCTTCCGGCACGTTGTCCTCGACCCCGTCCTGATCTGCAAGGGCCAGGAGCCGGGAGCGGCCCTGGACACCGACACCGCCCTGCGCGACAAGGTCCTCCCGCAGGCCACCGTCATCACCCCCAACAACTTCGAGGCCACCACCCTGTCCGGCGTGGAAAAGCTTGAGACCATTGATGATCTCAAGGAGGCCGCCCGCCTTATCCACGAACAGGGCCCCCAGTACGTGGTGGTCAAGGGGGGCATGGACTTCCCCGGTGAGGACGCCGTGGATGTGCTTTTCGACGGTTCCGAGTACCACGTGTTCTCCGAGCGCAAGATCGGTGAGGACCGCGTCTCCGGCGCCGGCTGCACCTTCGCCGCCGTGATCACCGCCGAGCTGGCCAAGAACGCCTCCGTGGTTGATGCTGTGGCCACCGCCAAGCGCGTGGTCACCCAGGCCGTCCGCGATGCCGTTGCCTCCAACGCGCCGTTCACCTCCGTCTGGCTGAGCGCCAACAACAAGTAAACCGGAACTCACCTAACGCCCCGCCGGTACCCTGCCGGTGGGGTTTGTCGTGGGTGCTTGTCGACGCCGCCCCCTGCAGGCGCATGGTTCCTGTTGCCAGGCGGGGCGCTGTTGCGTGAGGATGACGGCGAGTGTTATCCCGCTGGGTATCTCTTGTTATTGCGGTGCATCGTTGAAAACCGGGTTGGTAGAAGTGTTGGTTTTCCCTCATCAATTGAGTTCTAGTCGCCTCCAACTCCCTCTGCTTAGATGGGTAGCATGACTGCGGAACTTGATTATGCTTTTCTCGCCGAATATGCGAAAACGGAAGCGGGGACTATCACAGCCATCGGTGCCAGCTTCACGGAAGTGCGAGTGCGTACCTTTCCCGCTGTAATGGATATCACGGTAGCCGGTCGTATTCGTCGGAAGGTTGAGGATGAGCCCCCAACTCTAAAGATCGAATTCACGGGAGTTGATGGAGCGCACCTGATTGCTGTGGAAGATGTCCTTGAGGTTCCCGACGATTCAGTAGAGTATGCAGGAAAGACTGCCTCAGTCTTGGACCTGACCCCCGTTTGGTAGACACCTAACATCCCAACATTCTGGGACAGAAAGGTAATCTGCCACCATGCCAAGCAAGACCTACACAGAGGAGTTCAAGCGCGACGCCGTCGCCTTGTATGAGAACTCCCCGGGGGCTTCGATTCAGACCATCGCCACTGACCTTGGGATCAATCGCGCCACGTTAGCGAACTGGGTAAAAAAATACGGCACCGCAACTCCCAGCGAAACGCCTTCACCAGCCTCGGTGACTGAGGCTGAGCGGATCCGCCAGCTGGAACGGGAAGTTAGCCGACTGAGAGAAGAGCGCGATATCCTGCGGAAGGCCGCTAAATATTTCGCGGAAGAGACGAACTGGTGATCCGCTTCCGGTTCGTTGATGACGCCCAGAAAAACCATTCGGTTAAGCGGTTATGCGAGGTGCTGAAACTCAACAGGTCCTCCTATTACAAATGGAAAAACAGCAGCTCAGCCCGGAGAAAACGACTTATCTCTGACGCCCTCCTCGGTGCCCGGGTCAAGACGGTCTTCACCGCCGAAAAGGGTTGTTATGGGGCCAAACGGATCACGGCCGAACTCAAGGACCAGGCCGATCAAACCCCCGTGAACCACAAGCGAGTTGCGCGGGTCATGCGTGAACTCAAACTGTTTGGCTACACCAAGAAGCGCAAGGTCACCACCACCGTGTCAGATCAGAAGAAACCAGTGTTCCCTGATCTGGTGGGCCGGAAGTTCACCGCCGACAAGCCTAACCAGCTCTATGTCGGGGACATTACCTACCTGCCGATCGCGGACGGGTCGAATATGTACCTGGCTACGGTCATTGACTGTTATTCCCGCAGGTTGGTGGGCTTTTCCATCGCAGATCATATGCGCACCAGCTTGGTCCAGGATGCACTGACCATGGCTAAGGGCCAGCGTGGAGACTTGAAGGGGGCGATCTTTCATTCGGATCACGGGAGCGTGTATACCTCTCATGCATTCCAGGGCGCCTGTAAAGACCTGGGGATCAGGCAGTCGATGGGATCAATTGGAACCAGTGCGGATAATGCTTTGGCCGAGTCCTTCAATGCCGCGATGAAGCGGGAAGTTCTTCAGGATTCCAAGACATTCATAAACCAGTTGATCTGCCGACGGGATGTTTTCCGCTGGTGTACTCGTTACAACACGGTACGCAGACATTCCTGGTGTAAATATCTCGCGCCTGCGGTGTTTGAAGAGCGCGGTCCTGCTATCCTGAAATCTGCTTCCTGATTAAATCCTCCGTGTCCACCATCCGGGGGTCGGGCCCCTTCGTCTATCGGGGGCCTATCCCCCTAGACTCAGCAGGTCTATACTGGTGCAATATTTACCTGGATGGTGGTTTGGTCAGGCGGCTCGCGTTCACCGTTGAGGCTTAAAGCCGATGGAATTGAGTATTTCTCCGCACGCCCGCGCGAGAATGGAGCAACGTGGTGTTACTGAACAGGAGATAGTGGAGACGCTGTCGAATCCCGATTTGACCCGTCCGGGCAATAAACCTGACCGCACAATATATGAGCGCAATATTGGTAAAATTGTTTGTGTCGTAACCGTCGACCAAACAAATCCACTAGTAATCGTTAGCGCGTGGAAGAAGAATTAGGGTGTTGACTATGAGTGCTTCTATCTCTGTAGATGCTGCTTTGGGGGTGGCGTACGTTCAACTCTCCGAGGGGAGGGTTACGCGGTCTGTTGAATCTGAGAATGGAATTGTGCTCGACTTGAATGAATTTGACGTGATTATTGGCGTTGAAATCCCTGATCTTTCTGTTGCCTATTCCACGGCTGATGTTAAAAGTATCGCTCATCTGAATTCTGCAGATGAAGAGCGTCTTGCTGCTTGTTTACAGGCTCTCAACCGGACGAGGTTCACGAGTGGCTCGCTGACGGATGAATCGAAAGTGCAGGTTAGGTCCCAGGGGGGTCAGACCTTAGAGTCCTGCTGAATCTGATGTTCAGGGGGAGGCAGTGTCCGACAGTCTGAGGTGCCGGGTAGTTCGCCTCGGGGTTGAGGCTAGATCGCAAAGCTAGGACAGATTTGTACCTGCTTTTTAGAGATGTTTCACGTGAAACGTCAGAAAAACTCCCCTCAGTTCCGTCGTGGACCTGAGGGGAGTTTTTCTTAAGGGTAGTTGTTTTCTACTTCCTGAATGTGCTCATCACCTGTTCCCACAGGTTCGGAATGAAGGCGAAGGCTGCGCCCGCGAGTGCCGCAGCGCCGGCGAAGAATCCGCCGATCGCGCCCAGGAAGCCGGCGCGGCCGGTGTCGGAGCTGCCCACCGAGCTGCCGTTGTCGCCACCGTCAGCTCCAGTCCCCTCCCCCGCGATGAAGGACTGGACCGCGGAGATCTCCACGCCGCCGAAAGGATCCTCGGTGCGCACATACCAGCTGTGGCGCCCCTCGGGAACGTCCTTCCAGACCATGGATCCGGTATCGCCGGAGGCGACGGCGGAGACGGAACCGATCTCCTCGGAGCTGAGGAAATCCACGCTGAAGGCATCGCTGGTCAGGGTGCGTCCCTCCGGTTCGATGCCCAGCTGTGCGTAGGGCAGGTCGAAGGACTGGTACATCCACGGATCCTCGGCCGGTCCCATGAGGGAGGGTTCATCGGAGTTGTACTGCTCCAGGGATGGTGAGTAGGTGCGCACCATCATCTTCTGACCCACGTTGTCGAAGTGGAGCAGGCGCAGGAAGCCCTGGCCGCCCTCGGGCAGGCCCTGGTAGTCGAACAGCATGGAGGTCACGGTGCGCTCGGCGATACCGTCGCCGTCATCGTCGAAGGAGTCGGTGCGCTGGTAGGCGTCGTGGTAGTGGCCGGACATGATCATGCGCACGTTGGGGTTGGTGGCGGCCACCTCGTCGAGGATGCGCTGCGGGATCGGTCCGAGACCACCGGTGGTGAGCATGAACTCATGCAGGTTGATGATGGCCACCCGTTCCGGGTGCTTGGCCAGCACCTCGTTCATCCATGCGATGGCGTCATCGCCCGGGGCCCAGCCCATGGCCACGTTGATGAAGTCGATACCACCGGCGGAGAAGAGGTCATAGTGGCCGCGGTTGTCGCGGAAGCTCTCCATGTACCACGGGTTGTCCTTGAAGCGGTCCTCGCCGAAGCGGCTGCTGAACTCGCTGAAGTCATCGTTGACGTAGTCCACGTCGTGGTTGCCGGCGAGGATGGAATACGGCAGACCGACCTCGTCCAGGCGGTCGTACTGTGGGACGGCGTTGGCCCACTGCTCCGGCTGGTCGTAGTTGTCCACCACGTCACCGGTGTGGAACAGGAACTGGATGTTCTTGTTCTTGTATTCCTCCAGCAGGTAGGTGTGGATGTTCTCCTGGTGCTGGGTGTACTGCTCGTTGTAGTACTGGGTGTCGGATTCCCACGCGAGGGTGAAGTCGTACTCGGAGCGGGGCACATCATCCGGGTGGGCGGGTGTCACCTCGGAATCACGGGTGGTGTGGTGGGGGCCGGAGAAACCCTCGGAGTGCTGCACGAGCACGGTGATGGTGCCGTTGTCTGCGAACTCGGCGGCGTTGACCAGGCCCTCGAGGGTGAAGTCCTCGGCTTCCGCGCCGGTGAGGTGGCGGTCCAGTTCCACCCACTCTGATCCCTTCAGTGCGTACAGGATGACCTGGGCGCGTCCGTCGGCGGAGCCTGCCCAGTTGACGCGCATCTGGGTGTCCACGGCCAGGTCGTCGGCGGCATCCACCTCGAACAGCTGGTACGGGAAGGCGGTGTCCGAGGCGACCTCGGTGCCCAGGCCGTCCAGGCCGGCGAGCTTGTCGACGTCCTCCCGGCTCAGGTTGGTGGCCTCGGCGCGGTCGGTGGTGGCGGCGTCGGCAACGGTGCCGGTGGCCATGCGCACCCGCCCGCTGTCGAGTGCCGGGGTGTCGGCCTCGAGGAAGGTCAGGTCCAGATCATCCCCGCTGGGGTCATTGGCGCGGGCGGTGAGGGTGACATCACCGGCGGCCACGGTGGCCCCGTTGGTCGGTGCGTAGTCACCACTGATGGGGTTTTCCTCCGGGGTGGTGAAGGTGATGGTCCGCTCGGTGCGGTTACCCACCTTGTCCTCGGCGCGGACGGTGATGGTGTGTTCCCCGGCCGGAAGGTCGAGGGACCCGGTGGTGAAGGGCAGCTCCACGCGTTCGCCGTCCAGCAGGGTTTCGATGCTTTCCACACCGGCACCCGTGTCGGTGGCGGTGGCGTTGATCTCCACCGCACCGCGCAGCTCGGCACCGTCGGTGACACCGGTGACGGTGAGTTCCGGGCCGGTATTGTCCACGCGCACGGTGCGGCTGATGGTCTCGCCATCCGCGCGGGTGACGGTGGCGGTGTGTTCGCCATCGGTCACACCGGTGGTGTCCCAGGCGTGTGCCACACCGGTGTAGGCATCCTCCGGCAGGGTGAAGGTGGCGTCGAAGAAGTCGAGCTTGCCGGCGCTGTCGCCCATCTTCAGCCACTCCTGTTGGTCGGTGATGCCGGCCGGGGTCAGGGTGCGGCCGTCGGGCAGGATGAGGCGCAGGTTGCGAATCTGGAAGTCGTCGTTGTTCTCATTGGGGTCGATGACCGGGGCTGCCTTGGTGCCGGCGTACACGCTGACGGTGACGGTACCGTCATCATTGATGTGGTACAGCGGCACCGCGGTGGAGACGGATTCGATGCGCTCATAGGTGCCCTCATCGAAGATGAGGAGCTCCTCTCCCCCGGCGAGGATGCCGTTGCGGAAGAACACGTCGGTCTGGGTGATCTCCATCGCGAACGTCGGCGCTGCCGGGAGGCTGGGGGACGTGGTGACGGGGGAACCGTCGATAAGCAGCTCGACGTCCTCCCCGAAGGTGTCGGACGCGCCGATGATGTCGGTGGTGCCGTTGACCCACTGCTCGTCGGTGAGGTTGAGGCGCACCGGGTCGGTGTTGGCTCCGTCGACACCCAGGCGGACGGGGTCGGTGGTGGTGGTGTTGGTGCCGTCGCTGGCGGTGACGGTGTACTCGAACCAGACCTTGCCTGTGATGTCCGCGGCCGGCAGCTGCCAGGAGTAATCCCCATCGGTGTCGGCGGTGAGGTTGATCTCCTGCGCCCCGGTGGAGATGTTGGAGCGCAGGTTCAGGGTCAGGGTGCGCACCAGGTCATTGTCGGTGGCCTTGAAGGAGAAGGTGAAGGGCTCGTCCGGGGTGATGGTGCCGGAGGTGGTGTCGGTGACCACCGGGGCCTGGGTGTCCGCGGTGACGGGCAGCAGCGGGTTCGGCAGCTGGGTGGGGTGTGCGGTGCCCGGGGTGGGGCTGGCGTTGCCGAGCAGGGTCTGCTTGAGCAGATCCCCGGCGTCGACGGCGTAGTTGAGCGAGCGGTTGAGCTCCACATCGGAGGCGTCGGCCATGTTGTAGTACCCGCGGTTGATGATGTGGCCGGTGTTGGTCTGGATCTGGATGCCACGGGCCGAACCGTTGGCCATGCCACCGGAGTTGATCTCCACCAGGTCCACACCCGCGGTGAGGTTGGTGCCGTAGACGGCGTTGAAATCAGCGGCGGTCAGGTCATTGTTGGGGCCGTTCTTGATCCAGAACACCAGTGAGGCACCCGGGGCGATGATGACATCACCCGGCTGGGAGGCCCACACCGCGGCATTGGTGTTGGTGAACTCATCCTGCGGGTAGAGGTAGTTGAGGGTGTAGTCGGAGAAATCCACCGGCTCAGCGGTGGTGTTGGTGATCTCGATGAACTCATAGGCATCGGAACCGCCGACATTGTCGGAGTTGGCCAGCAGCTCGGTGAGCACCAGCGGGGCCGCCGTGGTGGGCGGGGTGAGGCCGTCGAAGATGGCCAGGTCCAGGTCCGGGATCACCGGGTCCTCCGGGTCTGCGGGGAGTTCACCGGTGGCACCTCCCGGCAGCAGCTGATCCGCGGTGATAACCCCCGGGGTCGGGCCGGTCTGGGTGCGCACCGGCACCGCGGCGTACTCCCCTGCCACCGGGAGGGCGAAGTCGATGCCCAGCTGCACACCGGCGCTGCCTGAGGGGTAGTGCGACCAGCTGGAGACCTCACCGTTGTGGAGGATGCGGATGCCACGGTCACCACCGTTGGCCATGCCGTTCTGCCCGGTGGCACGGAAGATGCGTGCGGAATCATCCATTCCGTAGAAATCCCGGAACTCCTGCTCGGAGCGGGCGAAGGAATCGATGTTGGTGGCGGTGTAGTTCAACCAGATGACCACGGTCTCCCCAGGTGCCACGGTGACAGTCTCGCCCAGGTCGAGGGCGACATCGCGGGTGGTGTCGGCGGAATCGGTGTAGCTGTAGGCGAAGGTGTACTCCCCCTCCCCGATCGTTGCGGGTGCCGTGCCGGTGTTGTGCACCTCGAAGAACTCGAACTCATCATGTCCGGTGGTGTTGGGCAGGATCTCGGTGATCACCAGATCAGATGGGGTGCTGGCGGTGACCGCGGCGAGATCGGCGACAGCGGCGGTGAGATCACCCACCGCGTTATCTTGGGCGACCGCGATATGGCCGGTGGTGACGGCACACGCGGCGGTGGCTGCGATAGCCAGACGTAGACCGTTTCTACGGAGTTTCAAGGTGGTGTCCTTCTCGGGGTTGCGTTGTTGAGTTCTTAAACCAGCGCGGAGGCTCAACCCCCGGGTGGATGCGCGCTCCCCTGCCTTGTGGAACATGGTTTTGTGAAACACGGCGTTGTGGAACATGAAAAACACCCCGGTGCACAGGGCGGGGGTGTCGGAGAGGGAGGGTGGCGGATCTCTACCACGGGGCTGTCCGGCTGCTGAGAAGAACCTTAAAGTCGCCCGTTGAATAAGGTATGAACTATGGAATAATTGATGGTGTCATTCGGGTATCTCAGATGTGATGCTATCTTTTTCTGATCTCAGTGGTAGCCGGCTCATGCCCGGATGGTTGCCATCTGACCACTCCGCACAGTTGCTATACCGGTGACGTACCCTGGATCTGATTAACCCAGACCCCGGCAGCACCCTACAAACACCCCAGCGAGGCCCCACGATGAATCTCAAGGACAAGAAGGCCGCAGACACCCGACAGCGGTTTATCACCGCCGCCCGGGAGCTCTTTTTGGAACAGGGATTCGGCCGGACCTCGATGAACCAGGTGGCCCAGCGTGCGGGGGGCAGTCGTGCCAACCTCTACCTGCATTTCCGGAACAAGCCGGATCTCATGCTGGCGCTCATGCAGGAGGTCGAACCCGGGATCCGGGCACCGATCCGGGAGGTGTTCGACCTGCCGGAGTACACGATGGAGTCCATCCTGGGCTGGTTGGCGGACATGGCGACGCTGTGGCGTGAGCATTCCGTGGAGTTCTCCTCCATCGAACAGGCCATGGCCGAGGATGCCGCCGTGGCCGATGAGTGGCTGCAGATGATGCGTCGTCTGAGCAGCTCCATCCCCGAGCTGGAGGACAATGAGGAGCGCCGCTACCAGTTCATCATCAGCCTGATGAGCCTGGACCGGAATTTCTACTTCCTCTATGTGCATAACCAGGACACCAATGAGGAACTGGTCCACCGCTCCCTGGCCCGGCAGTGGCTGACCGTGTTCGAACTTTAGGTGAGCTCTCGGTCTAGTCCCCCGCCAGCAGGGCGGAGAGGTTGTCCAGTTCACGTTTGAGCAGGACCGGATCGATGCCGGAATCCCGGTACATGCAGGCGATCTTCGTGGGGATCTCTGCAGCCTGTTCCCGGAGGGCGCTGCCCTTGTCGGTGAGGGTGATGATCAGCCTGCGTTCATCCGCGGTGTCGCGCTGCCGGGTGAGCAGGCCCGCCTGCTCCAGTCGGCGACACACGGGGGTCAGGGTTCCGCTGTCCAGTCCGAGATCCCGGACCAGTTCATGCATGCCCCGGGGTCGGTCGTGTTCCCAGAGTGCGAGCATGGTGATGTACTGCGGGTAGGTCAGTCCCAGTTCCTTGAGAAGTGGCTGGTAGGCGCGGGTTACCGCCCGGCTGGCCCGGTACAGGGAGAAACACAGCTGGTTGTCCAGGGAGAGTTCGGGATGGCTGTCCATAGGTGAAAACCCTACCGCATCCCCATAAAAAGGTTGTGCACAATTTAATTGTGGTGCATGATGGGCGGTGTTCCCCGATCACTCCCCCGAATCACAAGGAGCCACCCCTCATGGACGCGTTGTACAGCACAGAAGCACTCGCCACCGGTGCCGGCCGCAACGGCCACGCCGCCACCGCCGATGGATCCCTGGAATTCTCCATGGCCATCCCGAAGGAGATGGGTGGCAGCGGCGAGGGTGCCAACCCCGAGCAGCTGTTCGCCCTCGGTTACGCCGCCTGCTTCCACTCCGCCCTGCAATCAGTCGCTCGCGCCGAGAAGAAGGATCTGGGTGACTCCTCCGTGGGGGCCCGGGTATCCATCGGCAAGCAGGGTGAGGGCTTCGGTCTGGCTGTGGACCTCGAGGTGGTCATCCCCGCGCTTGAGCAGGAGGAGGCCCAGGCCCTGGCGGATGCAGCCCACCAGGTCTGCCCGTATTCCAACGCCACCCGCGGCAACATCCCCGTGACCGTCACCGTCTCCCGGGACTAACCACTCCCCCGGTAGCTGACAAATGGCCGCCGCCCCCTGGACAACAAATCAGGGGGTGGCGGCCATCGGCACTTGGGGCCTAGCTCTTATCCAGCTGCAAAATCTTGTCGCCGGCGACCAGGGCGTAGACGGTGGCACCCTCACGGATGAAGGCCCGCACGGTGGCCAGTCCCATGCCGGAGCCGGCTCCCGTGACCACTGCGATCTTCCCGTTGAGACTCATCTCAACCCTCCCTGTCATTGTGTGTCGCTGTGCGCTTAACCACTTTTGTGATTGCGCATACTATGCCGGAATCACTGGACACCTGTCTAGCCATCCGGGTGTGGGTGTCGCCCGTGCAGGCTTTTCGACGAAAAAACCACCCCTGAATGGGGTGGTTTCAACGTGATTGGGTGTGTGATCCCCCGGGTCCGGGGCCGGGGTTGGTTGTGTTTGTGGCTGTTATGCTCCCGCGCTCAGTGGCACGACACCCACCACCACGGAGACCACCAGCATGACGATGGACACCACGCACGCGCGCCACAGCACCTTCTTGTGGTGGTCGCCCAGGTTGACGTTGGCCAGCGACACCAGCAGCAGGATCGCGGGTACCAGGGGGCTCTGCATGTGCACGGGCTGGCCGGTGATGGAAGCCCGGGCCATCTCGACGGGCTCCACACCGAAGTGGGAGGCACTTTCCGCCAGCACCGGCAGGATGCCGAAGTAGAAGGCGTCATTGGACAGGAAGAAGGTCATGGGGATCGACAGGATGCCGGTGATCACAGCCAGGTGTGGGCCCAGGACATCGGGGATGACGGTGGTGATCCAGGTGGCCATCGCCTCCACCATGCCGGTGCCGTTGAGCACACCCACCAGAACGGCTGCGGCCAGGACCATGGACACCACGCCGACGATGCTGGAGGAATGCGCCAGCATCTCCTCCGCCTGGTCCTTCACCTTCGGGAAGTTCACGGCCAGGGCCAGACCGGCACCCACCATGAAGATGTAGGCCAGGGGGAAGATATCAGCGATGAGTAGCACCATGACGGTGACGGTGAGCAGCGCGTTGAACCAGAACAGGCGGGGACGCAGAGTGGCGCGGTGCGGATCCAGCAGGGTGTCGGTGAGGTTCTCGCTGAGGGTCGGTTCATCCAGGTCGATCTGCTCGGTGCGCTCCTTCACCAGCACGCCCCCGGTCGGGCCGGTGGGCTTGGGCGTGCCGGAGCCACGAGCCCCTGCCGGGGTGCCACCGCCCAGGCCGGGACCACCGAAGCGGGAGGAATCAATCCTGCCCAGGCGCTTGCGCTCCGCCAGGCCCAGGAACCAGGCGAAGGCGATACACACGGCCACACCCGCGATGAGCGACGGGATCATGGGGACGAACACCTCGGCCGGATCCAGACCGAGGGCGGTGGCGGCACGGACGGTGGGGCCACCCCAGGGCAGGATGTTCATGGTGCCGTTGATCAGGCCGGCGACACAGGTCAGCACCACCGGGCTCATGCCCAGGCGCAGGTAGATCGGCAACATCGCGGAGGTGGTGATGATGAAGGTGGTCGAACCGTCGCCGTCGAGGGACACCACGCCCGCGAGGATCGCGGTGCCCAGGACGACCTTGGCGGGATCGTCGTGAAGCACCCGGGTGATGCCGCGGATCAGCGGATCAAAGAGACCGACATCGATCATGATGCCGAAGAACATGATGGCGAACATCAACAGTGCCGCGGTGGGCGCCATGTCCTTGACGGCGTCGAGCACCATCTCCCCCATGCCCAGCCCGGCGCCCGCGATGAGGCCGAAGATGGTGGGGACCAGGAGCATGGCCACCATGGGGGTCAGGCGACCCAGCATGATCAGTGTCATGAAGGTGAGGATCATGGTGAAACCCAGGACGACCAGCACACCATCGGAGGGTGTGTGGCTGACCGCGTAATCCGCGGCGAGGGTGAAAATGGAGCTGCTCATCGCAAGCCCTTCCTGATTGGCCGTGAGTGGTCTACATTGCTGACGGCAGTCTAAGGTGGCCTGGGTCACTGCCGGAAGTGTTGCGCGCATTGCGGTCACTACTGCGCATTTAAAGAATTAAGTGCATTTAGTTCACGGCCGAAACACCAGGCCAGGGCCGTATTCTGGTCACCAGCAGCTCCCCCAACAAGAAAGATGGCCATCATGCGTTTTGCCACCCGCATCCTGGTGATCCAGGTGCTCACCGTCGCGGTGGTCGTCGCCGTGTGCTCCGCGGTGTTCACGTTCCTGACGGTGGAGCAGCTCAAGGCGGAGGCCGAACAGTCCGCGCTGTCGATCAGCCGGGTGGTCGCCGCCGATCCCCAGGTGCGCGACGAGGTGGCGCGCGATACCTTCACCGGTGCGGAACCCACCGCCGCCGAGCTGGCCCGGGGACCGCTCCAGGAGTTCGCACACTCGGCGCAGGTGAGCACGGGGGCGTTGTTCATCGTCATCACCGACGGCAACGGCATCCGCCTGGCACACCCCGATCAGCAGCGGCTGGGCCAGGTGGTCAGCACGGGTTTCGACGCTGCCCTGCGCGGGGAGGAGACCATCGCCTGGGAGACGGGCACCCTCGGTGAATCGGCGCGGGCGAAGGTGCCGGTGTTCGCGCCGGGCACCACCACCCCGGTGGGTGGGGTCAGTGTGGGTTTTGAACGCGCCAGCGTCTTCGACCGCCTGCCTCCCCTGCTCATGACGGTGGCGGCCGGCGCGGTGCTCGCCCTGATCCTCGGTGCGGGCGTGGCGGTGGTGATGCGTCGCCGGTGGGAGGAGATCACCTTGGGCCTGCAACCGGAGGAGCTGGTGGAACTGCTCAAGAACCACACCGCGGTGCTCAACGGTGTGGAGGAGGGGGTGCTGGCGCTGCGCCCCGACGGCACCATCGATGTGCACAACCAGCAGGCCCGGGAGATCACCGGGATCGAGGCACTGGCGGGCCGGACGCTGCCGGAGCTCGGGATGGATGAGGGGATCGTCGACAAGCTCCTGCGCGGTGACCGGCCCGGGGCGGTCAGCCTCAACAACCGCATCCTCTACCTGGATTCCCACCCGGTCACGCGCGGGGATCAGGAACTCGGCCACGTGATCACCATCCGCGACCGCACCGACATGGTGGAACTGACCGAACGCCTGGATTCCGTGCGCACCATGACCCAGGCGCTGCGTGCCCAGCGGCATGAGTTTTCCAACCGCATCCACACTGCCACCGGGCTTATCGACGCCGGCCGCCCCCACGACGCCGCCGCGTTCCTCCGGTCGATCGGTGGGCACGGGGGCCAGGTGCACCCCCTGCTCGGTGCGGAGCTGCTGGAGGAGGCGTTCCTCAGCTCCTTCATCACCACCGCGGCGATCACCGCCTCGGAACGCGGGGTGGGGCTGCGCATCACCGATGACACGCTGATTCTCGGGGAGGTGGACAACGCCGAGGATATCGCCACCGTCCTGGGCAACCTGCTCACCAATGCCATCGACGCCGCCGCCCGGGGCGATGAACCCCGCCGGGTGGATCTCACCCTTCTGGACGACGGTGACACCCTGGTGATGACCGTGGCGGACACCGGCCCGGGCATCACCGGGGACGTGGATGTCTTCGCCGCCCCCCCGGTGGTGGATGATTGGACAGATGCGATCCACGGCCATGGCCTCGGATTGAAACTGAGCCGCGCCCTCGCGCGCTCCCTGGGAGGGGATGTGTGGATCATCGACCGCGGTGGCCAGCAACCGGGATCCGGTGCGGTGTTCGGTGCCAGCCTGCCCGGGGTGATGCGCTCTGGACAACCCTCCCCCGCACCGCTGACCCCCGAAGGAAAGGATGACCGATGAGTAGAACGCTGCAGGTGCTGGTGGTCGACGATGATTTCCGGGTGGCGGACCTTCACGCCGCGGCAGTGGAGGCGGCACCGGGTTTCACCGTTGTGGGCACCGCCCGTACCGTGGCCGAGGCGCGTGTCTTCCTCGCGGAGCACCCCGTGGATCTGCTGCTCGCCGATATCTACCTCCCCGACGGTGACGGCATCACCCTGGCACGGGCGAGTGACGTTGATGCCTTCATCCTCAGCGCCGCCGATGATGTACCCACCGTGCGCCGGGCACTGCGCGCCGGGGCGCTGGCCTACCTGGTCAAGCCCTTCCCCCAGCGGGTCCTCATCGATAGGCTGGACCGCTATGCCCGCTACCGCCATGTGCTCTCCGGATCCCAGGGACTGTCGCAGGAGAAGGTGGATCAGGCACTTGCCATCCTCAACGGGGCGCAGGCCCCCACCCCGGTGTCGCGCTCGGCCACCGAACAGCTGCTGCTCGATGCCCTGGGCGACGGGGAGCTGTCCGCCTCGGAGGCCGCCGAACTCGCCGGGGTATCCCGGGCCACCGCCCAACGACGACTTGCCGCGATGGCCAGTAGTGGCCTGGTGCAGGTGAGGCTGCGTTACGGCCAGTCGGGCAGGCCGGAACACCTATATTCCCGACCGGGTAGGTAGGTGTTTGTCCGGTGTTGTGATACCCGCTCCGGGGTGGTGGAACGGATAGATCGCACCTGATGTGATTTATTTCAATCTGTGAATTCTGCTGGTGGGAGGTCACTTTTGTCCCAGATCTGAGGTCATCTGGCCGGGGTGGGGTGCAGGGTTGAATGTTCTGTTACCTAAGTAGTGATCTAGGAGTGTTTGCCTGGCTCGTAATGGGGTGGGTGGTGCGAGGTTCCTGGCGAGCAGGTCACATGTAGCTGATTGGCTGTGGAGCGCAGTGGGGGCATTGGCCCGTCCCGCCCTATGGGATGGGAGTGTTTCACGTGAAACATTGTTTGTTCCACGGTGGCGGTCCTGTATGGGAAAGTCTGTAAAAGAGGTGGTCAGGATTGGTTTTGCATCCCTGCGTGCGGAACGATATTCAGAATGAACACCGACATCACCAACGACGGTGTGCCACCAGAACCTGCTGGCTCCTCAACTGGAGTAGCGGTTGCTGACGCTCACCGTGAAAAGAAATTCTTCGGCCAGCCCTGGGGTCTGGCCAACCTCTTCGGCGTGGAAATGTGGGAGCGGTTCAGCTTCTACGGCATGCAGTCCATCCTCGCCTTCTATCTGTACTACTCCGTCACCGACGGCGGACTGGGCATGGATCAGGCCGCCGCACTGTCCATCGTGGGTGCCTACGGCGGCTTCGTCTACATGACCTCCCTGGTCGCCTCCTTCCTCGCTGACCGCGTCTTCGGATCCGAGCGCACCCTCTTCTACTCGGCCATCATCGTCATGGCCGGCCACGTCGCACTGGCACTCATTCCCGGCTATGTGGGTCTGGCCATCGGTCTGGTCCTCATCGGCTTGGGTTCCGGTGGCGTCAAGACCGCCGCCCAGGTGGTCCTCGGCCAGCTGTACTCCCGAACCGACACCCGTCGTGATGCCGGTTTCTCCATCTTCTACATGGGTGTCAACATCGGTGGCCTGTTCGGTCCGCTGATCACCAACGCCGTGTGGGGTTGGGGTGGCTTCCACTGGGGCTTCGGCATCGCTGCCATCGGCATGGCCGCCGGCCTCATTCAGTACGTGGCCATGCGCAAGACCACCATCGGCGCCGCAGGTCATGACATCCCGAACCCGCTGCCCAAGTCGGAGTACCCGAAGTGGATCGGCGGCACCCTCGCCGTCGTGGCCATCGTGGTCACCCTCATCGCCACCGGCGTGATCAGGCTGGAATGGCTGTCCAACATCACCGCCGCGATCGCCCTGATCGCCGCCGTGGGACTGCTGGTGCAGATGTACGCCTCCCCGCTGACCATCGCAGCGGAGAAGTCCCGCCTGCTCGGCTTCATCCCGATGTTCATCGGCGGTGTGCTGTTCTTCGCCATCTTCCAGACCCAGTTCACCGTCCTGGCCGTCTACTCCGACGCCCGTCTGGACCGTAACTTCCTCGGCATTGAACTGCCCCCCGGACTGATCAACTCCTTCAACCCGATCTTCATCATCATCTTCTCCGGCATCTTCGCCACCCTGTGGACCAAGCTGGGCTCCAGGCAGTGGTCCACGGCCGTGAAGTTCGGTGTGGCCAACATCGTCATCGGTTGCGCCCTGTTCTTCTTCCTGCCGTTCGCCGGCGGGGAGGCCAACTCCACCCCGATGCTGCTGATCATCTGGGTCTACTTCCTGTTCACCATCGCCGAGCTGCTGCTCTCCCCCGTCGGCAACTCCCTGGCCACCAAGGTCGCCCCGCAGGCGTTCCAGTCCCGCATGTTCGCGGTCTGGCTCATGGCCGTGTCCATGGGTACCTCCCTGTCGGGCACCCTCGGCGGTTACTACGACCCGACCAACGCCGATGCGGAGAAAACCTTCTTCATCACCGTCGGTGTGGTCACCATCCTCATCGGACTTGTCATCATCGCCTCCAAGAACTGGGTGGCAAAGAAGTTCATCGACGTGCGCTAACTGATGCGGTTGCAGTAGACGTCGTAAAGCAAAAAGGGGGCTCCTCGGAGCCCCCTTTTCCTATCCCGCGATCACCCGGGTGAGCAGACGCGCGAGGCGGTCCGGCGCCAGCGACCGACCCAGGTAGAGCACCTTGTCCAGCGTGGACACCCCGTGGTGCACCCTGCCCCGCGCCCACCGGTTTCGGGGATGGAGTGCCTGCCACACCGTCTCGGCCACCTGCTCCGGGGTCAGCCGTACCCCCAGGCGACGCGTGGAACTGGCCGTGACATCCGCCAGTGGCGTCTTCGCCCACAACGGCCAGATATCGAGCACGCGGATATCATCACGCCGCCATTCCAGGCTGAGCGCCTCCGTCAACCCGGCCACATAGAACTTGGTCGCCGAATACACCGCGATCTGGGGCTGCCCGTAGATCGCGGAGGCCGACGCCATGTTCACCAGCTGCGCACCCGCGGTGCGCCGGAGGTAGGGGTGGGCCGCCCGGGCGCCGAGGGTGACGCCGGTGCAGTTGACCTCGATGAGCTTTGCGACGCCCGCCCCATCCGCATCCCGCAGGGGTCCGTCCATGATGATCCCGGCGTTGTTGTCCAGCACATCCAGGGTCCCGCCGGTGTGGGAGGTGAAGTCCTTCAACGCTGCATCCCAGTCCCCCGCGCTGGTCACGTCGAGGTGACCGGTGATGAGGGTTCTGGGTGTGCCGTCGGCGGTGTAGGTCACCGGGGCTATGTCATAGGCACCCACGGTCCACCCCTCCGCGAGGAAACGCTCGGCCACCGCCCTACCGATGCCCTGCGCGGCACCACTGATGAAAATACTTGGCATGGTGAATATTTTAGGGGGTTCCGTGGTGGGACTCCGAAGAGCGGGAAAAATCCTTATATCGTGGATCTATGTCCACCGAAACTGTCGCCAACCTCGCCCCCGGCCTGACCATTGAGGCCAGAGACGAAGCGTGGCTTATCACGCATGTCGCCCGCTCCACGGACGGTTATCGCCTCAAGGTGCGTGGCCTGTCCGATTATGTACGCGATCAGCCAGCCACCTTCTACACCGCGCTCGATGAGATCACGGTGCTGGACCCGGCCGACGTGGAGGTGGTGGCGGATGACTCCCCCGCCTACCGGCGCACCCGCCTGTGGCTGGAGACCGCCATGCGGCAGACCCCGGTCCCGCTGTACCAGGAGGAGCTGAGCGTCTCTGAGCAGATGCTGGCGGACCCGCTCAACTACCAGCTCACCGCGGTGAAGAAGGCACTGTCCCCGGAGAACCTGCGTCCGCGTGTGCTCATCGCCGATGCTGTCGGTCTGGGTAAGACCCTGGAGATGGGCATGATCCTCGCCGAGCTCATCCGCCGGGGCCGTGGTGAGCGCATCCTTGTGGTCACGCCACGTCACATCATGGAGCAGTTCCAGCAGGAAATGTGGACACGTTTCGCCATCCCACTGGTACGCCTGGACTCCACCGGTATCCAGCAGGTACGCCAGAAACTGCCAGCCTCGCGCAATCCGTTCACCTATTTCCCCCGGGTCATCGTGTCCATGGACACCCTGAAATCCCCGAAGTACCGCGCGCAGCTGGAGAAGGTGCGCTGGGATGCCGTGATCATCGATGAGGTGCACAACGCCACCAACGTGGGCACGCAGAACAATGAACTGGCCCGCACGCTGGCACCCACCACGGAGGCGCTCATCCTGGCCTCGGCGACCCCACACAACGGTAACTCCGATTCCTTCAAGGAGATCCTCCGCCTGCTGGATCCCACCAGTGTGCGCCCTGACGGCACCATCGATGAGGAGGCCGCCAAACGCCTGATCATCCGCCGTCACCGCAACAGTGACGAGGTCGCCTCCTTCGTCGGTGAGAAATGGGCCCAGCGCGCGGAACCGCGCAACATCCCCGTGGACGCCTCCGACAAGGAGGATGCCGTCGCCCGCGAACTCAACGACACCTGGCGTGCCCAGGGCAAGGCGAACCCGGCCGGTGATCCCCTCTTCCCGTGGACCCTGATCAAGGCCTTCCTCTCCTCCCCCGCCGCGCTCGGCGAGTCGGTGGCGGGTCGCCTCAAGCGCATCGGCACCGCCGACACCGCCGAGCGCAGGGCCCTGGAACGCCTTGCCGATCTCAATGAGCAGATCACCCCGTACCACTCCAACAAGTACAACGCGCTGGTCAACTACCTCACCGAGATCGGGGTCAAGAAGGGCTCGCCCACCCGCGTGGTTGTCTTCTCCGAGCGTGTGGCCACCCTGCACTGGCTGCGGGAGAACCTCATCAAGAACCTCAAGCTGCCCGCCGCAGCCGTCGAGGTCATGCACGGCGGCCTGCCGGACGAAAAGCAGATGCAGCTTGTCGACGACTTCAAGCGCACCGATTCTCCCCTGCGCATCCTGGTCACCGGTGACGTCGCCTCCGAGGGTGTCAACCTGCACACCCTCTGCCACCACCTGGTGCATTACGACATCCCATGGTCGCTGATCCGCATCCAGCAGCGTAACGGACGCATCGACCGTTACGGGCAGCGCAATAATCCGCAGATCACCACCCTGCTGCTTGAACCCTCCGACTCCGAGGGGATCGGTGAGATCAAGGTGCTCACCCGCCTGATGGAGCGCGAATATGAAGCCAACAAACTGCTCGGAGACGCCTCCTCCCTCATGGGCAAACATTCCGCGGCTCTTGAGGAGGACGCCATTCGCGATGTCCTGCGTGGTGCCCGTGACTTCGAGGACACCGTCGCCGACCCGCAGAATCTGGTCGACGGCACCGCTGATGGCCTTGACGAGATCGACAGCCTGCTCGCGATGATCAGCGCGGCGAAGGCGGAGACCACCCAGGATCAGCAGCAGCCGAGTGCCGTCACCGCCGCATCCGGTGGTCTGTATTCGAAGGAGATCGATTACCTCACCGACGCCCTCTCGGAGGGGTTCCACTCGGTCGCTGAATCCTCCCCGTCACGTGGCGGTGTCGGACTGACGCTGCACAACAATGACATCGCTGAGCTCATCCCACCGGTGGATCTCCAGGCCAGGTTGAAGTTTCTGCCCCAGGATTACCTCGCCGACCGTAAGGTCCTGGAGAAGGTCACCCTGGCCACCTCCTTCGCCCGTGGCCAGGAGCGGCTCGACGCCGCCCGCACCGGTGGCGACGGTTCCACCTGGCCCACCGCCCACTTCCTCGGTCCCCTGCACCCGGTGACCGAATGGGCCTCCGACCGTGCGCTATCCACCATGAGCCGCCGGGAGATCCCGGCCGCCACCGGTGACGTGCCGGCCCCAACCGTCCTGATCCTCGCCACCTTGTCCAACCGCCGTGGGCAGGTGGTCTCCCGTGCTTTTGTCACCGCGTCCAGCCGATTCGAGGCCGAGGTCCTCGATGACCCGGTTCGATGGCTCCATCAGGTCGGCCTGGGTGAAAAGGCCGTGAACATGGGCGCCACTGAGACTCCTGCCTACAGCGACGAGTTGATCAGCGATGCCCTTGCAGCAGCCCATGGCGCCACCCGCCCAATGATGATGGCAGCCGCCTCCCACGCCGAGAACCGCATCACCGACTGGCGCGAGCGCGCCGAACAGTGGGATGCCGGTAGCCAGGGCGTGCTGTCCACAAATCAACTCACCCGCACCAAGAAGCTTCTCGACGAGCAACGCAACCTCACCTATTCACTGGAACCCGACCGTGAGCTGCTGCGTCCACTAGCTATCATTCTGCCCCATTAAATTTTTACAAATGATGCGAGAAACTCGCATCATTTGTATGCTTAAGGCCGGATCCGTTGGAAAACGGGGTGAAAGGGTGGTGATTCCACGTGATTGTTGAGTTCTCTGTGGAGAATTTCAAGTCGATCAACGAACGGCAAAGCTTCAATATGTCGGCTACACGAGAACAGAAGTTCGGTGAACGCATACCCAGATTTCGGCCGGTATATCGGATGAGGCTGTCACCAGTCGCTTCGATTTACGGAGCAAATGCGTCTGGCAAAACGAACTTCGTTCGCGCCCTTGCTCACATGAAATCGCTTGTCATGCCGCCAGCGCATCCTGACAAAGCAATACCGTTCCATCCTTTCAAGCTGGATGCGAATTCACGTAAGTCTGACAGTGGATTCGAGCTGTACTTCATGTGGGATGAGGTGATGTACCGCTATATCATCAGCCACAACCGTGAGCGCATTTCGAATGAGGGGCTCTGGAAGGTGACCAGCGGTAACGATCAACTTATCTTCAGCAGGAATGACGAAGCCCGCGAGGTTGGTGGTGAGTCATCGCTCGCCTCGACCCTGCTAGACGGAGTTGCGGACAATATCTCCTTCGTCCGATTCCTGCAGGATTGGACCGGGAAAGGTGACAGCATCATCGAAACCACCCGGATAGTCAGTTACTGGTTCTCAAACCTGACAGTTCTTGGGACTGACAGTGGAAACCACATGATCCAGAATTTCACTGATGCACTTGCAGGTGCCACTGATTGGCTGCCACGACTCGGCGCGGGCTTAGATGGGATTGAGGTCAAACCAGTCAACGATGATGTATCAGCGCTCTCTGCATTTACAGATCGACTTGCCGAGGGGGAATCAATGTTTGCCAGCCGTGATGGTCAGCTCATTGAATTCAAGAGAGTAGATGGTGAGATTAAGGCAACGGAAGTAGCGCTTACCCATACGACAGACACCGGTGAATCGGTTGCACTTGATTGGTCGGAGGAGTCCGATGGTACCCGTCACCTCGTCGGCCTTCTACTGCCTATGTTCAAGGAGCTGGGCAAACCAGGGAGCAATAGGGTCGTCGTCATTGACGAGTTCGACCGGAGCCTTCACACGCATTTAGCCATTAGTCTGATTAGTTCGTTCCTCAACAGCGTGACAGAAGAGTCCCGATCTCAGCTGATACTGACTACGCATGATCTCATGCTGATGGACTTCTCGATCTTCCGCAAGGATGAGATCTGGGTTGTTGAAAAAGATGAAACCGGACAGTCTGCCATTATCGCACTTAGTGAGTATGACGGTCTCCGAAACGACAAAGACGTGCGTAAGAGCTATATGGAAGGTCGATTCGGAGGGATCCCCATCATACAAGACGACGTTCTTGGATCTAGTATCTAAGGAGTCACTTGTAGAGGGGGATACATGGCAAAGCCGGAGAAAAAAGCATCAGTACGTCGCTATCGACGCTTGTACATCATTGGCGTAGAGGGTCAGACAGAAGAAGCCTATTTCCGTAGGTTTATGAACCAACGGGCATCCGTAAAGGTCATTCCTAAAAAGGGTCGGTCGTCAAACCCATTATCCGTTTTGAACACCGTGGAGGAGAAATTAATCGAGCAGAAACGGTTGGGCCAATTAAAGCCCGGAGACCAGGCATGGGTTGTTATTGACCGTGACCAATGGGAGAGTGAACATCTCAATCAACTCTTCACATGGGCCAACGAAAGGAAGGACCGGGGAGTGGGACTTTCTTCTCCCAATTTCGAATACTGGGTCCTCCTGCACGCAGATGACTGTCGTACCGTAAAGGATAAGAACACGCTCGACGCTGCCTTGAAAAGAGTGCTGCCTGGTTATCAAAAGAACAACGCGAATACGATTCCGATTACACCAGACAGTTTGCGGGAAGCGACAAGCCGAGCCCGTCGCAACCTAACGGATATGCCCAACTCGTTAGAGCAGGCGGAAGAAGGACGCTCGGCTTTCACCACCGTGCATTTCCTCGTTGATAACCTCCTGCGCGATCTCACCCGAGATTAAGTCCCAATAGGAGCTCCTGTACCCGAGTGTTGGAGACACTTCATCGAACTGCATACTAGAATGCATGGCCACCTACGATTCCATTATCAACGTCGAGGAGTGGATCAGCGATCACTTCCTGACCACCGACGAGACCAAGGGCGAGTCCTACGGCAAACGAGTCGCTCAACGGGTCAAGGAGTGGAAGGACGATGAGGCCGACAGTGGTCACACTTCCCCACTGACCAGGTTCACTTCCCTCCGCCGCGAGTTGCAGAACGCTCTGGCCACTCTTGATGAGAACACCGTCGATGAGACCACCACCCTCATCCGTCGGGCACTGGGTTATGGCCAACCCACCCGCAGGACCTTCACCCGCGCGGGCACCACCACCGAGTTCGATGCCTGGGCTGGTGTCGCGGGTTCCGCGTTGTTGTTGGTGGCCGAACCGATCGCCACACTCGAGGACTTCCCCACCACGACCGTGCGCGGTGAGGTGCTTGTCGACGCCAAACCCTCCTCCCCCACTGCCTCCGCCCTGGTGGGTGACATCTTCCTTGCTGATACCCCACCCGAGTTCATCGTTGTCATCGCCGGTGGTTGGGTCATCCTTGCCGAGCGTGAATCCTGGCCCCTGGGACGCTATCTGGCCATCGACCTGGCACTGGTGGTCGAACGCAATGACATCAAGGCCAAGGGTGAGATGCAGCGGGTGGCCGTGGCCCTCGCGCGCGAGAACGTTGAACGCGCCGCCGATGGCGTGACCTGGTGGAACGAGACCATTGAGCAGTCCCGCGAGCATGCAATCAAGGTCTCCGGTGAGCTTCGCAACGCGGTGCGTGAATCCATTGAGCTGATCGGTAACGATGTACTCAACCGCTACCGCGATCAGGGTCTCAGCATCGATGACATTGATGGCAACGAGCTGGCCAAACAATCTCTCCGGTACCTCTATCGCATCCTCTTCCTGCTCTTTGCCGAGGCCTCCCCCGAGCTGGAGATCCTGCCCACGGGTACCCCGGAATACGACGAGGGTTATGGTCTGTCCCGCCTGCGTGAGCTGATTCTCACCCCGCCGGTCACCCAGAATGCCCGCTCTGGAACGCATCTCTATGATTCGCTGCAGATCCTCTTCCACCTCGTCGACCAGGGGAACGATCCCCGGGATTCACGCAATCCAGACTTCGACCCGGATGCGGGTGAGGAGGGCCTGCAGTTTCGTAACCTCTCCGCGGATCTGTTCCAGCCGAAGGCCACGAACATCATTGACACGGTCAAACTCTCCAATGAAGCGCTCAACACCGTCCTGGAGAACCTGCTGCTGTCGAAGGAGCAGTCGGGCAAGGAGCGCGGTTTCATCTCCTATGCCACCCTCGGCGTCACTGAACTGGGCCAGGTCTATGAGGGCCTAATGTCCTATACAGGCTTCATAGCAGAGGAGGATTTATTTGAAGTAGCAAAGAACGGCAACCCCGAGAAGGGCTCGTGGGTCCTGCCCGTGGCAAAGGCGGACACCGTCCCACAGGACAGCTTTGTCATGCAGGAGGTCGAGGCCAACGGTGGTGGCGTGGAGCGCCAGCGGCGTCGTCATGCGCAGGGCTCCTTTGTCTTCCGCCAATCCGGCCGTGACCGTGAGCGTTCTGCATCCTTCTACACCCCGCAGGTACTCACCGAATTCACTGTCAGCCAGGCCATCGAGGTGCTCCAGGAAACCGGTCGCATCAAGAAGGCAGAAGATGTTCTTGACCTGACCGTCTGCGAACCCGCGATGGGTTCCGGGGCCTTCGCGGTGGAAGCCGTGCGCCAGCTCGCAGAACTCTACGTCACCCTGCGTCAGGAAGAGCTCGGCGAGCAGATCCCAGCCGAGGACCGCACGAGGGAACTGCAGAAGATCAAGGCGCATATCGCCCTGCACCAGGTCTACGGCGTGGACCTCAACGCCACCGCTGTCGAGCTTGCCGAGATCTCCCTATGGCTCGACACCATGACCGCCGACCTCAAGGCCCCGTGGTTTGGCCTACACCTGCGTCGCGGTAACTCCTTGATTGGGGCGACGCGAAGCGTCTACTCCCCTCGTTTACTGTCCAAGAAGGCATGGCTCAAGGAGGTGCCGACGCGTCTGCCGCTTGTCGACGTAGCCGAATCCGTCGATTCCGGTTCCCCGGAGTCGTCCCTCTCCCCGGGTATCCACCATTTCTTGCTGCCATCAGCAGGATGGGGCGCAACTGCTGACGCGAAGGACGTCAAGGACATCGCCAGTGAGGAACAAAAGGTTCTCAAGGCCTGGCGCAGGTCGATTCAGGTTGTGCCCGATAAGAATCAGAAGAAGCTGCTTGAGGGCTTGTCGCGCCGCGTCGAAAAGTTGTGGCGTCTGGCACTCATTCGCTTGCGCATTGCCGAGGATCAGGCCCGCCGTGACATCGATGTATGGGGGCATGAAACACAGTTGAGCGACAGGGTAATCACCCGGGAGCAGATTGAACGTGACCTTTTCGACAATCCCAACAACGCATATAATCGCCTGCGACTGGCCATGGATGCGTGGTGTGCGTTGTGGTTCTGGCCGCTAGACCAGGTTCGTACCGAGGAACATCCGGACCGGCCCGAACTGCCCGACTTTGATGAATGGCTAGCGACTCTCCGGGATATTCTTGGCATCGAAACCTCGGTGGCGCAAGGCCAGTATGTGCTCGGGGCCGCCACCACCTGGGAAGAACTCAATGAGTTCGAAGAACAAGACGCTAAACTCAGCGGTGCACGTGACATAAAGTTTGTTAACGGCGTGACCTGGCTCACCACCGCCCGCGACGTAGCCACCACCCAAGGTTATTTCCACTGGGACCTCGACTTCGCCGCTGTTTTCGCCCGAGGCGGCTTCGACCTCCAGGTCGGCAACCCACCCTGGGTACGACCCGATGTCAAGGTAGACGATCTCCTTGCTGAAGTGGATCCGTGGTTTTGTCTTGCTAGCAAGCCCACTCAAGCGGATAAGAAGCTGCGCACCACCGAGGTTATGAAAAACCCAGGAAGTGTTTCGTTGTTACTGCGGGGAACAGGTGAAACGGTCGCGACAGCAGCGGTTCTCGGTTCCGTTCCCGACTATCCACACCTTAAAGACCAACGTCCAGATCTCTACCGTGGATTCATGGAGACAACGTGGTCCAATGCCTCCTCCACTGGTGTTGTCTCACTCATCCACCCCGAATCCCACTTCACCGAGAAGAAGGCGGCACCGCTGCGACGCGAGGTCTACCTGCGGTTGCGCCGCCACTGGCAGTTCATCAACGCATTGATGCTCTTCGACATCGATGACCACGTGGTTTATGGCGTGCATCTGTATTCCTCTAAGCAGGACAGCCCGCAGTTCCACAACGCGACTAAGATGTACCACCCAGAAACTGCCGCACAATCCGTTCATCACAACGGAGATGGGCCTCTCCCCGGCATCAAAGACGAAGACTATAACTGGGATCGACGTCCGCATCGTGACCGCATCCAGCATGTTGACGAGTCAGTGCTCAAGACATGGAAATCAGTGCTCGAAGACGACGACATCCCGTGGTTAGACACCCGCATGGTCTACACCGTCAACACTGAAGCCGCAGCAGTACTTGAGAAGCTTGCCGCAGCACCTCGGATGAAAGACCTCGATCTGCAGTTTTCCAGCGGATGGAATGAGACCACAGATAAGAAGAAGGGGTATTTCGATGTGGGGTGGGGCCACCCTGATTCTTGGGACGATGTCATTCTGCAGGGACCCCACCTGGGTGTCTCCACACCGATGATCAAACAACCCAATCCGACAATGAAACATAACCAAGACTGGACCGAAATCGACCTGGAGGCACTACCCGCAGATTTCATCCCCGCCACGGCCTATCAACCAAACTATGAGATGGCCTATAACGAAGAATATGCCAAATGGAAGATCGGCGATCAAAACGTTTCCTCCGCCAGCGTATACCGCATTGCTTGGCGAAAAATGGCAGCGACCACGGGGTTCCGAACCTTATACCCAACCATTATTCCCCCAGGTGCTACTCATGTCGATGGAATTATTAGTGGTGCGAGCACGGACATTTGGAAAACTATTGCTGTTGGGGCTACAGCTTCCTCTTTTCTTTCTGACTTCCTTATTCGGGCGATGGGAGTTCAGAACATTCACGGTGCAAAATTCGCGCTTCTTCCTATTGCTATAACGAGTAAATACATGGATTTAGCAATCGACCGTTACCTCAGCTTGAATTGCCTTACTTCTGCGTATGCAACCCTCTGGCGAGACATTGAAGGCGAGGAATGGACCGTTAAGATCCCAATACACAATGCAAAAGAGCGCTTCCATGCTCAGAACGAGATCGATGCACTTGTCGCGCTGTCACTTGGGATTACGGCCGACGAATTATGCATGATCTACCGGACCCAGTTCCCGGTCATGCGGCGTTACGACCAGGAAAATCGTTTTGATTCTCTGGGGAGAAAAATCTCTAAGGAAGTTCTTAAAAATCATCTGAACGCAGGGAAAGAAGAATCATTAACCACAATTGAACGCACGTGGGAACATCCACAATCTGGCGTCAGTTACACCTTTGAATATCCCTTCTCGACCTTAAATCGCGAAGCAGACCTTCGACGAGCGTACGCGGAGTTTTCAGCCACCTAGGAAAATCCACCCCGTCAGCATAATTTTCTTACTTCTCTATCCCATCTGCATGACGAGCGTATGCTGCTCGCAAGTCTTTCTCACGGTCTAGTGGAGTAAACGGGTATTCGAAGTAGTAACTAACCTGGGACTGTGGATGCGTCCACGTGCGCTTTTCCTCTGGAAGTTCTTCCCCTTCTCTTAGCTTCTTCTCCAACTTCATAATCTCCGGGGCGACCCTTCGGCCGTTGGCATCAAACAAATTCTCTTGGTCGTAGCGCCGCATGACGGGGAACTGGGTCCGGTAGATCGTGCATAGCTCATCAACGGAGATGTTCAAGGATAGCGCCACGGCTGCATCGATCTCGTTCTGGGCATGGAACCGTTTCTTGGCATTGCGGATTGGAGTGTTAAACGTCCAATCCTCGTCGGTGATCGCCTTCCATAGGGGCGCATATGCGGACGTAAGGCAGTTGAGACGCAAGTAGGAAATAGTTGCGATTCGGGTGAGTCTCGAATCCATAATCACGGGTGTTTTTTCGATAAGTGATGGCCATAGGTGGGTGCCTGCGCTGCGAATAACGAAGTCGGAGAGCAGAGAAGAAAGAAATGCCCCGGCTGCTAACATTGAGGTCTGGTCTTGAAGAGAAGATGCCATGCCGGCAGTTATCACACCATTTACGTGGGTTGTTCCAGGAGGAATCAACGCAGGATACATTGTCCTAAACCCAGTGGTTGCCGCCATTTGACGCCAGGCAACCCGGTAGAATTTGCGCGCTGATATCCAGTCGCCGTTCAGATCCATCCATTTGGCATATTCTTCGTTATAGGGCATCTCGTGATTGGGTTGATAGGCCGTGGCAGGGATGAAGTCGGCCGGTAGGGCTTCCAGATCGATTTCGATCCAGTCTTTATTACTGGTCATGGTCGGGTTGGGTTGTTTGATCATCGGTGTGGAGACACCCAGGTGGGGTCCCTGCAGGATGACATCGTCCCAGGAGTCGGGGTGACCCCACCCCACATCGAAATACCCTTTCTTCTTATCGATCGACTCATCCCACCCGCGAGAGAACTGCAGGTCGAGGTCTTTCATCCGGGGTGCTGCGGCAAGCTTCTCAAGGACTGCTGCGGCGTCGGTGTTGACGGTGTACACCATGCGGGTATCCAACCAGGGGGTATCGTCATTTTCGAGGACTGATTTCCAGGTCTTGAGCACTGACTCTTCAACATGCTGGATGCGGTCACGGTGCGGGCGGCGATCCCACTGACCCTCGTCATCTTTCAAACCTGGCAGCGGTCCGGAACCGTCATGACCCAATGAGTCAGTCGCAGTTTGCGGGTGATAGAGGGATGCCGCGCTGGTGAAGCTCGGGACATCTTGTGGGTGCGAATAGACATGAACTCCATATTGAACCAGGTTATGGACATCAAAGAGTCGAAGTTCGTTGATAAACTGCCAGTGTCGGCGTAACCGTAAGTAGGCCTGGCGCCGTAGCGGGGCGGCCTTTTTCTCAGTGAAGTGAGATTCGGGGTGGATGATGGAAACCACACCGGTCGGCGAGGCACTGGACCACGTTGTCTCCATGAATCCGCGGTAGAGATCCGGTTGTTGTCCCTGCAGGTACGGGTAGGTGGAGAGATGGCTGATGAATTCTGCCGTGGCAACTGTTTCCCCGACACCATTGGTCAGAGTTGAGGCAGTTGCAGGGTTGACGGTGATCGACTGTTCACGGCGTTGGTTTTTCTGTGCCTGCGTTGGTTTGTGTGCCAGGGAAAACCACGGGTCGGATTCCGATAGCAGTGCGTCGACATCGGTGCGGGGTCGTACCCAGGGTGGGTTGCCGAGTTGGAGGTCGAAGCCGCCTCGGGCGAAAACAGCGGCGAAGTCGAGGTCCCAGTGGAAAAAACCTTGGGTGGTGGCTACCTCACGGGCGGTGGTGAGCCAGGGCAGTCCGTCAACAAACTAATTGTCATCTAAGTCACAGAATTGAACTTGTGGGAGGTGGTCAGATAGACGAGTTTGTCTATTATTTCCGCACTCTTCCTACCATGCTCAGTCCACTGATCCGCGGTACATCAGGGGACATTGTGCTGCCCTTCTTTTTACCACCAGGAAACAATGAAGGCGCATCTGTGGCAGGAAAAATGCTACCCAGTGGAACGTAGTCGCCACCTCCGAGTAGAACATAGGGTCGGCTATCCCGAGGTGGGGGCACATGCCCTGCCTATGATGTAGACAGTCCCTGATTTACTAATGACCATCTGGAGAAGCCGTTGTCCACCCTCATCCCCGCCCATGCGGCCGGCAACATCCGCGAAGGTCTGACGGAGTACCTGACCACCAGCTTCTCCCTGGCGGACGCGGAAACCTCCACTGAGCTGGAACGCTTCCTCACCGACGCTGACGGTGGCATGTTCCATGGACCTTACGTCCGTTCGCGGCTGCCGTATGCGCAGGCCACGGACTGGGAGAACGTGCTCGGGTGGTTGCCTGACTGGTTCGTGCCCTACCACCACCAGGACCAGGCGTTCCGCCGGCTGCGTTCGGTGAATGAGAACGGCCCACGCCGCCCTGAGCCCACGTTGGTGGTCACCGGTACCGGTTCGGGCAAGACCGAGGCGTTCCTCATGCCCATCCTCGATCACGCCCGGCGCATGCGTGCCCGTGGTCAGACGGGTGTGAAGGCGCTGCTGCTCTACCCCATGAATGCGCTGGCCAATGACCAGGCCGAACGCCTGGTCACGCTGCTCAATGAGGAATCGGCTCTGTCAGGTGTCACCGCGGGTATCTACACCGGTGAGGCCAAGGGCCAGGCGACCAAGGTGTCCCCGACCTCGTTGATCAACAATCAGGAGGTGATGCAGCAGGACCCGCCGGATATCCTGCTGACCAACTACAAGATGCTTGACCAGCTGCTGCTGCGGCCCAGGGACCGCGAGATCTGGGAGCGTTCTGCGGAGTCGCTGACCTACCTGGTTCTCGATGAGTTCCACAGCTACGACGGCGCGCAGGGCACCGATGTTGCGCTGCTGCTGCGCCGCCTGGGCCTCATGCTCAAGCGCCACCAGTCCCCCGGCTTCCTCGACGCGGCCGACGCCACCCGACCGCTCGGCCAGGTCACCCCGGTCGCCACATCAGCCACCCTCGGTTCCGGTCGTGACACCACAGAGATCCGCGACTTCGCCCGCACCATCTTCGGTGAGGAGTTCTCCCCCGAGGCGGTCGTCACCGAACACACCCTGGCTCTCGGCCACTGGCAGCGGGAGATCGCCGCTTCCTTCGGCCCACCGACCCTGTCAGACGACCAGCACACGATCCCCGATGTCGAGGACGTTGCTGAGCTGCTGGAGCATCTCGCCACCGCCCCCGCCGGCATCGATCACGCCGAGCATGTCTACACCGTCTTCTGTGAGCGGGTTTGGCACTGCCCCACCGACACCCGCCAGGCGGTGCGCAACTACGCTGCACACCCGCTGACGGAGCTCATCCTCGAACACGCCGCCACACCTGTGCCGTTGAACCGGCGGGTGCAGGATGAGGTAGATACCCTTCCTGAGCTGGTGCTCGGTGAGACGATGGTCCGACAGCTGGGTCAGGAACGGTCCGCCGAGCTGATCACCCACGCGTTGACCGCCATGGCCTATCTGCGCGCCAACCTCGATGTGGCATCCTGGGCCCGCAAGCGCCTGCCCGGCATCGAGACGCATCTGTGGGTCCGTGAGCTCTCCCGCATCGACCGCGCCGTCACCGACGTCGGCCCTGAGGCCGGGTCCATCTTCCGCTGGTCGGACGATGGCCAGTCCGATGATGTCGACGAGTCCGCCGTCGTGTGGTTGCCCGCCTGCTTCTGCCGGGCGTGCGGACGCTCCGGTTGGATGACTGCGCTGGAACCCGGCACGGAGACCCCCGAGACCGAACCCTCCGTCATCCGCCGCGCCTCCATCGAGAACAGGGGACGCCAGCGCCCGCTTCTCGACGCCACCGCCGAGCAGCGCGCCGCTCTGAGTGCCGGCCGCCCGGTCGCCGGTCCCCGTGGCGGTGATGCGGATTCCGCGGTGCTGTGGTTGCACACCGACACCCGCGAGCTGTCCGTCCGCGAACCCACCGAGGCGGAGGCAGCCTCCGGCTCGTCGATCCCGGTGCTGACCCACTACGGACTTGATGCCGATGACCTGGCTGATGAGCAGACCTGCCCCTCCTGTGGCACCACCGACTCCATCCGCTACATCGGGTCCTCCATCGCCACCCTGCTGTCGGTGTCGCTGTCCAACCTGTTTGGCATGTCGGACCTGGACACCTCGGAGAAGAAGACCCTGGTGTTCACCGACTCGGTGCAGGACGCCGCCCACCGCGCCGGTTTTGTGCAGTCACGGTCCCGTGCCTTCGCCCTGCGTACCCTCACCCGGCGCGCTGTCACTGAGGACGGGATGACCCTGGCGCGGGTGCCGGACCGGTTGATGGAACTGGCTGCCGGCAATGCCCGCTCGCGCTATGAACTGCTGCCACCTGATCTGACGGATTATCCGCAGTTCAGAGGCTACTGGGATAAGGATGCCAGTGATGGGGAGCGTCGACAAGCAGGACGTCACGTCCGGCGTCGACTGGGGCTGGACCTTGCGCTCGAGTTCGGCCAGCGCGCCGACTTGGCGCGGTCCCTGTCCTTGACCGGGTCCCTGACCGTTGAGGTGGAGGTGGGTGATGAGCTCGCCCGTTCCGCCGCCGATGATGCCCTCGGCGCTGTCACTGCTCCAAGCCTGGACTCCGGCGATGCCAGCCGACGGTTGGCCTGGGTTCGTGGTGTGCTGGAGATGACCCGGGAACGTGGCGGCATCTACCACCACTGGTTTGAGCCCTATCTCAAGGATGACGGCAACGCCTACCTGCTCAACCGCAGGCAGGCCCGTGCCCAGGGCATCCCGGGATTCCCCCCGGGTGGTTCGCCGGAGTTTCCCCGCCTGGGCCAGGCGCTCAGCAATGCCCGGCGCGATTCCGGCGTGACCCCGCTGGGCAGTCCCCGGGGCCGCTTCGCACGGTGGACGGCCCGTCAGCTGGGTCTGAGCACCCACGATGCAGCGACGGCCGTGGCGCAGCTGTTCCGCGAACTAGCCAAACGCGAGGTGTTGATGACGGTGGACACCAACTCCGGTGGCACCATCTTCGCGCTCTCTCCCGAACAGATCCGCGTCAGCTGTGAAGATGATCCCGCACTGCTCGAGTGCGATGTCTGCCGGGCCCGCACCGGTGTGGCCGCAGAGGTGCGCCAGGTGTTGTCCGACAGCCCCTGCTTCACCCCCAGCTGCGCCGGCACCCTGCGCTCCGAACCCATCGACGACAACTACTACCGCACGCTGTACTCATCCGAACAGCCACGTACCGTCGTCGCCCGCGAGCACACCAGCCTGCTGGACACCCCGACCCGCGTGCAGCGGGAGAACGCCTTCCGTTCCGGTGATGAGAGCGCCGACTCCCCCAACGTCCTGGTGGCCACACCCACCCTGGAGATGGGTATTGATATCGGTGACCTGTCCACCGTCATGCTCGCCTCCCTGCCGACCTCGGTGGCCAGTTATGTCCAGCGGGTCGGTCGCGCTGGTCGTCTGACCGGCAACTCCCTGATCCTCGCGCTGGTGAAAGGGCGGGGGGCCACCCTGCCCAAACTGAACAAACCCCTGTCGGTGATCTCCGGTGCGGTGTCACCCCCGGTGGCCTTCCTCGCCGCCGTAGAGATCCTCAACCGCCAGTTCACGGCGTACCTCGTTGATTCCATCGACCTGGCCATGGAGATCCCCGACCTGAGTGACGCCGTCAGCGTGTTCAACGACGTACCCGGTGAACCCGCCCTGGTTGATGTGATCACCCGCCGGGTCCGGGCGGGTATCGACGACCTGCTCACCGAATTCATCACCACCCTCACCGGGCAGATCACCGAGGACTCCGCCGCCGAGCTGCGCCGTTGGGCCACCACCGAGGAGGCGGGTGGACTCATCGCCCGACTCGCCCAGTCCCGGAACCTGTGGCGCTCCGAGCGGGCTGAACTCACCGCCCGGCGCGAGCGGCTCTACGACCGCCGCGATGAGCTGGATAAGCGCTCCGATGAGGGCGACTCCGAGCTGGCGGAGGAGAAGCGCGGGGTGCGGGCCTCGCTGCGCCACGTCAACCAGCAACTCAGCGAGACCGTCAACGGCCAGCACTGGGTCGCGGCCATGGAGCGCTTCGGACTGCTGCCCAACTTCACGCTCATCGATGACTCCGTCGAACTGTCGGTCGCGGTATCCCACCTGAACACCGAGACCATGGAGTTCGAGACCGTCCCCTTCGAATACTCCCGGGGTGTCTCCCTCGCCCTCTTCGAGCTGGCACCCGGCGCGACCTTCTACGCCCAGGGGATTGCCGCCACCATCGACTCCGTCGAGATCGGCCACCAGGGTGCGGCCATCGAGCAGTGGCGCCTGTGCCCCGACTGCTCCCACTCACAGATCCTCATCCCGGATGCACCGCAGTCCATCTCCTGCCCGCAGTGTGGGTCCCCCACCTGGGCGGACAAGGGGCAGGTGCTCGATGTGGTGCAGCTGCGCAAGGTCTCCGCCGAGGTGGAGAAGACCAGACACACCATCACCGACACCCGCGATGACCGGTATATCTCACGCTTCCACTCCGCGGTCAGCTACACCGTTCCGGAACACGGCCGGGGGCGTAGCTGGTACCTCTCCGAGGGTTTCGGTGTGGAGCACCTGCGCCAGGTGGAGCTACGCTGGCTCAACCTGGGCAAGGGCAACGGTGAAAAGCGCCTGATCTCCGGGCGTGAACTGACGTCCCCGTTGTTCTCCGTGTGCCGCCACTGTGGCCACCTCGATTCCGAGATCGGTGATAACAACCGCCGGGATCACCGCCCCTGGTGCACCCACCGCACCGCCCGCGAGGAGGACACTGTCTCCTTCGCCCTGGGCCGTACCCTGCGCACCGAGGGTGTGCTCATGCTGCTGCCGGAGCTGTTCACCTCCGAGGCGGACCGCCTGACCGTCACCAGCCTCATCGCCGCGATCAAACTCGGCTTCAAGGAGGTCCTCGGCGGCGATCCGGACCACCTCGACGTGCTCACCGTGCAGGTCCCCCGCAGTACCGGCGGTTCCGTCGATGCGTTGATGTTGCACGATACCGTCCCCGGTGGCACCGGTTACCTCACGCAGTTCACCGAACCGGAGCAGGTCCGCGCACTCCTGCTCGGCGCGTGGGAACGGGTTTCTGCCTGTTCCTGCGCCGACGATGACCGTCTGGCCTGCCCCGACTGCCTCCTGCCCTATGCACGCGGACGCGACATCGAGACCACCTCCCGGGCCGCCGCCGAACGCGCCCTGGCCGCGTTGCTGCTCAATGAGAACCACCCCGAACCCGATGCAGACCCGCGTCAGGCCGGGTGGGATGTGCAGACGCAACGGGCGGAACCGTCGGAAAGCTCCCAGCTGGAGCTGCGGTTCCGTATCCTCATCCGCAAGGCACTCAAGGACCGTAATGCCGAGATCACCGACAAGATCGTCGCCGGCAGGCCGGTCCTGGAATTCACCCTCCCCGGGGGTCGACGCTGGCGCCTGGAGGAGCAACGCGTCTTCCCACACACCACGCCGGATCTGTACCTCGAGCCGATCAACGGGCCACACCGTCCGGTGGCGATCTACCTCGACGGCGCCGCGTACCACATCTCCCCGGCGGCCTTCCGCGTCCACGGGGACGTGCGCAAACGCGCCGGGTTGGCTGCTGATTCCATCATCCCGTGGTCGTTGACCAGCGCTGATCTTGACCGCTATGAACAACGCGCCGACACAGCCCCGGCGTGGACAACGGAGGTGGGTAACCAGCTGGCCAGCGCCAATCCGGTGCTTGACCCACTCACACTGGAACTGCTGACCTCCCCGGTCCAGCTGCTGCTGGCCTATCTGACGGAGCCGGAGAAGAAGGCCTGGGAGGAACTGGCCCATGCGGCGGCCGCGCATGCCATCACCCATGAAACCTCCCGCGAGGGTGATCTGATCCTCGGCCGGATCTTCGGTCGGATCACGCTCACCGCGTCGATGTCAGTCGGGCAGGTCCGGGCCCGCCACCTCACCCTCGACGCCGCGGACGCCGATGACCTGTCCAGGGACACGTGGAACACCTTCCTCACCCTGACCAACCTCATGTGGCTCTCCCCCGATCAGCTGACGGTGACCTCAGGTACGGGAGTGCAGACAAGCGCCATTGTGGAATCGGTGGTGGAGAAGCAGGTGGCCGAGGACGCGGTCGGCACCGAGATTCCAGCCGGGTGGCAGGAGATCTTCGCCGAGTACGAGGACGAGTCCGATGTGGAACGCGCACTCAACCTGCTGGTCGACGCCGGCGCCCGCCCCACCGATGTCATCGGTGAGGAGTACGCGAACTCCGTGGGTGTTATCGCCTGGCCCGCCCAGCAGGTTGTGCTCCTCTTCGACTCGGAGGCAGATGCCGCCGCCACCGAAGAACTGCAGTCGCAGGGGTGGACCGTGCTCCACGCCGACACCCTGACCGCCGAGACCGTCCCCGCCGAACTGATAGAAGAAAGCTGATCCCATGGCACCCGTGACCATCAGTATGCACAGGCTCGACATTGACGGCAGCCTGCGCAAGCAGACGATGGATTTCCTGACCAAGCTTGCCGACGACCCGACCTCCCCCGGCCTGCACGTCGAGCCGATCGCTGCCGCGGTGGACCCGCGGGTGCGCACCGGCCGCGTCAACCAGCAGTACCGGGCGGTGATGTTCGAGCTGACCGGCAAGGACATGCACCACTTTGTCATCGAGGGTGTCTACAACCACGATGATGCCTACAACCGGGCCGTCAAGATCCGCCTGGAGGTCAACCCGGTCAACGGCATCACCCGCCTGATCGAGGAGACCGCGCCGGAGCTCCCGACGGGTCAGGAGAAGTCGGACCGTGCCAAGGCCACGGCAGCCGCCCGCGAGGCCGCGGAACTGGCCGCACAACAGGAAGCTGAAACGGCAGCTGACCCCGTGGCGGTACCGGTGGGCCCCATCACCCCACCACCCGGTGACATCCTGCAGGAGAACGGTTACACCGCCACCGTCCTGGAGCAGGAACTCGGCATTGATCCCGCGGTCATCGACAGGGTGCTGACGCTGGACAGTGAGGATGGGCTTGAGGATGCCCTGATGATGAGCCCCTCCTGGGAACGCGATGCGCTGCTCGGACTCATCGCCGGGCTCACCCTGGAGGAGGTCCGGGAAAGCCTCGGCATCCCAGCCAGAACCGAGGAACCCGCACAGGCTGAGACCAGGACCGAGGACGAGCGGCTCCTGGAGGGACTCAAGACCCCGGCCGCCCAGATGGACTTCGCCTACCTGGATGAGGTCAACACCGAGGAGCTGCGCAAGGTCATCGACGCCCAGGACTTCGATGCCTGGCGGGTGTTCCTCCACCCCGACCAGCAGCAGATCATCGACCGCGACTACTCCGGTTCCGCCCGCGTCTTCGGTGGCGCCGGTACCGGCAAGACCGTTGTCGCCGTACACCGGGCCAACCGTCTGGTCACCTCCAACGGCCGGACCCCGACCCTGTCGGACAACCCACCCGCGGTCCTGCTCACCACCTTCACCCGTGGGCTGGCGGACAGCCTGAAATCACTGATGAACGTGCTCAACCCGGCATTCCCGGAGGCCGGCACCCCGGGTGAACCCGGCCTGTGGATCAGTGGCATCGACGCATTGATCTACCAGCTGTTGAAGAAGGCGAACCCCGCCGAGATCGAGAAGGCCAGCGAGGCCGTCCTGGGACGTGCGACCCGGCGCATCAAGCCCTTCACCGGGGATGAGGAACGCCAGTACTGGTTGGATGCGCTGATGAATTTCCGTGACGCCGATCTGCCACCTGAGCTGGGCAACACCACATTCATGGAGCAGGAATTCGAATCGGTTGTCCTGGCCAACCAGATCACCACGCAGCTGGCCTACCTGCGTGTTGCCCGCCCGGGCAGGGGTACCCCGCTCAACCGTGCGCAACGCAAGAAGGTCTGGCCGGTGCTCGAGGCGTTCATGAACGCCAGCGCCCGCGACGGCAAGGTGTCCTGGCCGGCCCAGGCCGCGGTGGCCGCCCGGCTGCTGGACAACCGGGGCGACTCCCTCTTCGATCATGTGCTTATCGACGAAGCCCAGGACTTCCACGCCGGACACTGGCGCTTTCTGCGTGCCAGCGTCGCCGAGGGCCCCAATGACATCTTCCTCGCCGAGGACTCCCACCAGCGCATCTACGGCCAGCACCATGTGCTCAGCCACTTCGGCATCTCGACGCGGGGTCGGGCGTCGACAAGGCTCACCGTCAACTACCGCACCACCCGCGAGAACCTCGGTTACGCGCTGCAGATTCTCGACGGCGAACAGGCCTGGCTCGATGCCGAGGGTGAGCAGGACTCGGAGAAGGGCTACCGTTCCCTGCGCTCCGGTCCACGCCCACAGCGGATGTCCTTTGCCACCGAGAACGAGGAGTTCGACGCTGTCGCAGAACTCATCCGCCAGTGGCAGGACGGACGCGAGGATGTCCGCATCGGCATCCTCACCCGCACCCGCCCCCTGATCAACCGGGCGGTGAACGCGCTCGCCGACCATGGCATCACTGCCGTCAAGACGCAGAACGCGGAACTCGCCTCCCATGAGGCCGTCAGCGTCATGACCATGCATGGGGCCAAGGGCATGGAGTTCACCCATGTCATCCTGCTGGGTATGGGAGAGGATGTGCTGCCGCTACAGCACCAGCTGGCCGGGCTCGGTGAGGCCGAACGTCAGGACGCCCTCCAGCGGGAGCGCGCCCTGCTCTATGTGGCCGCGACCCGTGCCCGTGATGAGCTGGTGGTCACCACCCACGGTCAACCTTCGGCGTTGCTGCCCGGGTAGGACGCGGAGCGGTACGGCTGGCCGGGGCGGGTGCAGTCGGCGTCGACAAGCATCTGCTACCCCAGCGCGCCGTACCCCGCCTCGAAGGTGGGATAGCGCAGCGAACCGAGCAGGCTGAGCAGCAGCTCACCGCTGAGGACGGTGCCGCCGGGCATCTCGGGTTCCATCGCCGGCGGTGGTGCCACCCCGAGTTGATCGGCGATGAAGGTGACCACCTCCCCCATGGTCGCGGGACGCTGATCCACCGCATGGAGCACTGCGGGCGGATTCTCCAGGGTGAGCATCACCTCCAGCGCGCGGGCCAGATCCACCTCATGGATACGGTTGGTGCGTTGCGCGTACTGGACCGGGGTGTGGTTGACCACCTTCCGCACCATCATCTCCCGGTCCGGACCGTAGATCCCGGCGGGGCGCACAATGTGGGCGTCGAAGAGGTCGATGGCCAGCAGCTCCGCATCCCGCAGCAGCCTGCCACGTGGGGTGATCGGGGCTGGCTCGTCCTGCTCGGTGAGCACCTGCTCCCCCGCCTTCCCCTCAAATACCCTGGTGGACGACACGAACACCACCCGCGGTGGGACCGCGGGCAGCGCCTGCGCGAGGTGGGTCAGCGCGTCGAGATAACCCATGGGATGCCAGGGTGACTGGGCCTGCTCCTGGGCGGGGATCTGGGTGGAAGCCTCCCCCATGCTGGGGCTGAGGGTGATCACCATCGCGTCCACATCCGGCAGTCGTTGTTCCAGCGGCTCCACCAGATCCACCGACAGCGGCTGGAACGACCTGGGCAGATTGCCGGTGCTTCGCCGCAGCGCCACCACCTCCCCGCCCGCAGCCACCAGGCTCTCCCCCAGACGCGTGGCGGTCCTGCCACAACCGGCCAGCAGGGTGCGGTGTGGGACCTGGGGATGGCCATCCTGTGGGGCTCCGGCGGTCTCTGCGGTCTCTGTGGGATCGGCGGGGTTGTGTCTGTCGCTCTTGTGCTCCGGGGAGTTCATGTATGTTCTATCGCTTCCTCTGGGGGGCGGATCACCGTCCGTGGGTGTGCGGCTGGGTGACCCTGATGGGTAACACTGAGATGGGTGATGCTGATGAGCCGCGCGGTGCGCGTTGTGGTGATCCCAGGCTAGTAGACATCAGGTATGATCAATGGCCGGGGTGTGGTTTCCCCAGGCCATGGTCGCGTCGAGTTGGATTCAAGGCACCTGTCCATCTGGTTACCCTTCGTGGTTTATCTAGGAGATGTTACTTTCCGATCCGGGCACACGACGCCCGGCACACGGCCTCGCCCCGGTGTGGTCAGAGTGCCTGCATGAGCAGGCGGGTCATGGCGTCTTCGGTGACGGGCACCGGATTGTCCTTGGGTGCGGCGGCGACGATGTGTTCGGTGGCCTCCGGGATGTTGTCCTTGGTGAACCCGATCTCCCCCAGGTGGCGGGGTGCATTGATGCGTTCATACAGCTCCTCGAGTCCGTCGACGGCGTCCTCCACCCCGAACACCTCGGCCAGGCGCCCCACATGGGCCGCATCACCGGCGGCTGCGTTGAACCGGAGGACATGCGGCAGGACAATCGCGTGGGTTTCCGCATGCGGCAGGTTGAAGGTGCCTCCGAGCACATGGCAGATCTTGTGGTGGAGACCGGCCCCGGCGGAGGAGAAACTCAAGGCCGCGAGATAACACCCGGCGAGGGTGAGTTCCCGGGATGCCACCTCCTGGGCAGCACCGACCTCATCTGCAGCGCCGTGAGCCGCAGATAATCCCACGAGTCCATCCCGGAGCAGCCGGGCCCCCTCCAGGGCGTGGGCCCGGTTGATGGGATCGGCCTTGGGAGCCCAGAGGGAATCCACGCAGTGGGCCAGGGCGTTCAGCCCCGAGGCGACGGTCATCCCGGTGGGCAGCGTGGACAGCAGGTCGGAATCGTAGACCACGACTCTGGGAAGCACCGCGGTATCGGTGCCGGTGGTTTTGGTGCGGTTCTCGGTCATGCCCCACACCGCGGTGGCCTCCGATCCCGCATAGGTGGTGGGCACGGCGATGATCGGCAGGCCACTCGTCAGCGCGACCGCCTTGGCCAGGCCTATTGTGGAACCCCCGCCGATGGCGATCAGTGCGTCGACATCCGCGTCGGCCGCCACCCGGCGCGCCCGCTCGGCCACCTCCCTGGGCACGTGCATGACCACGTCGGTGAACACCGCAGCCACCCCGGTTCCGTCGGTGATCCGCCTGGCCTGCGACTCCTCCCGGGCGGAGGTGATGAGCATGGGCCGATTGGCTCCCAGTGAGGTGACGGCCTGGCCGACATTGACGGCGGCGAGGCCGGTGCCGAACCTGACCTCCTGCGTGAGGAGCCGGTGGTTGAAGGTGAGGGGTGTCATTTTTCTCTCCCGTTGCGTGCGTTGGGGGGTGCGTCCCCGGTCATCGGTGGGCACCAGCGTAGCGACGCGCTTTTCGACGCCTACTTCGCCCGCAGCGAAATCCCCAGCCGCTTCTCAGAAAACAGCATGATCAGCGCGATACCGAGAGCACCCGCGGTGGCGGTGAGCCACCAGGATGTGTGCCATCCGCCGGCCTGCGCGGCCAGCCAGGCCAGCACCACCGGCCCGAGGAAGTTGCCGGTGTTCTGCATCTGGTTCATCAGGCCCACCACCGCCGGTGGTGAACCCCCGGGTGGGGCCAGATCCACGGCGATCCGGAACATGGATGTCGGGATCAGCGCGCCGACCATCGAGAAGATGCAGACCAGGATGAACTGGGTGATGAAGGTGCCGGGCAGTGTGGACCAGTCCACCGCATATACACCGATGGCGGTGATGCCCATGACTATGAAGGCGGTGACCACCAGCGAGCGGACGGGCAATCCGCGTTGCAGCAGGAATCCCGCCAGCACCGCACCCACCGCATTGACCCCGCCTGCGACCGCCGACAGGGCGCCACCGAGCACGGACCCGACCCCGTATTCCTGGTAGACGGTGGGCAGGAACCCGATCACCGCGGTCCACTGGATGGTGTAACAGGAGAACACCGCACCGGCGACCCACGGTTTCCAGCTATGCATGGTGATCCACACCCGTCGGAAGGCAGCTCCCACCCCACCCTCCCGCGGTGGATCCTGGGCTGTGTACCTCAGCAGCAGCGGAATCCCGATCGCGGTGATCACCGCCATCATCCAGTACCACATGCGCCAGTCGGTGACCTGGAGGAGGAGGGCGCTGCCCAACACCGCGATGAAGGTCGCCGTGCCCTGGAACCCGGCCCACGCCCCCATCGCGATGGTCAGCCGGTGGGTTGGTGTCCCCCGGCGGATGAGGGCGGGAGCTGTGACCGTGACCGAGAGATAACCGATGCCCTCCAGTGCGCGGGCCGCCATCATCACCCCGGAGGTGGTGGCCAGGGCGCTGATCACCGTGCCCGCCACCAGCAGCCCCAGGCCGAGTGCCATGGTGCGGCGCAGGCCGACACGCTCACTCACGACGGAGGCCGGGATCCCACCCAGCATTCCGGCCAACTGCACCAATCCCAACAGCAGACCGGCCTGCACCAGACTGATGCTGAGATCCCCCTGGACCTCGGTGAGGGCACTGGGTAGTTTCCAGATGTGCATCGCTGCGATGACACCACAGACCACCACGACGATCCAGGTGGCGTTCCCCTCACGCTGCCGGGTGCGCGTGGGGGCGGTCGACTGGGAGACAGTGGACATGCTGTGGGGCTCCTATCCTCCGGAGTTGCTATAGATAGGTGACCCTAGCCCAGTCCCACGGCTTTGATTCACGGATTAACGATTTAGTTGCCCCGTGGGTGCGCCCCCTGCTGCTTTGCGACGAAAAAAGCCGCCCGAGGGGGCAGTTCACCGAACTGCCCCCTCGGGCGGCGATGATGCATCGGTGACTATACGCACCTAGGAGTTCTGCGCTTCGTCCTTCACGTGCTGCGCGGCCTGCTGGGTGTCGTCCTTGAGGGTGGAGGCATGGTGCTTTCCCTCCTCCTGGACGTTCTGCACACTGGAACGACCGGTGTCCTGCAGGGTCTGGGCTGCTTCCTGTGCCTGTGGCTTGAGGTGCTCACCCATCTCCTGGGCGGTGCTCTTGGCCTCCTCGACGAGGGGCTCGGCCTTGTCCTTCAGCGTAGCCGCGGCTTCCTGCTCCGGCTTGCTGGCGGGCATCATGGAGCCGATGAGCCAGCCGGCGCCGAGGGCGATGAGTCCCGCGGCGAGCGGGTTGCCCCGGGTGCGCTGCTTGACCTGTGCGGGAGCGTCATGGACCACCTCACCTGCCCGGTCCTTGGCATCCTGCGCATAGGCCTTGGCATCATCGAGGGTGCGGTGATCGTCATCGGGGCTGCCCATTATCGATTCCTGGAAACCGCGAACCTTGTCACGGATCTTGTCGGTCTGACGGTCAACAACCTTATGGGGGTCGACCTTCTCCGCCAGGGCATCAACATCGCGGCTGAGCTCGTGGCGGGTACGGTCGATGTCGGCTCGGATCTGATCAGGATTGTCGCTCATGGTGTCTCCTTGTTCGGGTTCAATGTCGGTGGGATTTCCTGCACACTCTCCTGGGTTTGGGGAAGGCCTTTCACCTGCTCCAGGCGCTTCTTCCCCACGGCGCCGAGCACCGCGGCGATAATCGCCCAGAGAATGGCCACGATCAGCGCGGCCCAGCCCAGGTTCATCACATTTCCGAGGGCCCACGTCAGGGCCAGGGACAAAAACATCAGGACAAAGAATCCGCCCACGGCTGCACCGGCGAGCATTCCCGCCCCGGCACCGGCCTCCTTGGCGGACTCGGTTGCCTCCGCCTTGGCCAGTTTGATCTCCTGACGGATCAGGGTGGAGAGCCGTTCCGCCAGTCCGGAGAACATCTCGCCGAGGGATTCATTGCGGGCGCGGACCTCTGCCTCGGTGTCCGGTGCCCGGGTGGAACCCGCGATGGGTTCAGTCAGGTGCGGGTCGGGGTACGATCTCGCCGTTGGGGTGGCTCTGGTTGGATCCACTGGGCTGGAACTCATAGTCGACCTCCCCGGGTGTTTGGATCGGTGAGATCGTCAGGCAGTCCCCCACCGAGTGGGTCGGGACGTCCGGCAAGTGGGTCCGGGTGTCCACCGAGTGGCAGGTCGGGGTTGGTGCCAGCAGCCCCCGGAGTGCCCGGGGTGGTTCCGGGAACCGTACCCGGAACCGTGCCCGCAGCCGCGCCGGGTGCGGTACCCGGGTAGTCGGCGGGGGCAACACCGGACACGGGATCGACCAGACCCGGCTCTACCGGAGGCACTACCGTCTGGGTTGGATGAAGGCCGGTGTTGGAGATACCGGACTTGGGCTGGGACGGTGTGGTGGTCGGGGTATCATCGTCGCGGTCGGAGAGGCCACGGGTGAAACGGCCGGCGACAATGCCGATACCAGCGGCGATGGCCAGGAAGGTGCCGGGGCGGCGGGCGGCGAAACGACGGACGTCGTTAAGCAGCTCCTTCGGCTCCTTGTTCTCCAGCTGGGTGGTGAACTGCTGGGCGCGGTCGGCGGCCATGGAGATGAATTGGTTGACCATGTCCGACTCTGCGCGCTCCCCACGGGCCAGACGGGACAGATCATCGGTGATGGTGCGGGACTGCTCCGCAATGCGCTTCTGCTGGGTGGAGGCCTGGGTATTAACTTCCTCCAGTGCCGAATCCGTCAGAGAGCGAGCCTGCTTCATGGCCTCGTCCTTGACGTTGGCAGCTTCCTCCTTGGCGGTGCCAGCTACCTGTCCGGCGGCGTCGAAAGCCTTGTCCTTGACATTGGCGGCTTCATCTTTGGCAGCGCCGGCTGTGCGAGTGTTATCCGGGTTCGTTGTCATCGGGTCATCCTTACGATCATCAATCCTGGAAATCTTCTTGCCTGGCCGAGCGTATAGAAACTTCCGGGTGTGTGACACGACACAAATCCTGCGCTAGCCTGTGGATCGTGGTAGCTAATTTGAGGGAAAGCTGAGAGGGGCCATCCCCCTTGCAGGGCTCTGACCAGGGCTTTTCTTCGGAAGTGGCGGGCGCAGGTTCCGTCCCCCTGACATGAAAAAAATTATTGATATTCCCCCCGCCCGCCCCACTTAGTCCTGCATCTAAATGGCGCCAGGGTCATCCGGGGTGCCGCTTTACGCCTTTCGGAGCGCGGTCCTGCGGGGCCCGGCTGACTGTCGTGCCCTCTCTCACCCCCAGCATGTGACGGCCATCATAGGTAGCATCGGGCCCATGACTGCTCAAGCACATCAGGCCAGGCATGCATCCCTGTGGCAGGAGGACGCTGTCTCGCAGGACTTCCCGGCACTTGAAGGTGACCGTTCATTCGATGTGGCTGTGGTGGGAGGTGGGATCACCGGGATGACCACCGCCCTGCTGCTCGCCCGTGAGGGCAGGTCGGTGTGTCTGATCGATCAGAACAAGGTGGGTACCGGTACCACCGGGTACACCACCGGCAAGGTGACCAGCCAGCATCATCTGACCTATGCGCGCATCACCAAGACCCACGGCCATGATGGCGCCCGGGTCTATGCCCAGGCGATGGAGGCCGCCAAGGAGCAGGTCGCGGGTTTTGTCGATGAGGGCATTGACTGCGATTTCCGGCGCCGGTCCTCGATCATCTACGCCACCAACTCCGGTGAGCGGAAACAGCTGGAGGAAGAGACCAAGGCCGCGCAGCAGGCCGGTCTGCCTGCGTTCTTCGATGAGTCGGTGGCGCTGCCCTTCCGCACCCGCGGTGGCATGCGTTTTGATAACCAGGCTGAATTCCATGCGGGGCGCTATATGGATGGCCTCACCCGACTGGCCACCGAGGCCGGGGTGGAGATCTTCGAGAACACCCGTGGCACCGATGTCGACGAGTCCGGGGGCGGGTGCGTTGTGCACACCCCGAACGGTCTGATCCGGGCCGACCATGTTGTGGTGGCCACCCTCATGCCCTTCCTCGATCGTTCCCTCATGTTCGCCCGGGCGTACGCCTCCCGGTCCTATGTGGTCACCGCGCGTATCCACAACCCCCTCCCCGATGCCAGCTTCATGGCGGCCGGGGCACCGCAGTACTCCATCAGGTCGGTGCCCCACGACGGTGGTGAACTGCTCATGGTCCTGGGTGAGAGCCACAGCACGGGTTCGCCGAAGGCGCAGCCGGAACGCTATGACAAGCTGGGCGATTTTGTGAACCGGCACTGGAATGTCGAGTCCTTCGAGCACCGGTGGTCCTCCCAGGACTACATGCCGGATGACCACGTCCCCTATATCGGCCCGGTCAACGCCCGTTCCAGCCGGGTGTTCGTGGCCACCGGCTTCAAGAAGTGGGGTCTGACCGCCGGCACCCTCGCCGGGATGCTGCTTACCGACGCCATCTCCGGCCGCCCCAACCCCTGGGCGGATCTGTTCACCACCACCCGGGTCAAGGCGCTGGCCGCCGCACCGAAATTCCTCACAGCCAACACCCGTGTGGCGGTCCGCATGGTGGGTGACCGGGTCCTCAGCCTGAAACAACCGGATATCACCGAGCTCCAGCCGGGTGAGGGTGGGATCGTCAACTCCTGTGGCAAGAAGGTCGCCGGCTACCGCGATGAGGCGGGAAACCTCCATGCGGTGTCCAGCACCTGCACCCACCTCGGATGCCAGGTCGCCTGGAACGGTGCCGAACGGACCTGGGACTGCCCCTGCCACGCCTCACGGTTCACCGTCGACGGTGAGGTGCTCAACGGTCCGGCCACCCGGACCCTGCCGCCGCGTCGCACGCCCTGATCAGGGGGTGCGGTTATCTCCGGTGGGTGATGTCGAGGGCGGTGGTGATGACGTCGACAAGCCTGCCCCGCGCCGCGTACGCCGCGCGCTGACGGCGGGCACCGGTCCCCTCACGCAGGATGTCCGCCACCGTCGCCTCGACCACTTCCAGCTCCCCGTACTCGCTGAGCACCGGACGGAGATAACTGAGGAAGCCGGCGAGCACCTCCGCGGCGGGTGCGGGTTGGCCGGTGGCCTGATCGATCAGCTCCTCCTCCGTTCCGTACCGGCTGGCCCGCCATGACCAGAGTTGCAGCACCGAGGCGGGCACGTCAGGTGCGGGCATACCCGCCGCCCACTCCCGCGCCACCGTCTCCACCAGGGCGCGCACCAGCGTGGCGATCACCGCGGTGTGCTCGGCCTCCAGGCACACATCCGCCACGCGGATCTCGACGGTGGGATGATGTTCGCACACCCGGGCATCGAAGTAGAGCATGCCGGGATCCAGCGGGACCCCGGCGCTCAGGAGCGCAGCCCGGTGCTGTTCATAGGCATCCGCCGAACCGAACACATCGGTCGGTCCGGCGGTGGGCCACCGGTTCCACGCCTGATAACGGTAGGAGGCGAAATCAGTATCAAACCCCTGCCAGAACGGGGAATTCGCACTCAGAGCCAACACCACCGGCAACCACACCCGGACCCGGTCCAGCACCGCCACCGCCTCCGCCGGAGACTCCACCTGAACATGGATGTGGAAACCGCAGGTGAGCTGTTCCTTCACCGTGAACCCGAAGCGTTCACTGATCCGTTGATAACGGGGATTGGGCACCAGATGCGGGGAGATCGGACCCGGTGAGGTGGGCAGGGCAACCACGCGGCCCCCCACCCGGGAGGCGGCCGTGTCCGCCAGCGCCCGCCCGGCCCGGATCGTCTCCAGCTGGTCGGCGAGCGTGGTCTGGGGTGGGTAGGCCACCTCGAACTGCTCCTGCTGGAATTCCCTGGTGATCTCATATCCACCGGGATCGGTGCCCGTCGCTTCGTGGGCCTCGGTGTGCAACTGGACGGCCCTGTCCCCGGCGGGCAGCGGAGAAAAGGTCACTGCGTCCACCAGCAGCAGTTCTTCCTCAACTCCGAAAGTGCGCATAGACCCATCTTGCCTGTTGGTGCCAACCCACGGCAATGGTTTCAATATCTTTCCCTCCCCCTCCGGCCCAGGGGTGGCGCGGCGACGGCAGCAGGTCCGTTTCCGGTTGTGCCGTACAGTGGGGCCCCACGCCGAACCGCGAACCCCACCACCGTCTGGAGACCCCGTCATGAGCATTGACCTTCCCCCTGATGTGGATGTCCTCGTGGTCGGGGGTGGGCCCGCCGGGTTATCCGCCGCCACCTGGCTCGGCCGCTACCAACGCTCCACCCTGGTTGTCGATGCCGGGAATCAGCGCAACCTGCCCGCCCAGTATGCCCACGGCCTGCTGGGGCGTGATCCCACCACCGCCCGGGAACTCCTCGCCGACGCCCGCGCCGGATTGGAACAGTATCCACATGTGCTGCTGCGTCAGGGTACGGTCACCGGCCTCAGTCGTAGTGGGGACGGATTATTCCGCGCGGTGATCGAGGGGATGGACGCTGATGGGATGGTCGAGGTCAGCGCTCAGCGAATCGTCCTGGCCAGCGGGGTGCGGGACCGTTTCCCCAAGGTCGCCGGGTTCCATGACCACTATGGCCGGGATGTCTTCCACTGTCTGGCCTGTGATGGTCTCACGGCCCGGGGGCAGACGGCGATCGTGCTGGGTTCCGGGCCGCATGTGCCCGCTTATGCCGCGGAGGTGCTCGAATGGGCGGGCGCGGTCCGCATCATCGCCGAGAATGCGGAGGCTTTCACACAGGGGCAGCGGTCAATGCTGGGTTCCCATGGAATTGAGGTGGTGGACGGCCCCGCCGAGGCGTTCATCGGCAAACCCGGTGCGCTGGAGGGGGTGCGCCTTGCCGGTGGTGAGGTGGTTGAGGGCAGCACGGTGTTCTTCTCCTACGCCCACCACCCCGCCAATGACCTCGCCCGGCAGCTGGGGTGCAATCTTGATCATGAGGGCCAGCCGGTGATCAACGGGTACCAGCTCACCAGCGTGGAGGGTGTCTACGCTGCTGGCGATATCATCGCCGGGTGGCAGCTCATCCCGATCGCGATGGGTACGGGCACCGCGGCGGGTCTGGCCTGCGCCACCTCTCTGCGCGGGCATGCCACCGCCGCGATGGCGCCTGACCCAGCCCCGCCGACGGGTCTGTTCAAAGCCCACGAGTCTGCTTGACGACGCTCCCCTCCCGCACCTCTCCAGGTTACGTGCGGGAGGTGGGGGCAATGTTTCACGTGAAACATTGGGGAAGCCTTTAGTACATCACCCACGCGGAGGGGAAACTCTTCTGGGCGATGACTGCCCCACCCTGGGTGACCTCCACTCCACCACCGACAACCTCGATGATGGACGGGGAGGCGTTGACATAGAATTCGCCCGTCGCCGGATTGGAGCGCGCCGGGTCCACTGTTGCAGTGAGGGTGCCTCCGAAGATGTTGGAACGGTAGGTCATCTGCCCTCCGCCCTCGCACACGGTGATCCACGCGTCGCTGTCGCGGCCGGCGTAGATGAGGTTCTCATTTCCGCGACACCGCGTGGCGGAATTGTCGATCCAACCGGTCGCGGTCAGGCCCGCCTGCTGCGCGGCCGGGGGAATCACCGCGACCGGAGGTTGTGGGGTGGTGCTCCTCTCGACGGAGCGGGCGGAGGACTGAGATGTGGTGGGGGCTGCCGTCTCCAGGGTGCTGGGCGTCGGGGCCACAGTGACAGTACTGCGCTCGGTGGCGCTGGGTGCCTCCGGCTGAGTTGTCACGACCACCGTGACCGTGTCCGGGCTGGCGGTCTCCGCGACCGTGGAATCCCCCGGGCGTCCACCGATGAACAACCATGCAAGAACGGCGATGACCACGAGACTGAGAAGTATGATCAACCCGATGAGGAGCCCGCTGGTTTGGTTTTTTCCAGGGGGTGTCGTGGGCTGCGGATGTGCATCCTGGGGATTGTCCCATGGGTTCTGCATCCCGGGGGTGTGATGTTCATGGCCGGGTTGGTCGGGTGAACTATCCCAGGGGTTGGTCATGGTGCTTCTCGATCTCTCAGATGTGCTGTGGGTGAAGTGATGCGGGGAATCTAGCAGGCGGTGGTGGGTGCCTGTGCCAGCGCTGGCTGCACAGTGGATATTAGCGTGTCGGCCATGGCCTGAGCATCTGCGAAGGAGCCCGATCCGGGCCTGGCGATTATGGCCAGCGCTGTGGTCTGGCCACTTGCCGGGTCGGTGCTCAGCCCGAACTGGCGGATGCTGTAGGCCCCGTCGGGTTGCGGACCCCACCCACCCTTGAATCGCGCACCGGGGAGTCGCCCTATCCCCCACGACTGACCCGGCTCCACCATCGCCATGTGCTCCAGCACCGGTTCGCTCCCGCTGATGCACCCGAGGGTGGCGGCAAAACGCGCCTGATCAGTAGGGCTCCACATGGCCTGACCGAAAGAACTGAAACCATCCCGTGTGACTGCCGTGTTGACAGTGACATCGTTCCTGCCCTCCCGCAGGATGTCGGTTGTCGCCTGGCCAGCCTGTTCCGGGGTGCCCAGTGATGCCCACAGTGCTTCGGCGGCGTTGTTATCTGACCACTGGATCGCTGCGGTGACATTTGCGGTCTGGGCCGGATCCTGGCGCAGCGCTGCGATAGCGATGGGCACCTTGATTGTGGACCATGCAGCGGCGGCGCTCATATCACCGGCCGTCACTTCCGTGGATCCATCGGAGACGGCGATGCCTGCCGTCCCGCCGTGCACCGCGATCGTCTGATCAACCGCACCCTGCAGTGCCTGTGCCAGGGACTCCCCCTGCTGCGGTTCTTCCGCCGGCAGCATGGGCACCTCGGCGGCGGGTGGTGAGGTGGGGGTGCTGGTGATCGTCACCGTGGAGGTCGGTGGCCCCGAGCTCCCGGAGGTGTCGGTGGTGTCGATGGTGCAACCACTCAGCACCACTGAGGCAGTTAGTGCGGCCCCCCAGAACCGGAGCCGGGAACCGGGGATCATGAGATGTAGACAACCGCGTTGTTACCACCGGTGCAGGTGACATAGTCACCGTTGTCGGTGCAGTTCATGGAATAGGACAACCCCGTCACCGGGCTGTAGGCCGTGATCGTCCCGGTGGTCTGGCCGGTCGCCAGGTGATAATCGACGAAGGCGACCCGGACCTGCTGGGCGAATTCCTGACTGGTCACGCTGCTGCCGGTATACACATTGTCGAAATTGCCGTCCGGGTTCCCAGCACGGGCTGATGCGTTGGCTGCGAAGGCAGAGGCGGGCAGGGAGGCACGGGATGGTCGGGCCACCTCCTGCTCCACCGGCGCTGCTGGTGGTGCATCCACCCTCTCCTCCTCCGGGGCAACGACGATCTCGGTGACGATGACGGGTTCCCCGGTATCCGTGGCCCCGAAGGACAAGATCCCGGCCTGACGGGCAATGACCGCGCCGGCAGCGATGAGGGCAAGCAGGAGGGCAACGATGATCACGGGCAGTATCCACCCGTTGTTGCGTGTGGTCTGCGCCTGGTAGGAACCCGGTCCCTGGTACGAAGCATGAGCAGCGCCCTGCACATTCTGCCCGGCAACCGGCGGGAATGATGTCGTTTCCGGGTTGCTTTCCCAGGGATTACGGGGCGCGGAACCAGCAGACCACGGATTCGGCGCACCGGAGGAACCCTCCGCAGGGTCGGAGGGTTGGTTGGGGTCGGGTGCCCATGGGTTCTGTTGCGTCATCGCCCTATCCTTTAATCTCGAAGCCAGCCGTGTCAAAGGATTATCTCATCTGATATGAGGCGAACTCCACCCTATCCACTATATCGGGGTCGCTCCCCCGTGCAGGGTGAGTCGGGCGTCGACAAGCTCCCTGGGCAGCAGTCACGCCCCGTTTGCCCGGGAGGAGTACGCATTGTCCGCCAGTACCCGCGCGGGTCGACACCACGGCCGACCACGGCCCGGGATGGATACCCGGATTCTGTCGAGTGCCGGCACCATCTGAGGATCATTACTTGCCTGGCCAGGGGTGATCAGAAACGACCGCGCCCCACAGCCGACATCGATGCCCACATGGATCTTCGTCGACCACCCACCACAGGATCGTCCGAACCCATGATCAGCAGGCTCTCCTGGGTGCCGGGCAGGACTATCATTTCCTGCGCCAGCGGCATGAACGTTGCCCCGGGCGGCGGTGGAATCGACACTGACCTCCCAGAGAGTTGTCCCTGCTCCTGGGCGTGGGTAAGCAGCCGGGTGTGGACATCCTGCCACACCCCGCTAGCCCGGAGTCGGACGAAGAGATAGTAGGCCCGCCACCAGGGACCATAGCGCTGAGGGAACGTCCCGCCAGGGGCAGCCGGTGCGGATTCGCCAAGAAGACGCCGTTGACTAGGCCGTATCTGCCTGCGGGGTGAGCTCCTCCAGCACACCCAGGACATCAACCTCGGTGAGCACATCGGTGGCCGGGTCCAGGGCGGCGTGATCACCGAGGAGCTGGCGCACATAGGCGACATCCTTGTCGCCACGACCGGAGAGATTGACCAGGATGTTGATCGGTTCGGTGGCCTCGGCAGCCATCTTGAGGGCGTGGGCCAGCGCATGGCTGGATTCCAGGGCGGGGATGATGCCCTCATAACGGGAGAGCATGCGGAAAGCCTGCAGGGCCTCGGCGTCGGTGGCGCCCACGTACTCAGCGCGACCGGTGTCCTTGAGGTGGGCGTGCTCCGGGCCCACACCGGGGTAATCCAGACCGGCGGAGACAGAATGGGAGTTGCGGAGGTTACCGTCCTCATCGAGCAGGGCGTAGGAGTTTGATCCGTGCAGGTGCATGGTCCGACCCTCGTGGATGGGCGCGCCATTGAGGTCTGTATCCAAACCGTAGCCGGCAGGTTCCACACCGATGAGGCGGACCTTCTCATTGCCGGGCTGATCCTCCAGATATTGGGCGAACGCACCGATGGCGTTGGAACCACCACCCACGCAGGCGACCACGGCATCAGGCAGCGCACCGGTGCGCTCCAGCATCTGCTCACGGGACTCCCGGGAGATCACCGAGTGGAACTTCTTGACCAGGGTGGGGAACGGGTGCGGGCCCGCGGCGGTGCCCAGCAGGTAGTGGGTGTCCTCCAGGTTGTTCACCCAGTCGTTGATGGCCACATCGATTGCGGAGCTCAGGCCGTTGCCGGACTGCTCATCCACCGCGACCACCTCCGCACCCATCAGTCGCATGCGGTAGACATTCGGCTGCTGACGGGCGACATCCTTGGCACCCATGTAGACGGTGCACTTCATCCCGAACAGAGCTGCCACCATTGCGGTGGCGGTGCCATGCTGACCGGCGCCGGTCTCCGCGATGAGACGGGTCTTACCCAGGCGCTTGGCCAGCAGTGCCTGCCCGATGGTCTGGTTGCCCTTGTGCGCACCACCGTGGACCAGATCCTCCCGCTTGAGGAAGATCCGCGCGGTACCCCTCCCCTGCCCCTCGAGCGGCAGGTTGGCGCACTCGGTGATCGGGGTGGGGCGGCCGAGGTAATTGGTGTAGAGATCATCCAGTTCCTGCTGGAACGTGGGATCCTCCAGGGCCTCCACATAGGCCCGCTCCAACTCATCGAGCGCCGGGAGGAGAACCTCCGGGACGAACTGTCCACCATATTCACCGAAGTAGGCGTCAAGGAGGGTCTGGCGGGTAGGGGTTGCTGGCGTTGTCATGGTGTGGAGGCTTTCTGGGAAACAGTCACGGGAAACAATCATGGGGGGCAACTGGTGGGGTACACCTTCAGCAAAAACCGTAACACCAGGTGGTGGGTGAGGAGGAAAAACGGGGGGTGTCAGGCGTCGACAAGCTATGGGGACGAGCAAGGGGCGCGCAAACGCAGAAACGGCAACCCCCACGTGGGTCGTGGGTGTTGCCGTGTGGAAATGGTGGTCGTCCTGGGTGGAATCTATGCGGAGGCGTGGGCCTTCTGCTCCTGCGCATCGCGGCCATAACGCGCGGCCAGCCAGGCACAGATCATGAGCTGGATCTGGTGGAAGATCATCAGCGGCAGGATGAGCAGACCCACATTCGCCCCGCCGAAGATGACCGCAGCCATGGGCAGGCCGGTGGCCAGGGACTTCTTGGTGCCGCAGAACTGGATGGCGATGGAATCACCGCGGTTGAAGCCGAAGCGCGTGGCGATGAACATGGACAGCCACAGCATCGCCACCACCAGCGCAATGGAGAACACAATGAGGAAGACGATCTCCCACACGCTGATCGTGTACCAGACACCCGCGACCATGCCGGCGGAGAACGCCGAGTAGACCACCATGGCGATGGATCCGCGGTCGACGATCTTGGTGGCCTTGTTCGCGGCGAACCCCTTGACCCACCGCCGGGCCACCTGGCCCAGGATGAACGGCAGCAACAGCTGGATGGAGATGTCCACGAACACCTGCAGATCCACCCCCGCCCTCCCACCGGAGGTCATGAGCAGCATCACCAGCAGCGGGGTGAAGAACACACCCGCCAGGTTCGACAGTGATGCCGCCACGATGGAGCCGGCGATATTGCCCTTCGCGATCGAGGTGAACGCTACCGACGACTGCACGGTGGACGGCACCAGCGTGAGGAAGAGGATACCCATGTAGAGATCCTCGGAGATGAAGAACAGCAGCGGCTCCAGGCCCACACCGATCACCGGGAAGATGACAAAGGTGATGGCGAGGATGGTCAGGTGGAGTCGCCAGTGCTTCAGACCGTTGAGGGCCTCCTGCGTGGACAGGCGTGCTCCATAGAGGAAGAACAACAGGGCGATGGCGATCTTCACCGCCACATCGAACCATTCGGCGAATGTTCCCCTCGCCGGCACGATGATGGCAATGATGACCGCCAGAATGATCAGGACGATTAACGGATCCAACCGTTTCAGGCGTGCAAGCATGTGGTTTAGTGTACGGCCCCCGCTGGTGACCGGTGGAGTGCGGCTGAGGGCATCCGGGATCCTTGCAGAGGGGGTCGCCCAGGCTCCCCCGTCCGAAGGTGATCCGGGTGCGTCATGTAGTGTTCACTTCAGTGCGTCAGAGGATTTGTCTGTGCATGCATCCAGCAGTTTGCAGGGGGCTGGTGGGTGATGTCGTTGATCGCGTAGGGTGAGTCCCGGGCCCGTCGTGGAGTTGGCGGACATGCTGATGGCGCCAGAAGTTCGGTGTTTTTGGTGAGGAAACCAATTATTGGATTCCCCCACTAAAGTATGACCTGCGGCAATGCCGAACAGGCAGTTCCCATGATTGGGTTTACATTCTGCAGAGATTCCCATAATGGGGTCGACCCACTTTTTATCCAATGGATAATCTATTTTCCTATTGTTGGTTGATCATTCTCTGTAGCGTTTATTTACGTCACTGTGATGTTGTGTGTCCATACTCCGGGGTAGTTTGGAAACTGCGATCGCTGGACGATTTTCACCCATTTTCACCATTTTTCTGTGCTCCCTGCTTCCCGCTGGGAGATCCGGTGGACTATCGTCGACATCATGACTTCACTCTTCTCCCCTCTCCAGCTCCGTGGCCTCACCGTCCGCAACCGGGTGTGGATGGCGCCCATGTGCCAGTACCAGGTGACCACCGGGGACGGCGTGCCCAATGACTGGCACCTGGTGCACTACGGTGCCCGCGCGGCAGGAGGCTTCGGGCTCATCATCGCCGAGGCCACCGGAGTGAGCCCCGAGGGGCGGATCTCCCCCGCCTGCACCGGACTGTGGAATGACGAGCAGGTGCACGCCTGGAAGCGCATCACCGACTTCGCCCACACCCAGGGGGCGCCGATGGGTGTGCAGCTCAACCACGCCGGACGTAAGGCGGGCACCTACCCGTGGCTTCCAGGCAATCCGAGCGGAACCGTCCCGGTGGCGGAGGGTGGTTGGCGGATCCTCGGCCCCAGCGCCGTGGCGCAGAAGGGGCTGGACGTGCCCGAGGAAATGACCCTGGCGGATATCCGGAAGGTGGTTGAGGATTTCGCCGCTGCTTCGCGCCGTGCTGTGGAAGCCGGGTTCGATTCCATCGAGATCCACGGTGCCCACGGGTACCTCCTCCACCAGTTCCTCACTCCCCTGGCCAACAAGCGCACCGACGATTACGGTGGCTCCTTCGACAACCGCACCCGCCTCATCCGCGAGGTGGTCACGGCCGTGCGCGCGACCATCCCCGAGGAGATGCCCCTTGTGGTGCGTTTGTCCGCCACCGACTGGATCGACGATGAGCCGTCCTGGGATGCGGATCAGACGGTTCGTCTCGTGGAGATCCTCAAGGGTCTGGGCGTGGATGCCGTGGACATCTCCACCGGCGGTGCCGCACCCGCCCGCATCCCGGTGGGCCCGGGCTACCAGGTCGACTTCGCCGCCCGGGTCAAGCGCGAGGTAGGCATCCCGACCTCCGCGGTCGGTCTCATCACCGAGCCCGCCCAGGCGCAGGAGCTTCTCGACGACGGGCTCGCCGACATCATCAGCCTCGGCCGGGCCGTCCTCCGCGACCCATCCTGGCCTCTGCGCGCGGCCCATGAACTGGGCCTGCCCAACGAGGAGATCCCCTACCCCGCGTCCTATTGGCGTGGTGTGTGGCCGGAGAAGGTGACGGTCTAAAGCCTCCGGGGCAGCTAGAAAAGAGGGCGATGTTTCACGTGAAACATCGCCCTCTACTTATTGCGCGGAGAATCAGACCACCGAGGCGCTCAGGGTATCTCCCTCCTGCGTGAGGTTCGCCTCGCGCAGACCCGAGGTGGCCGGCCCCGAGATGAGGGAACCATCCATGATGGAGAACTTGGAGTTGTGCTTGGTGCACGTCACCACATCACCCTCCACCTTGGTGATGAACTGTCCCTGGTGGGGGCATGCGGAGGAATAGGCCACGAACTCACCTTCGGTGGGCTGGGCGATGATGACCGAACCGAGGATCACCGCACTGCCCACCGGGACCTCGGTGGCTTCAATCTCCTTGGGTGGGTTGCTACCACACGCGGCCAGGAATGCCCCGGCGAAGGTGGTGGCGGTGCCCAGGAGGAAGGTGCGACGACTGCATGCTGGGAGGGATGTATTCATGCTCCCAGTATCACCCGTGCCTGCGCCAAGAACCAAGAGAAGACCCCCGGATGTCTGCAACACCACACTGCAGCAACACACCGGGGGTCCGGAAGGGCGGGTGGGTCAGCGGATCTCCCGGCGCTGCGCCCCGATCAGGCCGAGGATGATCCCGAGAATCCCGAGGCCGGTGAAGACGGCGAGTGTGCCCAGATTCTCCCCCGACGGGGTCATGGTGTGGGATAGTGGTGACAGGTCGATCTGCTCCGGGGTGAGCTCGAACAGCGGGCCCAGGATGGAGACCACGCCGGCGGTCACCACCGGAAGCCAGGACAGGTGGATGGCCCGCGGGAACCATCCGGCCAGGGCGGTTGCGATGCCGGTGAAGATGATGGTCTGCAGGAACATGGACCCACCCGAGGCGAGAACCAAGGCGTGCCCGTCCACCACCTCCCCATCCTGGAGTCGCAGGGCGATGAAACCGCCGAGGATGCCCAGCACCACGCACGCCACCCCGCTCAGCAGTGCCGTTGCGACGGCTCCCCACAGGGGCGCCCACCGGGGCGTGCCGACCGCACGCATGGCGTCGACAAGCCTAATGCGCTCCTGCCCCACATAGGTCACCAGTGGCTGCACGACCGCCACGGACACCATCACCGCCACCATCTGGAAGATGTAGACGATGAACTCACTCTGCAGATCCTCCGTGGGCATCAGCTGCTGGAGCACATTGAGGGTGGGGTCATTCTGCTCAATCAGTGGGATCAGCGAATCCACCAGTGGCAGGATGCAGACGATGATGACACCGGTGGTGACCGACCACGCGAGCACCGCACCCCGGTGGGTCAACAGGTTGAGTGAGAGTAGACCCCGGATGCGTCGTGGTGCCCGCTCCCGGGAGGTGCGCTGCGGGATGAGTGAGGAGTTGAAACCACGGCGGGTGTCCAACCCCAGGGCGATGAGCGTCAACGCCACCGCGATGCCCGCCGCGATCGCCAGGGCCGACCAGTCATCATCGGTGAAGGGCATGATCTGCGCGCGCCACCCCAGTGGGGAGATCCAGTTGAACACCGTCGCCGAGACTGAATCGTAGGCATCGGCGAACATCCGCACGAGGAAGGACACCGCCACGGCGAGCAGCCCCAGACGCGCGAGGTTGATCGGGTTGCCCCACAGTGCCTGCAGGATACTGGTCAGGCCGATGAAGGCGGACATGATCATGGTGGTCATCAGGCCGTAGGTGACGGCACCCTCGATGGAGATCTCATCGGTGCTGAGGTAGTGCAGGGCGATGAGGATGAGGATGCTGACCACGCCGACCATGAGTGCCACGAGGTGGGAGGCCACCAGTGCCGCGAGGATGATCTTCGAGCGCGGCAGCCCGGCCGACTGGATGAGTTCGGCCTCCCCCTTCGCCTCCGCCCCGCGGTGCATCGCGGTGATGAGCAGGACGGCCATGGCCGCGGCGAGCACCATCATCCACGCACCTGTCTCCCAGGTGGTGAACTGGCCGATGGTGCCCGGTTCGGGAAAGATGCCGTACATCGCGCGGGTGCCCATGTTGTCGCGCATCCCGTCGACAAGCCCCTCGCGGTCGGCGAGGGTGGGATAGTAACGCAGATAGGCCGGTGGGGTGAGAGCCAGGAATGCCCACAGGCCCAGGCTCCACCAGATGATGGTGGTGCGGTTCAGCCGGAGATTCAATCGGATCAGCTGGGTGGTCATGAGGTCTCCTGTCCGTAGTGGCGCAGGAAGATCTCCTCGAGGGAGGCCGGGGTGCTGATGATGTCCTGTCCCCCACCGTCGATGATCACCCGGAGGATCTCCGGCACGGAGGCCGCCTCGGTGGTCAGGCTGAGATGCTGGCCGTCGAAGTCGAGTTCCGGGTGGTTGCCCAGTTCGGGTGGGACGGCGGGGATGGTCGCGGTGATCCGGTGGGCGGAGATATGTCGGAGATAGCTCACCTCATTGGAGGCCACCGACTGGCCATCCTTGATCACCGTCACGTAATCACACAGCGTTTCCACCTCGCTGAGGATGTGGCTGCTGAGCAGAACCGATCCACCCCGGTCGCGGTAGTCGCGCACCTCCTTCACGAAGACGTTCTCCATGAGCGGATCCAGCCCGGAGGTCGGCTCGTCCAGGATGAGCAGTTCCGGCTCGGGTGCGAACGCGGCGATGAGACCTACCTTCCGTCTGTTGCCGGTGGAGTATTCACGGACCTTCTTGTCGGCATCCAGATGGAACACCTCGATCAGCTCATCCTCCCGGTCACGGTCGACGGGCAGACCCCGCAGCGCCTCCAGCGCGCGGAAGACCTCCCGGCCGGTGAGATTCGGCCACAGGGCTGCATCACCGGGAACATAACCGATCCGTTTGAGCACCGACGGGTGCTTGAGAGGGTTCTCCCCGAGCACCTCCACGGTGCCGGAGGTTGGCGTCAGCACCCCGATGAGGGTACGGATGGTGGTGGATTTCCCGGACCCGTTGGGGCCGAGGAAACCGTGGATACTCCCCCGCTCCACCGTGAGCGAGAGACCATCCACGGCCGCGAAGCGTCCGAATTTCTTGACCAAGTTCTGTACCTGAATTGCAGGAGGGCTCATGCTCTCCATTCAACCTGTTCCCGACCACGCACGGGAGATGCGTGACGACGCCCCCCTCCCCCAGCAGCCGGGGTGGGTGCCGGGAGCGCGGGCGCGCGGTGGGAAAGAAAAACCGGCGATGTTTCACGTGAAACATCGCCGGTGCAGTCCGGGTGGGTTACTGCTTCTTCGTCGCTGCCTTCATGGCAGAGATGAACTCGGTCAGTTCCTTCCGCAGGCCCTCGGGGTCCGTGATGGTGGAGGGGTTCGGGTGTTCACCCTCGCAGTGGGAGGCGATGATCTTGGTGATCGCGGAGCCGGTGATGGCTCCCGCGGCACCCGCTGCGATCGCATCCGCCACGTGCTTCGGGGAGGAAATACCGAAGCCCAGGAGGATCGGTGCGCCACCGAAACGCTTGATGTTGTCCACCACGTCCGTCAGGCCGGTGGTGGAGGATTCGCGCTCGGTGCCGGTGACACCGTCACGGGAGATGGCGTAGATGTAACCCTTGGAGGCTGCGCTGACACCCTCCAGGGTGGTCTCCGAGGCCTGCGCCGGGGCGATGAAGATGGGGTCGATGCCCGCGCCCTCGGCGGCCTGGATGAAGGGTGCGCCCTCGCGGACGGGGACGTCGGGCAGCAGGATGGAATCCGCACCGGCCTCGGCGAACTCGCGGTAGAACTTGTCCAGTCCGCGGGTGAAGGGCACGTTGCCGTAGATGAGCATGCCGATGGGGATCTCCGGGTAGGCCTCACGCACACGGGCGATCAGCGCCAGGCAGGAATCCACGGTGGAGCCACCATCGAGTGCGCGCAGGTGTGACTCGGCCACGGTGGGGCCGTCCGCAACCGGATCGGAGAACGGCACGCCGAGCTCCAGGGCATCCGCACCGGCCTCGATTGCGGTGGAGATGATCTGGAAGGAATCTTCCGGACTGGGGTCATTGAGCATGATGAAGGGGACGAAGGCCCCCTCCCCCGCCTCATCGAGACGGGTGAACATGTCGGTGTAACGGCTCACTAGCGCTCCTCCTCCTTGAGGATCAGTTCCGGCTTTTCTTCCAGGGTTCTACGGATGTGGTCGACGTCCTTGTCGCCACGGCCGGACAGCGACACCAGGATGGTGATCTGCTTGCCCTCCTCCTCGGCGAGCTTTGCGCGCTTGAGCGCATAGGCCAGAGCGTGGGAGGACTCCAGGGCAGCGATGATGCCCTCATAGCGTGCCAGGTACTGGAACGCTATGAGCGCCTCGGCGTCGGTGATACCGACATAGGTGGCGCGACCGGTTGAGTGGAGGTGGGCGTGCTGCGGGCCCACCCCGGGATAGTCCAGCCCGGCGGAGATGGAATAGGACTCCTCCACCTGTCCGTCGGAACTGCGCATGAGGAAGGACCGGGTGCCGTGCAGGATGCCGATCTGTCCATTGGTGATTGTGGCTCCGTGCTTGCCGGAATCCAGGCCCTCCCCGGCGGGCTCGGCGCCGACCAGTTCCACGCCCTCCTCATCGATGAAGTCCGCGAACATGCCGATGGCATTGGAGCCACCGCCGACGCAGGCGACGACGACATCCGGCATCTTGCCGGTGCGCTCGAGCATCTGCGCCTTGGCCTCCTCGGAGATCACCTTGTGGAATTCGCGCACGATCGTCGGGAACGGGTGCGGTCCGGCGGCGGTGCCCAGGAGGTAGTGGGACTCGTGGAAGGTGGCGGTCCAGTCGCGCAGCGCCTCATTCACGGCGTCCTTGAGGGTGCCGGAACCGGACTCCACGGGGATCACCTTCGCGCCGTGCAGCTGCATGCGGTAGACGTTGGGCTGCTGGCGGGCGACGTCCTTGGCACCCATGTAGACCACGCACTCCAGGCCGAGGAGGGAGCACGCGAGAGCGGTGGCGGTGCCGTGCTGGCCGGCACCGGTCTCGGCGATGATGCGCGTCTTGCCCATGCGCTTGGCCAGCAGTGCCTGACCGATCACCTGGTTGGTCTTGTGGGCACCGCCGTGCACGAGATCCTCGCGCTTCAAGAAGATGCGCGCATAACCCCTCCCCTGCCCCGGCAGCGGCAGGTTGGAGCATTCGGTCAGCGGGGTCGGGCGACCGAGGTAGTCGCGGAGGTAGGCGGCGAGCTCCTGACGGAACTCAGGATGGTTGGTGGCATCGACGAAGGCCTTCTCCAACTGATCCAGCGCGGGCAGGAGTGACTCGGCGACGAACTGTCCACCGAACTCACCGAAGTAGGCGGGCAACAGCGTGCTGCCGCCGAGGTTCTTGTTGTCAGTCATGGTGTCTATTTAACCCTTAGTAGTGGCCTAGTAATGGAAGGTGCGGATGGTGGAGAAGATCTTGAGGATCGCGCCGGCGTCCTTGGCGCCCGCCCACTCCCCTGCCCCGGCCGGGTACTCCACACCGGAGTTGATGTCCAGACCGCCGCAGCCCACGGAGAGGGCATCGGCCGCATTGCCCGGGGAGATGCCGCCGGCCAGCAGAGCGGAGGAACGGACCTCGGGCGGGATGGTGGACCAGTCGAAGGACTCGCCGCTGCCACCCTGGTGCGCATCGAGCACGAGACGGTTGACCTTGTCGGTCAGAGCCACGGCGATCTCCGGGCCGAGTTCGGAGGTCATCGACACCGCACGCCAAACCTCAACCTCGGGGCCGACCTCGGCGCGGACGGCGTCCACGAGAGCGAGTTCCGCGTCGACGGAATCCTGCAGTGGCGCGTGGATCTGGACGGCGGCGATGCCGTCCTGGATCAGTTCGCCGTACCCGGAGGTCCGGCGGCTGACCGCCACATAACGCAGACCGGGTTCCGCGGCGATGATCTTGGCGGATGTTTCACGTGAAACATTGCGGGGTGAGGCTTCCTCGAAGATGAGCCCGCCGTGGGTCGCACCGGCTGCCCGGGCCGTCTGGGCGGCGGTCGGTGAGGTCAGCCCGCACACCTTATTGGTGCCGTAGACCAGTTCCCGCGCGGCCAGTTCCACATCGGGCTGACCGGTCAGCTGGGAGCCCACGAGGAAGCCATGGGAGTGGCCACCGAGCTGGCGCACGGTCTCATTGTCGCGCACACCGGACTCGGAGATGAGCACCGCGTCGGCCGGGATGAGCTTGGCCAGACGCCCCGAGCGGTCGAGATCGATGGAGAGGTCGTGGAGGTTTCGGTGGTTGACGCCGAAGATCTTCGCACCCAGTTTGATGGCACGCTCCACCTCCTCCTCGTCGATCACCTCGGTGAGCACATCCAGGCCGAAGCGCTCGGCCTCGGTGGCGAGTTCGGTGTAGGCGGCGTCGTCAAGCACGGACAGCATCAACAGGATCGCGTCCGCTCCGTAGTAGCGCGCGGCGTGCACCTGCACCTTGTCGATCACGAAATCCTTGCACAGCACCGGCAGGTGCGTCGACGCGGAAACGGTCGCCAGGTGGTCATAGTCGCCGCCGAAACGGTCCGGTTCGCACAGCACGGAGATGCCGCTGGCGAAGCGGGAGTAGATCCGCGCGATGTCACCCGGCTGGTAGTGCTCACGGATCATGCCGAGCGAGGGGGACGCGGACTTGCACTCCATGATGAAGCGGGCCCCTCCCCTACCCTGGTTCAGGGAGTCATACAGTGAACGGGTCGATGCGGGCAGCGCCTCCACATCCACATGGGCGATGCGGGCGCGGATCTCCTCGAGGTGTCCACGACGACCCTCGACGATGCTCTCCAGAACGGTGGGCATGTTAGCCACGGTAATCAATCTCCTCGTGAGTCTTGAGCCAGTCGGCGACGGTGCCGTCATTGATGAGTGACAGTGCGTGGGCGGTGCCCTCGCGCAGGGAGTCCGCCTGGGAGTTCAGGTAGAACATCGCGCCCGCGTTCACAGCCACGGCGTTGCGGTGCGCGGCCGGGCCGGTCCCGTCGAAGATGGCGCGCATGTGACGGGCGTTCTCCACGCCGTCACCACCGACCAGATCGGTCAGGTCGCAGCGTTCCACGCCGAGTTCTTCCGGGGTGATCTCATAGGAGATGATCTCCCCGTCCGCCTTCAGCTCCCACACCTGGGTGGTGCCGTGGACCGCGATCTCATCGGTACCGGCGCCGTGGACCACCAGCGCGCGGGTGCGGCCGAGTTCGCGGAAGACCTCGGTGAGCATCTGGCCATGACGGGGGTTGGCCACGCCCATGATCTGGAACTCGGGGCGCACCGGGGACAGCAGGGGCCCCAGGACGTTGAAGATGGTGGGCACCTTCAGTGCCTTGCGCACCGGCTGTGCGTGGGCGATCGCCGGGTTGTAGGCCGGGGCGAACAGGAAGGTGAAGTTGGAGGCCTCGAACCAGCGCTGGGCGCGCTCCGGATCCAGATCCAGGGGGATGTTCAGGGCCTCCAGGACATCGGCGGAACCGGACTTGGAGGACACGGAACGGTTGCCGTGCTTGACCACCTTGAGGCCACCCGCGGCGGCCACGAGGGAGGCGCCGGTGGTGATGTTGATGGTGTTGGCACCATCGCCACCGGTGCCCGCGGTGTCCAGCACCCCGGTGCCCGGGACGGGGAACGGCCGGCCGGCGTTGAGGAAGGCCTTGGCGGCACCGGCGATATCGGCGAAGGTCTCACCACGGGTGCGGATGGTGGCCAGCAGGGCCGCGATGTGGACATCGTCGTATTCACCGATGGTCATCGGGGTGAACACCTCCACCGCCTCCTCAACGGTGGGGTTGGGGTTGTCCAGGTACCTGATCAGTACGGCCAGGGTTTCATCAGAGGTCATATGGGAAAAATCCTTACACTATTTATTGTTGACGGAAAGCAGCTTGTCCACGCACCGGCCCAGGATGATCGGGCCCGTGGGGCTGAGCACCGACTCCGGGTGGAACTGCAGGCCGATGGCCATCTCATCGGTGGTCTCGGCGGCCATGATCACCTCCCCGATCTCGGAGGAACACGTGCACAGGGAGATCATCCCCTTCGGGGCCTCCACGCATCCGAGGGAGTGGTAACGCCCGATCGGGACACACCGACCCGGCAGCTCCGGCCGGTCCGGTTCCACATCGGTGGCCAGTCCGGCGAAGACGGAGTGGGTGACACCGGCGTTGGTGAGCACCATGTCGTCGGTGGTGCCGTGCACCGGGCCGCAGGGCTCCACCTTGCCACCGTGGTGTTCGATGAGCGCCTGGAAACCCAGGCAGATACCCAGCAGCGGGATCTCACCCAGCACCCGGTCCAGCAGCGCCATCATGTTGCCCGCATCCGCCGGGTAGCCGGGGCCGGGTGACAGGCAGATCAGATCCGGTTCGGCGGCGAGCACCGTCTCGATGTCGACGGTGTTGCGGAACACGGTGCAGCGGTACCCGGCGACGGCGAAGGCATCGACGAGGTTGTAGACGAAGGAATCATGATTATCGATGAGGACCACGTGTGTCATCGGACGACCTCCAGGGTGGAACCGGCGGCGAGTGCGATGGCATTGAGCACGGCATAGGCCTTGTGCAGTGTCTCATCGGCTTCGGACTGGGGATTGGAATCGCGCACAACACCGGCGCCGGCCTGCACGGCCGCCACCCCGTCCTGCACGAACGCGGAGCGGATGACAATGCAGTTATCCATGTCGCCATTGCCGCGCAGGTACCCCACGGCACCGCCGTAGGACCCACGGCGACGCTTCTCGACGCCCCGCAGCAACTCCATGGCGCGCAACTTCGGGGCACCCGTCAACGTCCCCATGTTCATGCACGCACGGTAGGCATCCAGGGCATCCAGCTCCGGATCCAGGGTGGCGGTGACCCGGGACACCAGGTGCATCACCCGGGAGTAGCGGTCGACCTGGAGCAGATCCGCCACGCGACGGGTCGCCGGTACCGACACCCGCGCCAGGTCATTGCGGGCGAGATCCACCAGCATGGTGTGCTCCGCAACCTCCTTGGCGTTGGTGCGCATATCCAGTTCATTACGGATATCCAACTCATCATTAATGGTGCCATCCGCATTCAACCCACGCGGGCGGGTGCCGGCGATCGGATACAGCTGCAGCTCGCCGGTGGCGGCGGTGAACTTCAGGTTGGACTCCGGGGAGGCGCCGAAGAGTTCATAGGGACGGTTGTTGTCCAGACCGCGCACATAGAACATGTACGGGCTCGGGTTGGTGGCCCGCAGCTGGAGATAGGCTGCGAAGGCATCCGGGCACGGTGCGGAGAAGGACCGCGCCGGCACCACCTGATAGATGTCACCGTTGTGGATATTGTCCTTGAGATCGGCGACCTGCTGGCGGAACTCCGCATCCGGGATGTCGGCGACCACGCGCAGGGTGTCGCCGGCGTGTGGGGTGACCTTGTAGGCGTGATCGGAGCCGGGCAGTGCGGCGTCGATAAGCCCGGCGAGCTGCGCGAGCTCCTCCCCCAGCGCGTCCGGGTCGCTGGACACACCGACCAGCTGGGCGGTCTGCTCCTGGTGGTTGATGTCCAGGATGATCTCCGCGACCAGGAACTGATAATCGGGGTAGGTGTTGATCCCCTCTCCCACCGCCGGCAGAGTCTCGAAGGTCTCCAGGTAGTCGAAGGCGAAACCGCCCATCAGCAACGGCAGCGCCGGGTGATCATAACCGGAATCGAACTGCAGCTTCCGCAGCACCTCGATCGTGCTGATGGAGGTGAGGCGCTCGCGCTCATCCACCGCATCCGAGACCGGGAACTCGAAGGTGACCGGGTTGCCATGCTCCGGCGACAGTGCGGAGATCCGGTACTCACCCAGCTCCTCCGCCAGGCGGGAGGCTACGATGCGCCCCGACTCGGTCAGAGGCTGCGCCGTGACCCGCTGGCCCTCGCAGGTGACCCGGACCGAACCCTTGAGCACAGCCAGGGAGGAGATGCCGTTCTTGGTGGTGATGTCCGCGCTCTCCAACAGCGCCGCATCATCGGCTACAGTCCCACCGAGGTGGGCGAACAGACTGGAGGCATCCTCGTGGTACCGCACCGTGCGGGATAGAACATGGGGGGCGGTGCTCATGGGGCACTCACCTGCCTGAGACTCAGGACGGGTGTCACAACTGACATGGGAACCGGGCCTTTCACTGGGACGAACGTTTAAGAACAACTCATTAATGGGGCTTTGAGCTTCGTTCGATCCCGGGGCGCGCCGGTTGTGGGTTATCCAGGTTTATCCTGTGAACCACAAAAGGCCCGCTGCTTCGTCGAACGAAGTACACGAGCCTTGAAATCTTCAGTGTGAAAACAACTTGGTGATCCGTGGGCCCGCTTATCTAGCGCGCCACCACCACTGGGTGCCCTGGGATTGACAGAAGTTGTTCACAACCCAGAACTTTATCACGGGGTGGGAAATTTGTCTCATTTATATGTGTACATGCCCAGTCTCCCTGGGTGATTCCGGATAATGGTAGGTTAACAATTATTTCTCTAGATATAGATTAAGGGATGTGTGGCATGGGTTCCCGTAGCAGAGTCATCCTCATCAGCGCCGTGGCCATGGTTCTCGGCTGGGTGGAGATCGCTGCCATCACCGATTTCGCCCACACCATTACCAGCGGTGCGCCCAGTCGCTTCTGGATTGCGGTGGCAATCGCCACGGTGATCACCGTGGTCTTCCCGCTCTGGCGTCTGAGCCGACCCTATAAGGGGCTCTGGCAGGAAATAGCTATCGGTTTCCTCGGGTTTTGGCTCATGGGTGGAATCACGGAATTGATCACCAGAGGCGCGGAGGGGGTTGGTTTACGGTGGTGGGTGGCACCCGTATTCCTCCTGGTGGTCTTCTGGGTGGCGCAGGAAGCCGATAAGCAGGAAGCCGATAAGCAGGAAGCCCCGCGGGTTGCCCCGCAGACAGTTGAGGAATAGGGCTGGGTTGCAGCGGTGTCAGCAACTGAACCTTTCGGATCTTTCCAGACAAACAGGAAACCGGCCTTCTCTCTGGAGAGAAGGCCGGTTGTGTCCCCGGTGCTACCGCGGGGCAGAAACAGGAGGCGCTAGTCCTGGCTTGCCCGGGTCTGTGCCTGGTTCTGTGCCTGGGCGGCCCTGCGCAGGGCGTCGAAGTCGATTGCGGGTGCGTTGACCGGGGTGTCATTCTCAACGGGCTCGTTGGCGGGAGCACACGTGTCGCCTGCGCCCTCTGCCGCGGAACCACAGCCACCCTCGCCGCAGGAGGAGCAACCGCCCGCATCCTCGCCCTGCGCCTTGCGCTTGGCGTCAACCATGGCAACGGTGTGGGCTCCCATGCCGGCACCCATGCCGAGGAAGACCAGACCACCGATGACACCGAGGCCGACCACGAGCCACATCCACCCGGTGGCGGCGAACGCCATCAGCGAGGCGATCGCCCAGGCGACACCGGACAGCACCCACAGGGGGCCCGCCACGCGGTGGGCCATGTCCCACAGTTCCTGCGACTTGCGGACCTCCGGGACACGGATGCCCAGAACAGGGTTGCCGGGGAGTTTCGCCTTCCAGGCGAGGACACCGGTTACGACGAGTAGGACTGCGAGAATGCCGAAGAGGCTGCCAAGGATAATGCCGATCACCGTCATATCAACCACTCTAACCCCAGGTTCATTCCTTTCCGTAATCCTTTCTGGCGGGTTTGGCACGGTCTGATAGGTGGCACAGGATGAGTTCTCCGGATAGGTCGTACCAGCGCTGTGCAGTAATCTGACAGGTGTCGCAGCTGGCTGGTTGCTCCACCACACAAAACCCAGTGCCCTTCGTAGCTCCCGCGGTACTTCCCACCGGGTGTCGGCAGGAACCTCATCCGGGTACGCGGTGACCACCCGACCCAGCGCGTGAACAACCTGAACAATTCGCCGCCTCCCCACGCGGATTGCCCCGGCCCACCCCTCCCCTACCGGAGTCTCAAGGGGCCGGTTCCCTCCCGGGAGGCGGATCACACGCCCCACAAACATGTAGGAACAACCATGGACTTCAAGAGCATCCGCTCGTCGCTGCTGTTCCGGGTGGTCATAGCGATCATCCTCGGAATCGTCTGCAGCCTCTTCTTCCCGGTGTGGCTCGCCCAGATCTTCACCACCTTCAACGGCCTGTTCGGCAACTTCCTGAACTTCTTCATCCCGGTTCTGATCTTCGCTCTCATCGCACCCGCCATCGCTGGTCTCGGCCGTGGTGCGGGCAAGTGGCTGGGGATCGTTGCCGGTATCGCCTACGCCTCCACCATCCTGTCCGGTCTGCTCGCCTACGCGGCGTCCCGTGCCCTGTACCCGTGGATGCTCGCCGACCACGCCAACATCAGCGAGATCGATCTGGATGCGGATGCACTGGTCCCCTATTTCTCTATCGAGATGCCACCACCCTTCGAGGTCATGACCGCCCTGCTGCTGGCGTTCTGCCTCGGCCTGGGTATGACGGTGGTCAAATCCGAGAACCTGTATAAGGTCACCCGTGAGCTCGAGCGTGTGGTGATGAAGGTGATCACCGCCTTCGTCATTCCGCTGCTGCCCCTGTTCATCTTCGGCATCTTCCTCGGTCTGGGCATGAACGGCGGGCTGGTGGAGATCATGTCCGCCTTCGGCAAGGTGCTCATCCTGGCTGTGGTGGGCACCCTGGTGTTTCTGACCATCCAGTTCATCACCGCCGGTGTCATCGCCGGCCGTAACCCGTGGACCCTGTTCAAGAACATGCTGCCCGCCTACTTCACCGCGCTGGGCACCTCCTCATCCGCGGCGACCATCCCGGTCACCTACCAGCAGACCCTGAAAAATGATGTCGACGTCAACGTCGCGGGCTTCGTGGTGCCACTGTGCGCCACCATCCACCTCGCCGGCTCCATGATGAAGATCGGTCTCTTCGCCTTCGCCGTGGTTTACATTTATGACATCCAGGTCAGCGTCGGTTTGGCCCTGGGCTTCCTGCTCATGCTCGGCATCACCATGATCGCGGCACCGGGTGTTCCGGGTGGCGCCATCATGGCGGCCACCGGCATGTTGGCCTCCATGCTCGGTTTCAACACCGAGCAGGTCGCCCTCATGATCGCCGCCTACATCGCCATCGACTCCTTCGGCACCGCAGCCAATGTCACCGGTGACGGTGCCATCGCGGTTATCGTGAACAAGCTGTCCAAGGGGCGTATCTCTGAGACCCACCAGGAGGACCTCCCCGAGGAGGACCGCGTGGAGTTCGGGATCACCCCCTCCGACATCGAGCACCGCGGTTAACGCCAGCCCCCTGGAAACCCGAAACGGCCGCCCCACGCTACTGCGTGGGGCGGCCGTTTTTCGTCGTCAAGCGCGCTTAGGCGTTGACTTCCTGGTTGTTCTCCAGCAGGGCGTAACGCCACTCCTGGATCTCCTTGGGCAGCTCACCCTTGGAGGGATCCTTCAGGTACTCGCGCTTGGAGGCGTCGTAGCCCCACAGCCAGTCCGCGTACTGGAACCAGCCGGAGCGGTCAGCCTGACGGAACAGCTCATTGCGGATCAGGCGGGCGGTACCCTCGAGGTGCCACAGCTCGCCCCAGAACCGGCCGGTGGTCTGGATACGGGCACAGCGTGGCGCACGCTCCGCGGAGACCTCCTCGAAGACCTGCTCCCAATCCAGGTTGCCGGCGTTGGCGGCATCGGAAGCGAAGATCGCGATGGCCTCAGCATCCTCCATCGCCATGACGGCACCGGAAGCCAGGTACTGCAGCGGTGGGTGTGCAGCATCGCCGACGAGGATCATGCGGCCGTGGTTCAGCTTCAGCAGTGGCTCACGGTCGGACATCTGCCACCAGTTGTGGGTCCACAGGGTGTCCAGACGATCCTGGATGAAATCGGAGCAGTGGGTGTAGGCCTGCTTGAGCTCCTCCGGGTTGCCCCAGTCCTCCGGGACGTCACCGGCCTCACGGCCCTCCAGGTAACGCTTGGACTCGAAGACAGCCACCTGGTTGAGCAGCTCGCCAGCGCGCAGCGGGTACTGGATGAAGTGGACGTGCGGTCCGATGTAACCGATGACGGACTTGAGGTCCTTCATGGCCTCATCCTCCTGCAGCTTGGAGGTGCCACGGTAGGCCACGTAGGCCGACGGGACAGGCGCATCCTCCACGAGGTGGTTGCGGTGACGGGAGTGGATGCCGTCGAACGCCAGGAAGGCATCAGCCTCGAAGGTGGCCGGGCCTTCCTTGCCCTCCCACTCCAGGTCAACCTCGATGCCGGCGTCGGTGCGACGGGACTCGCCGACGGTGGCACCATTGTGCAGGGTGGCACCGGCCTCACGGGCCGCGTCCACGAGGATGGACAGCAGATCAGAGCGGTGGATGACCAGGTAACGGCCACCGTAGTGCTTCTCGAACTCCTCATCGAAGTCCAGGGTCAGGATGGTCTCACGGGTGATCGCATCACGGAACTGCATATCTTGCGGCAGGTAACCGGCCGCGATGATGCGGTCGATGACACCCCAGCCCTCCAGCATGCGCCAACCGTGCGGGCCGATCTGCAGGCCGGCACCGACCTCCTTGAACTCCGGTGCACGCTCGAAGAGGGTGACGTCCGCGCCGCGCAGGGACAGCGCCAGGGCACCAGCCGCGCCACCGATGCCACCGCCAGAGATGACAATGCTCTGGCCCTTCAGTTCATCTGTCTTGTGAAGAGTGGAAACCATGATTGAAACTTCCTTACTTGAAAACTTCGGTGAAAGTGGTTGATAGTGGTTGGCCCCGGGGCCGATGCTGTGCACCGGCCCCGGGGGACGTGCAACCCGGGCTTGCACCCTGGGCTTCCGGCCTGGTCCTCCTGGCCTGGGTTCCTAGCCTGGGCTACCGGCCTGGGCTTCCGGCCTGGAGGGGGAATCTCGCTTAACTTCGGGGACCGAGCGGCCCCTTGGTTGTGCTCGCGATTTGAGCTGGCGCGGTTAGCCCTGAACGACGACCTGGTGGCGCACGCTGAACTTCTTCTGCAGGCGAAGCAGAATGGCCAGCGAGAGCGCCGAGAACACGGCCGCGGCGGCGAACATGATGAAGTTGGAGTCCACGCCGAGGTTCCAGGCCAGCAGCAGACCCGCGAGCTGCGGGGCGGCGACCGCACCGATGCGGCCGAGGCCGAGCGACCAGCCCAGAGCGGTGCCACGCAGGTTGCTCGGGTAGAAGTTGGCCACAGCGGCGATGATGAGGATCTGGGTGCCGTGGGTGCCCACGCCCGCCAGGATCAGGATGATGTAGACCGCCCAGACCGGTGGGTAGAGCAGCAGGGTGAACAGGGCGATACCCGCGATGCCGGCGGCGATCGCACCGGAGCGGATCGGTCCGAAGCGGTCACCGGCCCAGGCCGTGACGACGGAACCGATGATTGCACCGAGGTTGAGTGCCAGGGTGAACATCAGGGCGGCGCCGAAGTTGTAACCGGCCTGTTCCATGAGGCGTGGCAGCCAGGTGCCCAGACCGTACCAGGCCAGCAGGGTGAAGAAGGTGGCCACGGCGAACCAGATGGACACCCAGCGGAACCGGGAGTTCAGCAGGTCCTTGAAGCTTGCGGATTCCTCCGCACCCTCGCGGGCGATGTGGTCTGCGCGGATCGCATCATCGGAGGGAATCACCTTCAGTGCCAGCGGGAGGCCGACAACCAGCGGGATTAGTGCCAGCAGGAACATGATGCGCCAGCCCCACTCCTCGGAGGAGGTGACGATCGGGCCGGCCAGGACGGCGGCGATGGAGCCACCCAGGGGCACACCCGACATCATGACGGTGGCCCAGGCGGACATGGTCCGGCGGGGCACCAGGTCGGAGACCATCGCGTTGACGGATGGGACCAGTCCACCCAGACCCAGTCCCGCGACGAAGCGGAAGGCGCCGAACACCCAGGGGTTGGGTGCGAAGGTGCACAGGAAGGTGAACAGGGAGAGGATCACCACGGAGCCGATGACGGCTGCCTTGCGGCCGAGGCGGTCGGAGAGGCGTCCGATGAACACCGCGCCGATAGCCATGCCGAAGAATGCCATGGAGCCGATGGTGCCGAGCTGGGCGGAACCGAGGCCCCACTCGTTGGCGAGCGCCGACTGGACGGTGCCATAGACGATCAGGTCATACCCGTCGAAGACGACGAAGAACCAACCGAGGAGCACCGCTGCGAGACGTCGTCCACCGATGCCGAGAATGGTGAAGGAGTGCTGCTTGGATTCGAGAGTCTCTACCCCGGCGGTGGCCGGGCCGGAACCGCCTCTGGGGGCGCCCCCGTTCTCTGTTGCGTGTGATGTCATAGAAATATGTTCGAGGTGAGTTAGGTTACAATCAAAATGATTCCTCTATGTGGAAAGTAGAATAATGAGAAACATTTCCCCCACCCACGGCCCACCCCCGAAGTCATTTCTGAGCTCAGTGGACACCGCTCTGCAGCTGATTCTGCTGCTGCGCGATTCCGGTGCACTCACCATATCCGCGGCCGCGGAGGAGCTGAACGTGGGCCTGTCCACCGTGCACAGATCCATGGCCATGCTCGTCTACCGCGGGTTTGCGGTGCGCAGTGAATCCCGCACCTATCTGCCCGGTCCCGCCCTGGCCACCTCTGCACTCCAGCCAGGGCTCGGATCCGACCTGACCCGCCTGTGCCAACATCACATGGAGGCCATGGCGCGGGAGACCGGCGAGACCAGTCATCTCATCATCCTCCAGGGCGTGAACTGCCACTTCATCCACAGTGTGGAGGGCACCAATCCGGTGCGTGTGGGCAGTCGTCGCGGGCAGGTCATGCCCGCAACGCAGAACTCCGGAGGCCTGGTGATGTTGGCGGAGTTGTCCCAGCATGAGCTCAGATCCCTGTATTCAAATCTGGGGGATGAGGAGTTCGAGAACCTGCGAAAGCGGCTGCGGCGCACCCGTGACCGGGGGCATGGAACGAACTTCGGCTTCTTTGAGCAGGATGTAAGTGCCGTGGCGGAATGCCTGCTCAATGACGTGGGTGACGTTCTGGGTGCATTGTCGTTGGCGGTACCCTCCAGTCGCTTCCGTGAGGCGTACCCCCGTTGTGTGGAGGCGATGAACCGTCACATGAAGGATCTGAACCGCACTCTGGCCTCATATCGAATCCCCTAAAACTGCGTTCAAGGGGTGAAAAATTGAGCTTTTCCACCCCCGGAAAGCACAATTTCCGCATAGCGGAAACTCTTTGAGTCACCTTCCATAAGTCAATATGTTCGAGTTCACAAACAGTGAGAAGACCTAGCTGTTCGCCACAACTGTTAAACGGTGGGATCCCCCCTCCACGGCATGCACACCCACGGGATGACACACCCGGGAGCAACATCCCGGATCTGGAATCCGGCACCGGCCACCCCGCGGTGCAGGACCTCCGGACCATCCCGCAGCTGTCGCCGGAAGGATCGACGACACCGACATCACAACGAGGAGGAATCCGCGATGGGCGCCCCAAAGAACACCGATTACTCGACTGAGCACGTCAAGATGGAGGTCCCGCCACCCACCCCTGAGGAGCAGGCCGAGCTCGATGCCATGTACAAGCGCATGGACGAGATCCACCTGAAGCCACTGTGGAACCAGATCGGCGGCCTCATGCCGAACCACCCCGAGCCACGCGCAGTTGCCCACAAGTGGGACTGGGCTGAGCTGCTCAAGATGGCACAGCGCTCCGGTGAGCTCGTTCCCGTCGGACGTGGCGGCGAGCGTCGCGCCATCGGCCTGGCCAACCCGGGCCTGGACGGCAACACCTACATCTCCCCCACCCTGTGGGCTGCGATCCAGTACCTCGCACCGGGCGAGAACGCCCCGGAGCACCGCCACTCCCAGAACGCCTTCCGCTTCGTTATCGAGGGTGAGGGCGTCTGGACCGTGGTCAACGGTGACCCGGTTCCGATGCGTCGCGGTGACTTCCTCCTGACCCCGGGTTGGAACTACCACGGCCACCACAACATCGCGACCGAGCCGATGGCCTGGCTCGACGGCCTGGACATCCCGTTCGCGTACCAGATGGACACCGGATTCTTCGAGTACGGCACCGAGAAGCTCACCGATGAGTCCACTCCTGAGCTGTCCCGCTCCGAGCGTCTGTGGGCCCACCCGGGTCTGCGTCCAGTTGCCTTCCCGGGCAAGACCTCCTCCTCCACCATCGGCCGCTACGCATGGGAGCACACCGACGCTGCCCTCAACGATCAGCTGGCACTGGAGGAGGAAGGCCACCCGGGCACCGTGGCACCGGGCCACGCTGCCATCCGCTACACCAACCCCACCACCGGCGGGGACGTCATGACCACCATCCGTGCAGAGTTCCACCGTCTGCGCCCGGGTGCTGCGACCACCCCGATCCACGAGGTCGGAAACCGCTGCTTCCAGGTCTTCGAGGGTTCCGCCACCATCAACGTGGGTGAGAAGACCTTCGAGGCCAAGCATGGCGATATTGTGAATGTGCCATCCTGGCAGAAGTGGAACATCGAGGCTGGCGCCGAGGGCGTCGACCTGTTCTGCTTCTCCGATGCACCCATCTTCGAGGCCCTGAACCTTGCACGTACCTTTACCCCGGAAGGAATCTAGAACCGATATGCGTCTAGCAACAATTCGTACCAACGGCTCCACCATCGCCGCGCGCGTCGAGACCGAAACCACCGCAACCCCGATCGAGGGTTACGCCAACGTCGGCGAGCTGCTGCAGGAGAGCAACTGGCGCGACCTCGCCGAGAAGGCCTCCGGCGAGGAGATCACCTTCGACAAGAAGGACCTGGATGCAGTTGTTCCTGCTCCGAAGAAGATCGTGTGTGTTGGCCTGAACTACGCCAACCACATCAAGGAGATGGGTCGCAACCTGCCCACCGATCCGACCCTGTTCGTGAAGTACCCGGATGCCCTGGTTGGCCCCTACGACGATGTTGTTGTCCCCGAGTGGGCCAACAAGGCTCTCGACTGGGAGGGTGAGCTGGCGGTGGTCATCTCCAAGCGTGCACGTCGCGTCAAGGAGGCCGATGCCAAGGACTACATCGCCGGTTACGCCGTCATGAACGACTACACCATGCGTGACTTCCAGTACCGTGCGCCCGCCGCCTCCCCACAGTGGCACCAGGGCAAGTCCTTTGAGAAGTCCGCTGGTTTCGGTCCCTGGATGACCACCCCTGATTCCTTCGAGTTCGGTGGCGAGCTGGCCACCTACCTCGAGGGCGAGAAGGTTCAGTCCACCCCGACCAATGACCTGGTCTTCAGCCCCGAGAAGCTGATCGAGTACATCACCCACATCTACCCACTGGATGCAGGCGACGTCATCGTCACCGGCACCCCGGGTGGCGTCGGCCACGCCCGCGACCCGAAGCGTTACATCGGTGACGGCGAGACCGTGAAGGTTGAGATCGAGGGCCTGGGCAACGTCGAGAACAAGACGGTGTTCGAGTAATGAGCACTTTCCACGATCTCCCGCTTTCCGAGCGGCTGACCTTGGCAAGGCTGGGTACGTCCCACTACTCACGTCAGCTGTCCCTGATCGATAACGCTGACTTCGATGAGGACACCAACCTCGCCGGTTGGACCCGTTCCCACATCATCGCCCACGTCGCCTACAACGCGATCGCGCTGTGCAACCTCATGCACTGGGCGAACACCGGGGAGAAGACCCCGATGTACTCCTCCCCTCAGGCCCGCAACGAGGAGATCGCCTACGGCGCCACACTGATCCCGGACGCCCTGCGCAACCTCCACGAGCACTCCGTTGCCCGCCTGGATGTTGACTGGCGCGAGTCCTCCGAGGAGGCCTGGGATCACGAGGTGCTCACCGCGCAGGGACGCACCGTCCCGGCCAGTGAAACCCTGTGGATGCGTTCCCGCGAGGTGTGGATCCACGCCGTGGACCTCGGTGCCGTCGCCGGTTTCGGCGACATCCCCGAGATCATCCTCACCACGCTGGCCGCCGAGATCACCGCGAAGTGGGCCGGCCAGGGCGTTGGCGAGGGCCTGGTGCTTGTCGACGCAGCCACCGGTGACCGTTATGCGGCCGCCCCGGCTGCCGACGGTGGTGCGGAGGTTGAGGTGACCGGCAGCCTCGCCGGCATCGTCCGCTACGCCGCCGGCCGCGGCGCCGAGGGCGTCACCTCCTCCACCGGTGAGGTTCCGGAGCCACCACGCTGGCTCTAGGCAGCCCGCACGCTGTGACCCGTTAGACTGATGAGATCTTCTCCGCTCCCCGGGGAGAGGGTCTCTTCTTTCATCCCGACAGCTGTGAGGTTCACACATGCTCGAGATCTGTGTACTCATTGACTTCCCCGATGGCGACCGGCGTCTGATTCCTGCCGCGGATTCCGGTTATGAATGGGAAACAATGGAGTACACCGACGCACTCTTCGACGAGGACACCGGGCGCTGGATCTCCTCGGCGGAAGGCGCGGAAGTCCCCTTCGTTGCGTTTGCGTCGAAGCCGGAGGCCGATCAGGTTCCCGGACGTCAGGTGGTCCGCCGGATACCAGAGTTGAACAAGAAGAACGTGGACCAGCCGGGCCTGTTTGATCTGCACCGTTTCCATGCGGTGTTCACCACCGCCGACCCCGCACTGCTGGATACTGTGGCTGCGGATAAAACTCACCGCCGGCACGCGATCATTGAACAAGTCAACGCGGATCTGAAGAACAGTGCGTTGGCGCATATGCCTTCCGGTGTGTTCACCGCGTGGCTGGTGCTGGCGGTCATGACGTTCAACCTCACCCGCACGACCGGGGTCATTGCTGCGGGGTCGATGGCCCGGCCCACCACCGCGACGATCCGGCGTCAGGTCATCGCGGTTGCGGCCCGGGTGACGCATCGGTCCCGGCGGCTGGTGCTGCACTTGCCCGAGGACTGGACATGGGAAGCCCGTAGCGGAAACTGTTCGATCACGGTCACTCGCCACCGGCTGTTGTTTCTTCCTGACCATCTGAGCCGAAGTCCTTCGGCCCGAGACGATCTACCAATTCGTGGAACACCCAGACGACGTGATCTGGGGATCACTCCTGCCCGACATCCTTGGTGATGCCCGCCGCCGAGATCAACTGATCACCGAAGGACCATCGGCGGATCCAGGGTAAGACGCGCGTCCTCCCTGATGAGGTTCGCCGAGACAACAGAAACCGGGTGTACCCCGAGGGAGTGAGTCGGTTGCCGCTGCTACGATAGAAGGTGATTTAGTGGGTCCTGGCTGGATGGATCCTGAAGGAGCGCTCCGCAGTCGAATATGGCCCATGCCGGTTCGCGCGAGGAAGGGAGGCGAGAGTGTCACGGCTTACCGATTTGCTGCGGCAGGCGCGCAAGGCGGAACCGCCTCTCGGTGATGACCGGGCAGCGGAGATCATCGCATCCACCAGGTGTTGCAGAGCGTTCGCTGCTGTCGATGGGTCTCTGCAACGCTCTGGGATGCGCCCAGAAACTCGCTCCTGATGCTCGGCTGACAGATGAGTGCGGACGAAGATCTAGAGCGCGAGGGTGCCGGTGAGCACGCGTCAGGGGGTCTCCTTCCAGAAGCAGTCGCTGGGGCGATTCAGGTCGGCCTTGTTGAGTTGGCAAGGCTCGACGCGATCGTGGTCGAAGCGGAAGCACGCTTCGCAACTGCGCGCGATAAGTTGAGTTCTCGTGGGCGATTCGGGATTCGACGTGAGGACGGCTTCTCCAGAGTATTTGAAGGGGTAGTCGCTGATCTTAAGAATGGACTTGTCGAGAGCCGCCGCGTAGCAGACACGTTCAATATCGTCTTTTTCGGGAGAACAGGTGCAGGAAAGAGCACGCTGCTCTCCGCACTGGGTGGACTCAGTGGAGGACTGGTTTCAGATGGCCGCAGTGACTTCACGACCGACGTCCAGCCCCTGGATTGGCAAGGATGCCGCCTCTACGACACGCCCGGTATCAACGGATGGGGCCGCACACGCTCCCGCGCCGAGCTAGAGGAGGCAGCGCGGAAGGCCGTCGAGGTTGCTGACGTTGTCCTACTCTGTTTCGATAGTCAGAGCCAGCAGGCCTCTGAGTTTCGTAAGGTCGCAGATTGGGTCCGCGACTACCGGAAACCTGTGCTCGCTGTCCTAAACGTACGCAATGCCCTGTGGCGTCATCCAGCGAGGGTGGCGTCAATAGCCCAGCGGAAGGGGCTCTCCCGCACAGCCCAGCAGCACGCCGACAACATTGCCAGCGAACTTGAAGCGATCAACCTCACAGGTGTGCCTATCGTTGCTATCCAGTCAAAGCGGGCGCTGTTCGCCCGAGCTACGACGCCTTTCGCTGGCCCTGCCGCCAGAGAACTCGAGGCGGAGCGTTCCAGCTACGGGCAGGAGTATCTCAACCGCTGGTCCAATCTGCCGATGTTGGAGCAGTTGATTGCTTCGTGTATTGCAGAAGGCGCGGCTGACCTACGTCTCGCTGGACTCCGCGAAGGACTTCAAGCGGGTCTTCTGCAATGGGCGGACGAGATTGATAGGACAGTAGCCGAGCAACAGGATCGCGGCATTGCGGTCGAGAGAGTCGTTGCCGACTGGCTGACCGTCCTTGGTTACCCCGACGAGTCCTGGCGCGGCACTCTCCCGAAGGCGAGCGATGGAGGGGACCTTCTTGCCTACTTGGAAGAGGCCAGGGGTGAGCCATTCGGCGCGTCTGTTTCCGGCAGGCTTGAAGGCCATGTGCGTCATCTGTTGGAATCGCACTTATACCCGCTCCGCGTTATGGCACTTCGTACCGCTGAAGAGCTAGTCATTGATGCTTTTGACAACAACGAGAGGGTCGCGGACTCTGAGTTTGCGCGGCGCGTGTACGACGATCCGTCGATTGCGAAGACCATTGCCGAAGTCGCAAGTCAAGCAGGCGACTTCGTCACGGACGCACTGAAGCTGTCTGGGCTTAATGCTCAGATCGACATCGCCGAGATCGACCGGGCTGCGGCAGAAGTGGGCGGAAACACAGGGACCATACGACGTCGCTTGGCGACCGCGCTGAGGGCGAGTGGGGTCCTGGTGGGGTCAGCGAATGTAGTCTTGGCCGCCATTGCGCTCACGAACTTCTGGAACCCAGCTGGCTGGGTTGCAGCAGTGAACCTGTTGAGTTTAGGTGTCGGCAGCGCGGCTCTGAACTTTTTCGCTAAACGCACAAGAATCAGTGCCGAGGAGAAGCGTATCGGGGCGCGCGCAACGGCAGTGGCCAACGCACGTTCAGCAGTTCATGAATACTTCGACAAGTGCGAGACGGAACAACTCCATAAAATCCTCAGCGACGCCAGATCACTCGCCACCCCAGAACTGAAAAAACTGCTGAAAGAATCAATCCATACGCGGCGCGGGTGCAGGATCCTCACCGAGGAAGCCAACTGGCTTCGTGACCAAGCTGACCGGCAGCCTCCGACGGCGTCCCCAGGAGAGGTCATCCGGCGAGCCACTCAGCAGGTGCGCCTGCTAAGTGGCCCCATAACGGAGCCCAGCATGTCCGCATTGCTACTTGGCGAAGACTGGATCGTCGACGAGTCCGAGGACTGTGCACCTATCGTAAAACCAGCAGCAAGTCTAGAGATCCTGCTCCGAACTGCCAGCCAGAAGCGGAGTGCCTTCACGAAGTACCTGACAGAGTCAGTAGGGGACGCTATTCCAGCGGAGGTGGCGGAGTGGATCGACACAGTTCTCTCTTCTCAACATCTCGACCATGGGGGGCGAGCTAACATAGAAGCAGCGCGGGCGCTCATGACCGAGCGCCCTGAGGTCGTCGTGATGGGCGACTACAGTGCTGGCAAGACGAGCCTCATCAAGCGGTTGCTCGCTGAAGCCGGTGCACCAATTCCCCCCGACTTACACGTTGCAGCGGGGCCGGCAACTGGGGCCAGCCGCTCGTACACTTTCGGTCCCATCGAACTTGTCGACGTGCCAGGCTTCCAAAGCGGCCGCACCGAGCACGATGCTCGAGCGATTCGAGCAACACAGAACGCGGCGATGGTCATAGTGGTTCTACACGTCAACCTACTTATCGGTGACACCGCCGGGATCGATAGTCTTCTTCACGGAAACGAGCAGATCGTCGGCAAGGCACGCCGCATCATCTTCGTGATCGGGCGTATCGACGAAGCGGGAGCAGATCCGCACATCTCAGCACGAGACTTCGTCGTGCGTCGGCAGCGGAAAATCGAGGAACTCATCACGATCTTGCGGTCCAAGGGTATCCACGTCGATCCTGCCCAAGTCCTAGCGATTGCAGCAGACCCGAACGGTCTTGTAGGCGATCGCACGCCAGTATCTCGTGAGGACTACCCAAGTGATGCGCGGGACTGGGACGGAGTAGCAACGCTCTCCGAACCTCTCCTCTCGCTTGAGGGCGAGGGACTAACACGGCTCGGTGCGGCGGCCGCACTGGATCGAGCTCGCTCAAGCCTTGCATCTGAGACTCACCGACTGGCTTCGGAGATCGAAGATCTCGCGGCAGCCATGGCTATGGGCGCGCGGATGGAAAGACTTGTCGAGACATCGCTCGCAGAACTGCGGCTCATCCAGCTATCAATCGAAGGACGCACTAGGCAGGTGATCGAGGATCACGCCAACGAGGTCTTGGTCGAAGCCCTCGGCGCTCGCTTCACTGAAATGGAAGCGATGTCGCAGCGTTTGGCGACTTGGTGGGAAGACCCTCGCCTGGATAGCGCGTTGGAGGTTCTGTCCGAGGAGATCGGACGAGACCTAGACGAATGGTCGCGTAGACACGCATCGGAGTACGACCGGGAGCTCAAGCGGTTTGAGCACGAGTCCATCACGCCCCTCAAGAATGACACCAACATACTAGCCGGTGGCGTCCATGCCACTGCAATTGGAGTCAAATACGTCGGTAATGTCGTGCAGGCGTTGGGAAATCGCGACGCAGTATACGCGATCGTCAAAGCGTTTGGAGGGAAGTTCAAGCCCTGGGGTGCCGTGAAACTGGGCGCCAAGGTCGCGAAGGCCGGAGCTGTCCTCGGAGTGGTTGCCGTTAGCTTCGACGTAGTGGATTGGGCCATGGACGCGCGGAAGGAATCGAGGCGAGAAGAGAACCGCAAGACAGCAGCGGAGCACATTCTCTCGACAACTGATACCGTCGTCCGGGAAATTCTCGACGACGAGGACGGGCCAATGGCATACACGCAGGAGCAAGGGATCGCCTTCACCAACTATCTGCATGAGCTCGCTGAACAGCGTGAGCGCCAAAGGCAGGCGAAGATCAGCGCCGAGCATCGCCAAGATAGCATTATGGAGTTACAAGTGGCTGGCGAGAGGTTGGCCGAAACCTCAAGTGAAAGAGTGTCACGATGACGTCGGCATCAGCGGTGGAGTACCAGGCTTGGATTCGCGAAGTCTCCGGGGAGTCGGATTTCTCTCGACTCGCGAGCGAGTGGGGTGACTTTGCTGCGGAGAAGCAATCAGTCCTGACCCTGTTCGGAGCCTTTGATACCGGCAAGAGCTCAATCCTGCGGCGTCTACTCGTGGATGCTGGTCAGCCTCTTCCCGAGTGGTTGACCATCAGCGCTCGCCACGAGACCTTCGCTGAGAACGCAGTCAGGGTCAACGGGTGCCTCATTCGCGACACACCGGGTCTCTCACCGGAAGGATTGGATGCGCGATCGCTGAGTAACTCTGACATCGCACGTTCCGCGCTCGGCCGGACTGACGTTCTCCTCGTGACGTTGAATCCGCAGCTCTCGACGGGTGAGCACACCGAGCTTGTGAACGTGCTCTCACACGGCTGGCCGAAGAGCGACGTGTGGTTCCTCATCTCCCGCGCAGACGAGGGCGGCGTTGATCCCACGCTAGACCCAGAGGAGTTCGAGGCGTGGTCCGCACGGAAGCGTGAGGAGTTGAAGCAGTCGCTGAAGCTCGTCGATTCAGCTCGCATTTTTGTCCTGGTCCCAGACTTCGCAGGGCTTGGGGCTTACGAGTCAAACCCTACGCCAAGTCTATGGGATCCCTACCGAGACTGGGACGGAATGGCTGAACTGACTGCTGCGCTGGATGATCTCGCCGCCCAGGATCTGTCCCCCTACCGACACTCTGCCGAGCTGCGGTTCTGGAGGAAAGCTGTAATCAGTCGTATCGGTGACGTCCAGACCTCACTCGATGACCTACGCGTAGCCTGTGAAGTCGCAGATGTATCCCGTCAACGCCGGGATAGTTTCCTCAACCAAATCGACAGTTTGACCTCGGCAGCAGAGGCCTCGCTCGCGGGTGTAGTTGAGGACGCTATTCAACGCGCTGCGAGCAGGCCAGAGGTTGACGCAGACTCGATTCGGAGTGCCGTCGACCCGGTGCTTGACGAGTGGTGGCAGAGACAACAGGCTGGCTTAGCTCGCATCCGACAGGAAGCGATTCAGGGCCTGGAGCAACAGCGTGAAGGACAGGGATGGGCTCGCTTCGAGTCTGTGTATCTTAAATTCACACAGCCCGAAAGTCTGGACCCAGAGGGGAAGTCCAGTGTTGTTCCGAAGATCGAGGCGCTCAGCAATAAGGTTGCCAGTGCGCTTCACGGGGTTGACCGCGTGCTGAAGTCCGACCAGGCGGTCAAGAGCCCGAAGAAGTCCGCAGACCTCCTTGACGCGACGAAGAAGCAGTCGCTGTCGAAGCTCGCCTTGGCTGCTGGCATCGCTGAAGCCGCCCTCCCCGTCGTATTGGAACTCGCCGCAATGGTCGAGGAGAAGGTGCAAGCCGAACGTGATCGTGCTCTCCAGCGCGATCACCGGGAGAAAGTGCGCGCAGCCGTGTCGAACGTGGTCACTGACGTGGCTTGTGAAGCGATGCGGTCACTGGAGACCGAGATCGACGGCCTGCGTCATGAGGTCATCGCTCAGACGGTTGACGAAGCGGAGGTAGTGCGCCTCAACGAGGCTTCGAGCGAAGCTAGGAGTCTGCTAGAACGAGGCAAGAAGCTCATCTCGCAGTAGGTGGTCCGTACACCTGCCGAGCGTTTTCAGGTGCTCCGATGTCGTTGGGCTCTGTTCAGACTCTATTAATCCTCGCTCAGATCGTCACTGCGTCTTCGCCTACGCAATGCCCCGATGTACGCCGAACTGCCGAGCGAGCGCGGTCACACTGACGCCGTTTGCACCGGCTGCTCGTGTAGCGTCGACTTCCTCCTCTGTGAGCCGTGTTCGAGCTCGACTCCTTGGCTCTGCCACGCACCGACGAGCGGATCCTCGGACTCAGTGTCAGGCTCGTCTGTGCTTCCATACTGCTGATTCCACGCTGAAACAAGCCGGTTGACCCGCTGTCGCCTGTTCCCGTAGTAGTCGATAGGGTCTGCAATGTCACCCGTCTGGTTGCCTGGCGTACCTGGTGCGCAGACCCGATCGGATACTTTGTTGGCTCTTCCGGATTTGGAGTGCGTCGACCTTCCTCTGCAGCTGTCCGGAGTGGATCAGGCGCCTTAAGTCCACGGACACACCAAACAAGGCGCGGGCTTCGGCTACTCCGGGATCTGCGGGCTCAACCTGCTGGCCACGGTGACCACCCCGGATTCCGCTCCGGTGGTCGTGGCGCAGTTCCTGCGGTTCGGCGCGCAGGGTCGGCCGGTTGATCGCCGATGCCATCACCACCAGGCGCCCGCCCACCATGAAGGGCAGGAAAATACTGGTGCGTGCGGATTCCGCGTTCTACGGCCGTCCCGGCATCCACGCAGCATGCACCGCAGGGGTAGACATCTCGGTCACTGTACCGATGACCGGCATCACGAAACGTGCGATTGCCACCATCGCTGATGATGCGCGGACAACCATCCGCTACACCGACGCGATTTGACGAGGAGATCCAGGTCTGGGTGGCCTCGTCGTGGAGTGGAGAGACTCTGTGGCATCCGCACGCTCCTGTCCCGAACGCACGGGCCCTTTCCTGGCTGCAGCTGGTCGGGGAGGAGCGTCTCGTCATCCGCAGGGGAATGGGGTGCGGTACGACGTGCCGGTGGAGAAGTCATCCCTGAGTAGCGGCGGGGCGGTCCGCCGGTACGACGTCGTACGTCGCTCTGTACATCATCGGTACGGCGTACATTATCCCTGTTCGCGGTTAACCAGGCATTATAAGTTTCGACTTTATAAAATATGATAGTTAATTAAATTTCCTATTCTTCCGTTCTGGCCCAGCACCGTGCACGTCCCGTTACCCTGGTTGACATGGACAAGTTCACGATGGAAGAGGCCCTGTCCCACCGGGTCGGCCCCGATTTCCGGATCGCCGACGTGGATCCCACGTCGACCCCCGGGTTCGAACGGGACATCGTGATCTTCCGCGAGGGGGACCGGTTCTATGCCATCGATGATGCCTGCACGCATGTTGGTGCCAGTCATCTGAAGAGCAGGGTTGAGGACGGTGTGGTCGAGTGCTGGCTCCATAAGGGGAAGTTCTGCCTGGAGTCGGGCGAACCCGTCCGTTACCCCGCACGCATCGCGGCGCAGACCCATGCAGTGCAGGTGATCAACGGGGTGGTGACCCTCTTTCCCGGCGTGCACCCCCGCGACGCGTCATAGGGGGCTTTTGGCCCTGCGGGGTATGACGCAGCGCGTTATGATGCAGGACAAAGGCCTAAAGCACCATATTTCCTGAAGGCGAAGCTTGGTGGGCCCGTGTCACTGCGGAGGAAAGGACATCAACCATCATGGGTAAGAATCGTCCGATGAGGCCCGGCCAGATCCTGCTCGAGGAATTCATGGAGCCACTGGGTCTGTCCCAGAATGGCCTCGCCCGCGCGCTCGGCGTTCCCCCTCGCAGGATCAATGAGATCGTCCACGGCAAGCGCGCCATCACAGCCGACACCGCTCTGCGCCTGGCCGCCTATCTTGGCCCTGATCCGCAGTTCTGGATGACTCTACAGACCCACTATGATCTCTCCGTTACCTACCTGGACAACCGTGCGGTCCTGGAGGCGATCATTCCCTTCGACGGTGATGGAGGGACAACCTTACGGTTGAACCCGGTGCTCGAGCAGGAGTGACCAATTCCTGGACGTCATGACAATGAACGCACTGCTCATCCCGGAGTGATCTAATGATTCAATCATGAGAATGTTCCCTGTACTTTGATTGAATCAATTCAATCAATGAGTGAATACCGGCTCCCGGGCCGTGAGGTGATCAGCTGGTGGAGTCCACAACCGGGCGTGCATCATCGTGGAAGCCGTCTCCGGGCTCTGGGGCAGCCTCCGGGCGTGGTTTCAGGCGGATGATGTGGATGCTCACCAGGGTGGCGATGATCGGCAGGATAATCCAGGGGATCGTGGCGCCGATGAGGATGCAGGACACAATGATGCCGAACCAGAGCAACACCAGCGTGCGGACCTTATGGCGCGGTGTCATCGCGTGGTTGTAGTAGTTGGAGATGTACTCCCCGAACACTCGGTGGTTCACCAGGTACCGGTGTAGCCGGTCGGAACTGCGGGCGAAGCTGTAGGCAGCCAGCAGCATGAAGGGCGTGGTGGGGATGACGGGAAGAAAAATGCCCACTGCCCCCAGGGCCAGACTGAGCAGTCCGACGATGAGGAACAGGGGCTTGAGCATGGTTCTGAGTCTAGTTTCAGTGGCAGGTAGACACCAGACCAGGTGAATCTGGTGCTCAGCTGACCACCCGGGCACCCTGCGCGGTGGGTGCCGCATCGGGGGATGTGGCGTCACCACCGGGGAGTCCGTCAAAGTCCGGCCGGGTGGTCTTCCTGCCCGGCAGGAGCAGGAGCGCGGCGGCGAGCGCGAAGAGCGTGAAGGCGAGGTTGATGGCCAGGGCGAGCACCCCGGCGGAGGTGACGGAACCCTCCGACACGGTGGGATCCAGGGCAGCGGTGAACACGGAGGTGGAGATCGCGATGCCGAGGGCGGCACCCAGTGAGGACGACATCTTGAACATCCCCGCCCCGGCCCCCGCGCGGTCGTCGGGCAGGGTGTTCAGGGCGGTGTCCGTGATGGGTGTGGCGAACAGGCCGAGTCCGATTCCGAAGAGGGAGAAACCGAGCAGGGAGATGGCCACGTAGGTTTCCTGGGACACATTGGTGATCATCAGGAGCGTGATGGCCACGGCAACCAGGACGGAGGCGGTGACAACGGCCGCCCGGGGGCCTTTCATCTGCATGAACCGCTCCCCCACCCTGATGAACACCACGACGAAGACCGCGAAACCGATGCTGGTGAGTCCGGAGACGGTGGAGGACACACCCCAGGACATCTGCTGGATCCACATCACCACGGCCACCACGCCGCCGGTGGCGCTCATGAGGAAGTTCACCAGGGTGGCACCACTGAAGGTGCAGTTGATGAAGAGGGTGAGATCCAGAACCGGCCACCGGGACAACCGTTCGATGCGCAGGAATGCGACGAACAGGCCCAGGGACAGGGCCAGCAGGGCCCAGGGGATCCAGGTGCTCCACCCCAGCATCTCACCCTGGGTGATGAACACCTGGAGGGAGATCACCGCCAGTGCGAGGGTGGTGATCCCGGCCCAGTCCAGGCGCAGGCCGATGTGACGTGCCGGGGCAGATTCGGGGATGTGCCGGGTGAGCAGGATGGACACCATCGAGGTGATCGCACCGGCCACGAAGATTCCCCGCCACCCCAGGGGACTGGTGGTGATCAGGCCGGCAACCAGGGCGCAGAAGCCCATTCCTCCCCAGGACCCCATGGACCAGATCGACACGGCGCGTTGGCGCGACCGGCCGAGCCAGTATGTCTTGACCAGGGCGAGGGAGGCGGACATGATGCAGGCGGCTGCCAGTCCCTGGAGGATGCGGCCGAAGATCACCATCTCGGTGGCGAAACCCCCCATCGCGGTCGCAATGAGTACGGACCCGGTGATGTTGAGGAGGTTGCCGAGCATCATGACCCGGACACGGCCGAGAACATCCGCCATCCCGCCGGCGGCCACGATGAAGGTGCCGCAGAACAGTGCTGCCGCCACAAGGGCGATGTTCATTGTCGCAGGGGACATGCCGAGGTCGGTGGCCATCTCGGGGCCGATGTTGAGTGTGGATTGGGCGAAGAGCCAGAAGGTCAGCACGGCGAGCACGATGCCTGCCAGTGCCTTGTCCTCTCCCCTGTAGATGGTGGGGGAAATTGTGGTGGTCATGATCATTCCCTTTTCTATTGAGTGATAGAAACTTGATGGAACGATAATAGAACATAATTCTATTGATCTATAGAATTATGTTCTATCCCACAGTAGGTCGAGGTTATCAGGCGGGATCGTTCCCGGGTGTGCCATCCTCGATGGTCCATGTCGGGGCGCTGGGTTCCCGGCGTAGAACCTCGGTGCCACGGTGGATGCTCAATAGCACTGACGCCTTCGTCTGCACGGCCTCCCGGTCATCGGTGGCATCCAGGACGAGCAGGTTCGCTGCCCGTCCCTCGGCGATGTCGTGATCGGTCATCCCGAGATTCCCCGCCGGGTTGGAGGTGATGAAGTCCAGCGCCGTGGGCAGGTGCTGGGGGGTGAGCATATGGGACACATGCAGTCCGGAGTCCAGGATCCTCAGCAGGTCACCGTCCCCCATCGGGTAGAAGGGATCGCTCATGGAGTCCTGGCAGAAACTGACCGGGATGCCGTATTCGGTGAGGGTCTTCACCGGGGCGACCCCGCGCGGGACCGGACCGCTGAATCCGAGCCCCTGCAGGTGGAGGTTCTCATTGGGGCACACGGCGAAACGGACCTTGGCGGCGGCCAGTTTGGGCATGAGGCGGGCGATGTAGCCGGGCGAGTAGTACGCCATGGCGACCGAATGGGAGACCACCGTCTGCTCCCCCATGCTCCGTTTGGCGGCCTCTGCCGCCATGACCTCCACGAAGCGGGAGTGCGGATCATCGATCTCATCGGTGTGCACGTCAATGGGGGCGGAGTGTTTCTCGGCCAGGTCGAAAAGCCACGCCAGGGAGGCCACGCCCGCCTCGCGGGTCGGTTCCAGATGTGGGATGCCGCCAACCACATCGGCACCGGCGTCCATGGCACGCTCCATGAGCTTGTCACCGCCGGCGAAGGCGTAGATCCCATTCTGGGGGAAGGCGACGATCTGCAGGTCGCACCACGGCCTGATCTCATCGCGGAGTTCGGCGAGTGCCTCGAAACCCGCGAAGGAGGGGTCTGTCACGTCCACGTGGGTCCGGATGAAACCCACGCCGTGTTCGGCCGCCCGGCGTGCCGCGGCGAGTGCTTTCACCTTGATGTCCTCCTTGGTGTGCAGGCCCAGGCGTTTGCGCTCGCCCCAGATCTCGATGGCCTCGAAGAGGGTGCCGGATTCGTTCTCGCGGGGAACGCCCTCGGTGTTGGCGTAGTCCAGGTGGATGTGCGCCTCCACGAACTGTGGGGTGACCAGGCGGCCCGCCGCATCATAATCCCCGGGGCGTGGGGCATGTTCCCGGGTTTCGGGTACGGGCGTGATCCGGGCGATCCGCTCACCCTCGATCTCGATATCCACCAGTGTTGTCTCGCCGCGGAGGCGGGCGTTGAGAATGTGCATGATGTTCCTCTTCTTCCGTTGGTTCCGGGGTCTGCGGGTGCAGGCGCAACCCAACCTTATTCTATAGATCGATAGATATAGGTCGAGGGGACTGCCGCACGGGCTCCCCGCTCCACCCTGCCACAGGAAAAACTGCCCGGAATATCCCGTGTCCGGTCCCTCTACTACACTGTCTAACCATGACGAATCCGAGCGAGGGCACCTCTTCTTCCGCACAGTCACTGGCCTACCGGTACACCCCGGAGCTGGCGAATGCGATTGAGCGTGAGTGGCAGAATTACTGGACCGACAAGGGCACCTTCAACGCGCCGAACCCGGTGGGTGATCTGGCGCCGGAGGACGGTCGTGAGCTTCCCGGGGACAAGCTGTTTGTCCAGGATATGTTCCCCTACCCCTCCGGTGCCGGCCTGCATGTGGGCCACCCGCTGGGGTACATCGCCACGGATGTCTTCGCCCGCTACAACCGCATGCTGGGCAAGAACGTCCTGCACACCCTGGGCTATGACGCCTTCGGCCTGCCGGCGGAGCAGTACGCCATCCAGACCGGTACCCACCCGCGTACCACCACCATGGCCAATATCGAGAACATGAAGCGTCAGCTCGGTGCGCTCGGCCTGGGTCATGACCCGCGTCGCGCCGTCGCCTCCACCGACCCGGAGTTCTACAAGTGGACCCAGTGGATCTTCCTGCAGATCTTCAACTCCTGGTTCGATGAGGAGCAGCAGAAGGCACGCCCGATCTCGGAGCTGATCCCCCTGCTGGAATCCGGCGAGATCCCCACCAGGGACGGTGCTGATTACAACGGGCTGGATCGCGTCGCAAAGCAGAAGGCCATCGACGAGTTCCGCCTGGTCTACCGCTCCAACTCCACGGTGAACTGGTGCCCGGGTCTGGGCACCGTGCTGGCCAATGAGGAGGTCACCGCCGATGGCCGCTCGGAGCGCGGCAACTTCCCGGTGTTCCGCAAGAACCTCTCCCAGTGGATGATGCGCATCACCGCCTACTCCGACCGCCTCATCGATGATCTGGAGCTGCTCGACTGGCCGGAGAAGGTCAAATCCATGCAGCGCAACTGGATCGGCCGTTCCCGCGGTGCGGAGGTCGATTTCACCGCTGAGGGTGAGACCATCACCGTATTCACCACCCGCCCCGACACCCTCTTCGGTGCCACCTACATGGTGCTGGCACCCGAGCATGAGCTTGTCGACGTCCTCGTGTCCCGCGGCACCGGTTCCTATGACGGCGTCGACCCGCGCTGGACCAACGGCCAGGCCACCCCTGCTGAGGCCGTGGCCGCCTACCGCGCCTCCATCGCTGCAAAGTCCGACCTGGAACGCCAGGAGAACAAGGACAAGACCGGTGTGTTCCTCGGTGTGCACGCCACCAACCCGGTCAACGGTGAGCAGATCCCCGTCTTCATCGCCGACTACGTACTCACCGGGTACGGCACCGGCGCCATCATGGCCGTCCCCGCCCACGATGACCGTGACTACGAGTTCGCCACCGTCTTCGGCCTGCCGATCGTCGAGGTCGTCGCTGGCGGCAACATCGCCGAGGCCGCCTACACCGCCTCCGGTGAGTCCATCAACTCCGCCAATGACCAGGGCTTAGACATCAACGGCCTGGCCATGGTCGATGCGGTGGCACGCACCATCGAATGGCTGGAGGAGAAGCAGCTCGGTCGTGGCACCATCCAGTACAAGCTGCGTGACTGGCTGTTCGCCCGCCAGCGCTACTGGGGCGAGCCCTTCCCGGTGGTCTACGACGAGGACGGTGTGGCCTACGCCCTGCCCGAGTCGATGCTGCCCGTTGAGCTGCCCGAGGTCGAGGACTACAAGCCGGTCTCCTTCGACCCGGAGGACGCCGATTCCGAGCCCTCCCCGCCCCTGGCCAAGGCCCGCGAGTGGGTGGAGGTGGAACTCGACCTCGGTGACGGTGTAAAGAAGTACACCCGCGACACCAACGTCATGCCGCAGTGGGCCGGGTCCTCCTGGTACCAGCTGCGTTATATCGACCCCACCAATGATGACCAGTTCTGCAACCTGGAGAACGAGGCCTACTGGACCGGCCCCCGCCCGGATGTCCATGGCCCCAACGATCCCGGTGGCGTGGACCTCTATGTCGGTGGCGTCGAGCACGCCGTCCTGCACCTGCTGTACTCCCGTTTCTGGCACAAGGTCCTCTACGACCTGGGGTATGTCACCTCGAAGGAGCCCTACCGCCGCCTGTACAACCAGGGATACATCCAGGCCTTCGCCTACACCGACTCCCGTGGCGTGTACGTCCCGGCCGAGGAGGTCGAGGAGAAGGACGGCAAGTTCTTCTACCAGGGTGAGGAGGTCACCCAGGAGTACGGCAAGATGGGCAAGTCCCTGAAGAACGCCGTCGCACCGGATGACATCTGCAACAACTACGGCGCGGACACCCTGCGCGTGTACGAGATGTCCATGGGCCCACTCGACACCTCCCGCCCCTGGGCGACCAAGGACGTGGTGGGTGCGCAGCGCTTCCTGCAGCGTCTGTGGCGCCTGATCGTGGATGAGAACACCGGCGAGGTGCTCACCCGCGACGAGGCACTGACCGATGAGGACAACAAGCATCTGCACCGCACCATCGCCGGTGTGCGCGATGATTACGCCAACCTGCGCGTGAACACCGTGGTGGCCAAGCTCATCGAGTACGTCAACTACCTCACCAAGACCTACCCCGACACCATCCCGACCGGTGCCGTCCTGCCGCTGGTGGTCATGGTCTCCCCCGTCGCCCCGCACATCGCGGAGGAGCTGTGGAAGAAACTCGGCCACACCGACACCGTCACCTACGAGCCCTTCCCCACCTTCGAGGAGAAGTGGCTCACCGACGATGAGGTCGAACTGCCGGTCCAGATCAACGGCAAGGTGCGCAGCCGCATCACCGTCGCCGCCGACGCCTCCCAGGAGCAGATCATCGAGGTCGCGCTTGCCGACGAGAAGATCGCCCTCCAGATCGAAGGCAAGAACCTGATCAAGCAGATCGTCATCCCGGGCCGCATGGTCAACCTCGTGGTGAAATAACCCGGTTCACCACTGGACAGCACGACACCCCTGCTCCCTCAATGAGGGGCAGGGGTGTTGCGTTGTCCTATGGGGAAGTGAGACTAGAGGGTCTCCACGACCTCTTCGAAGGTCAGACGTGGAAGACGGTCGTACCAGGCGTTCTCGGCAGGCTTACCCATGTTGATGGCCACCATGACGCGGTGCTTGCCGTCGGGGAAGAACTCCTTGGAGATGGCGTCAGCGTCGAAACCGGTCATCGGGCCTGCGGCCAGGCCGGCTGCACGGATGCCGATGATGGCGTACCCGATCTGCAGGCCGGTGTTCAGCTTGGCGGCCTCTGCACGCATCTGGTCGTCGGAGGCGAACATGTCGCGGGCACCCTCGAAGTGCGGGAAGAGCTGCGGCATCTCCTCGTGGAAGTCGAGGTCGGCTGCCAGCAGGGCGACGGCCGGTGCCTTGGCGGTCTTCTCGCGGTTGCCCTCGGCCATGTGGGGCAGCAGGCGTGCCTTGGCCTCCTCGGAGCGGATGACCACCACGCGCAGTGGCTGGTTGTTCATGGAGGTCGGGGCCCACTTGACCAGGTCGAAGATGGCGTTGATCTGCTCGTCGGTCACCGGCTCATCGGTGAAGGCGTTGGCGGTGCGTGCCTCGCGGAAGAGGATGTTCTGGGCCTCCTCGTGGATGACGAGGGCGTCCTTGAGATTCTGGGTTTCAGTCATAGTCAGTTCAACTTTCGTCTGCGGGGGAAAAATCCCGATTTCACAGTGATGCTTGACACAGCAAGTTTCTTCCCAGCCTGGTGCCGGTCCGAGGCCATGGCCTGGCTCGAAATTTTATTGTCATATCAACAAAGTGTCAAACGGTGGGGCGGACGCCGGGAAGGTGCCCCCTAAAGGGCTTCACATCTCCGATATTCTGGGTTTCATGAAAGTAAGCTACGCTTTTCCTGATCCAGGGTGTTAGTATTGCCCGCGTATCACACATGATTCCAATGATTGACCAAAAGGACTTTTTACTCATGCGCAAGATCCGCACCTCCGCTGTTGCTCTCCTCGCCGCCGGCGCCCTCGCACTGTCCGCCACCCCGGCAGTTGCCCAGTCCTCCGCCACCTCCTCCGGCTCCTCCGCCTCCGCTGAGGTTGGAAACGCCCTGGACGCCACCGAGTACGAGCGCAACATCTTCGGCTCCTCCAAGGACTTCGACAACGTCTCCCCATTCGGTCAGGCATGGTACTTCTACACCCTCGCCGCCACCGCCACCGCTGTCGCCGGCGTTGTGTACGCAAACCTCGAGAACATCGAGAACGCTGCAGCCGCCGCAGGCATCCAGCTCCAGCTCCCCCGCTAGTCGGGCACCCCGCGCCTTGTCGCGCGGAACCACCACCCGGCGCGCGACACCCCACGGTGCCCGCGTGCCGGGTGTTGCTGTTCCCACCGTGCTTATCGACGCCCCACTCCCCCGCCCCCACTCCTTGGATATGGTGGGTGTCACACTTTTAAGGAGGGATTGATGAGCAGGGTCATTGTCATCGGTGCGGGCATGGTGGGACTGGCCACCGCCTGGCACCTGCAGGAACGTGGATACGAGGTGACCGTCCTCGACAGGGAGGGCGTGGCGGCGGGCTCCTCCTGGGGTAATGCGGGATGGCTGACACCAGCCAAGACCCTTCCCCTGGCAGACCCGGTGCTGTGGAAATACGGGCCACGCACCCTGTTCGATCCGGACTCCCCGCTGCATATGCCGTTCCGGGTGGATCCGAAGCTCTGGCTCTTCCTCGCCCGCTTCATGGCCAATGCCACCACCAACCGGTGGGATGATGCCCTCAGGGCCCTCACCCCGATCAGCATGGTCGCCCTCGAGGCCTTCGATGAGCTGGGCCAGGGTGGGGTGGACGGGTTGACCTACAAGAAGCCGTTCATCATCGGTTTTGAAAACGAGGACCAGTCCGCAGGCTTCCTCCGGGAGGTGGAGGCTGTGCGCAGGCACGGCCAGGACGTGGAGATGACGCGTCTGGACAACCCACAGGATTTTGCCCCCATGCTCAATGACCAGGTGCCCGTCGCCTACAGCATGGAGGGCCAGCGCTTCATCGAACCGGGCCCCTACATGGAGTCGCTGGCGCGGTCGGTGGAACAGCGCGGCGGGGAGATCCGCACCGGTGTGGAGGTCACCCGCGTGGCGGCCGGGGACCGTCCGGCGGTGTTGTTCCGGGATGGGTCGAGGCACGAGGCCGACAAGGTGGTCATCGCCACCGGTGCGTGGCTGCCGGCGCTCGCCCGGGACTACGGGGTGAAGACAATCGTCCAGGCCGGTCGTGGTTACTCCTTCTCGGTGGCCACCGAGCACCCCGCGGAACATTCCCTGTACCTGCCCCACCACCGCATGGCCTGCACCCCCTACCAGGGCCGTTTCCGTATCGCCGGCACCATGGAGTTCCGTGGCCCGGATGAACCGCTGGATCCGCACCGCATCCAGGCGATCGTCAACCAGGCCAGCCGCCTCATGCGGGGCATCGACTTCGATGACCGCCGGGATGAATGGGTGGGCTCGAGGCCGGTGAGCACCGATGGCAAACCCCTGGTCGGTCAGACCAACGCCCGCGATATCTACGTCGCCGGCGGTCATGGCATGTGGGGTATTGTGCTGGGGCCCGCCACGGGTAAATATCTCGCCGAGTTGATGGACACCGGTATCACCCACCCGGTGATCGCCCCGTTCGACCCGCTGCGGTAGGTGGCTGGGTGGGGCGTCGACAAGCATGCTGTGCAAGGTAACGTCACGCAACCCGCCACTGAATCTCCGGCATCGTGACAGTCGGTGCACAGGAGGGGTGCCTAATGTGGTTTCGCATGACTTCACTCAAGACCCGTGAGCCCGACGCCGTCGGGAACCTGACGAGCCAGGGTGACCGCGCACGCCGACGGCCCCTGTCACCGGTGGTTCCCGTGGCCTTCGGGATCTACGCCGTGCTGCTGATGGTGCTGACCCTGTTGAAGAACAGGCTCTCTTTCGGTGGCCTGTGGGACACCGCCGCCCACGACCAGCGCTCGCTGGATCTGGTGCTGTTCAACGGCTTCCAGGACCCGCCGATCTGGTGGGGTCCCTGGGTGAACACCTTCGGCAATATCGCCCTCTTCCTCCCCCTGGGCTTCTTCCTGTACGTCATCCTGCGCGCCCGGGGCACCCGCTTCCCGTGGGTGGAGGTGGTGGTGTTCTCCGCGGTGACCAGCCTGGCCATCGAATGCCTCCAGTGGGTCTTCGCCGTCGGCTACAGCGACGTGGATGACCTCCTGTTCAACACCATCGGTGGTGCCATCGGCGCCTCCCTCGCCGTGTGGACTCCCCGGAAGGCGGTGCCCTGGGCATCACTGGCACTCACCGCAGGTTTCCTGGCTGTGCTCGGGGTGATGGTGGCAACGAACCCGTGACCCCACCCCGGCCGGGTGAATGCGAACGACACCGCAGGAAACATCTAGTTTCCTGCGGTGTCGTCATTATTGCGGGTGGTCTCGTCATCACCCCGGTGTTGGGTCGAATCCGCAGACATCCGGAGATACCTGCTGTAGATCTGGATGGCCAGCGAAACACCCCACAACAGCGCCATCCCGATGAGATAGACCAGCACGATCTCCAACTCATCCCGGATCCAGGCGGTGTCCACGGCCCCGGCCACCCCTGCGGTATCCCCACTGGTCCCCGGCAGTTGTTCCAGGACTTCGAAGATGCCGTTGACCGCCCCGGCGAAACACAGCAGACCACCCACCACCACCAGGGGTTGGATGATGAAGATGAGCACCTTGGTCAGCGTGGAACCCTCGGGGTGACCGGAACCGCGGGAGTCACCGGTGCTGCTGGCACCGGGATGATCCGTGTAGTCCGTGGACATCATTCTCCTGGGTGGGACATGGGGGAGGCTTCTAGGGAGAAACTCTACGCGCAAATGCCCCCGCGGGCTCTGATGTGGATCTTTAAATGCGGGCACGGAAAAGCTCTCCACCGACCCGGCCCGTAGGCCCGCCAGCAGATATCCCCGAACCCCTGAGCCACACCCTGTTGTCCATCCCGACGCGCCCCGCGGGGAGCAGCTGCCACCGGAACTCCCGGTGGGACCGGGAATTGTCCATTACCATCCGCGGAATGGGAGAAACACAGAAGAACTCATCCACCGCGGCTGGCGCGACGCCGGATGGCGGCCCAGGAACCGGGTCGGGACCCCGTTCACGCCCCCGCCTACGCACCCGCACACGACGCCGGCCACCGCAGGCTCTCGTGCTGCTGGCTCTGCTGGTCTACTCGGCGGTGATGGTGTCCCTGACCATGCTCAAGGCATTCTTCGTCATCGGGTTGCTGTGGCGCACCGAGGCGCACCGCAACCGTTCCCTGGAGCTGGTGCCCTTCAATGAGTACGCGGAGACGGGCACCTGGTTCGCGCCGTTGTTCGGCTACGGGGGCAACTTCGCCTTCTTCGTGCCCTTCGGGGTGTTGCTCTATGTGCTGCTGCGTAACTCCCGACGCACTCCCCGGCGCAGGAACACGGTGGTCAGGGTGGTGGTGGCCGGGGCGCTGTTCAGTCTCGCCATCGAGATCTGCCAGTATGTGTTCGCCCTCGGTTATAGCGATATCGATGATCTCATCTTCAACACCCTGGGGGCGTTGACGGGTGCGGTGATCGCGAAACTCGCCGGTCCCCGTTTCCATCTGGTGTGGGTGTGGCTGGCGTTGGTGCTCGGGGTGGTGTTCGCCGTGCTGGTGGCTGCAGGTCCGCGTCTGGGGGATCCGGAGAAGGTAGTGGATATCTACGGGATATCCTGGGAGGAGCACACGGTGTCGGCGATCTGACATGCTTGATATTCCTGACACTCCCGACACCCACGATCCGGATGCTGTGATCCCCCAACCTGCGGGGTCACGCGCCGGGTCACCCACCCCTCAGGATCAGAAGAAGGTGCGCCATGGGAAGCAAATCCGCCAAACCCACCAAACCCGCCAGCCCCAGCATCCCCACCATGTCGATTCCACTGTCGGAGGCCACCGGCCCCTGTGTGGTGGGCCTGGACATCGGGTCGACCGCCTCACGCGGTGGCCTCTATGACAGCAGCGGTCGGCCCATCAAGGGATCCAAGCAGCGCGTGCCCCACATGTTCACCACCGGGGAGGAGGGTGCGTCCACCATCGACGCCGACCAGGTGGTGGATGAGGTCCGCGAGGTGATCGGCCACCTGCTGGCGTTTGCGGAAGCCAAGAACCTCACCGACCAAATCGGGGGTGTGATCCTGGATTCCTTCGCCTCCTCGCTCGTCCTCGTCGATGAGCACGACAACGCCGTCACCCCGTGTATCACCTACGCCGACAGCCGGTGTGCACCTTTCGTGGACCGGTTGCGCCAGCAGATCGATGAGGCCGACTACCACCAGCGCACCGGCGTGCGCCTGCACACCTCCTACCACCCCGCGCGTCTGCTGTGGCTGAAGGAGGAGCACCCGCAGCTGTTCGCCCGGGCCCACAGCGTGATGACGATCGGTGAGTACGTCTATCTCAAGCTCGCCTGCATCCGGGGTATCTCCACCTCGATGGCGGCGTGGAGCGGCATCCTCAACGTCCACACCGGGCATCTGGATCAGCCCATTTTCGAGCACATCGGTGTGTCCCCGGATCTCATCTCACCGGTGTTCGATCCGGATCAGCCCGCCACCCCGGTCAGGCTCATCGCGGAGGAACATGCGGCGCTGGCCCATGTGCCGTGGTTCCATGCCATCTCCGATGGCTGGTCCTCCAATGTCGGTCCCGGCGCGGTGGATGCCCGTACCGTCGCCGTGGCCGCCGCGACCTCCGGGGCGATGCGGGTGATCCTCCCGCAGGTGCCTGACCACATCCCGCCTGGACTGTGGTGCTACCGCCTGTCCGACACGCAGTGCATCGTCGGCGGTGCCCTCAATGATGTCGGTCGTGCCGTCGGATGGTTGGAGCGTACCGTCGCGCCGGTGGAGAACCTGCCGGAGGTGCTGGGTGGGCCACCGCTGGAGGCGACCCCGTCGGTGTTGCCGTTCTTCTCCGGGGAGCGCTCCACGGGGTGGGCCAGTGACGCCACCGCGGTGTTCACCAACGTCACCGACCAGACCGGGCCGGAGCAGATGTGGCGTGGGGTGTTCGAGGCGCTGGCCTTGTCGTATCAGCGGGCGTGGGCGGAGATGACCGGTGCCGGGGCGGCACCCGAGCGGGTCATCGCCTCAGGTCGGGTCACCACCGATCACCCCACCTGGTTGCAGCTGCTTTGCGACGCCCTGGACACCCCCGTCATCCCGCTGGAGATGAAACGCGCCACCCTGCGGGGCACCGCCCTGATCGCCCTGGAGGTCATCGACCCCGGTGGCACCCGTGCGACTCCCCCGCTGGGTGAACCGCTGGAACCCCGGTACCCGGAGCACTATGTGGCCGCGCGCCGGACGTTCGATGAGCTCTACGCCACCCTCATCGGCGAGGACACGCCCAGGTAGGCGGTCAGGCCCCCTCTGCCTCCGCGGCGGCCTGCACCGCCGCGCTGACCGCGGGGGCCACCCGGGGATCCAGCGGCGAGGGCACCACATGGCCCACGTCGAGGGTCTCGGCGGCGATATCTGCAATGGCCTGCGAGGCCGCCAGTTTCATCCCCGGGGTGATCGACCGCGCCCGGGCGGCGAGCGCCCCGTGGAAGATACCCGGGAAGGCCAGCACATTGTTGATCTGGTTCGGCAGGTCACTGCGCCCGGTGGCCACGATCGCCCCGTACCGGCCGGCCAGCTCCGGGTCGATCTCCGGTGAGGGGTTGGCCAGGCTGAACAGGATGGGCTGGTCCGCCATGAGCTGCAGCGCCTCCTCGGCGACGTGACCGCCGGAGACACCGATATACACATCCGCCCCGGTCAGGGCTTCGGCCATCCCGCCGGTGACACCACGGGGATTGGTGGTGGCCGCCAGGGCCTGCTTGACCGGGTTGAGGTCCTCCCGCCCGGCGTGGATGATACCCCGGGAATCCAGCACGACGACGTCCCGGGCACCCGCACCACGGAGCATCTCCACCGCGGCCACACCCGCGGCCCCCGCCCCGGAGACCACGATCCTGGCCTCCCCGATCTGACGATCCAGCAGCCGCAGGGCGTTGCGCAGGGCTGCCAGGATCACCACCGCGGTGCCGTGCTGATCATCGTGCATCACGGGGATGTCCAGGCGTTCGATGAGCTGGCGTTCCACCTCGAAACAGCGCGGTGCGGAGATGTCCTCCAGGTTGATGGCACCGAAGGACGGCGCCATGGCGGCGATGGTGTCCACCAGTTCATCCACACCGTGGACATCCAGGACGATCGGGATGGCATTGAGCCCGGCGAATGAACTGAACAGCTGGGCCTTGCCCTCCATGACGGGCAGGGCCGCCTCGGGGCCGATATCACCCAGGCCCAACACCGCGGTGCCGTCGGAGATGATCGCCACGGTCCGGCCCCGCCCGGTGTGGGTGCGCGCCACCGCCGGATCGGCGGCGATCGCCTCGCACACGGTTGCCACACCGGGGGTGTAGGCCAGGGACAGATCATGCATGTCCGCCAGTGGACGTGCGGAGGTGATGGACAGTTTGCCGCCCTCATGGGCCGCGAAGATCTCCTCACGGTTGAGCTGGAGGGGGTTGCCTGGGGTGCTGGGGGTCATGGGGTTCACCTGTGTGGGAGGGACGGGAAATCGTACTTATCGCATCTGAGTCTAACCAGGTCGGTGCACAGCCAGCGGGTTCCGGCGCAGCCTGTGGCGCGGGGCATAGTTCACACCCCGAAACAACAACAACCTGATTAGCATTTGCTATATGACTGAACTCCCCCACACCATGCCCGCGGTCGGGCTGGTTGATTCCCTGCCCACCGACCACCCGGATTTCCTCATCGACGTGGAGGTCCCCCGCCCCGATCCGGGACCCCGTGATCTATTGGTGGAGATCGCCGCGGTGTCCATCAACCCGGTGGACACGAAGGTACGCATGCGCGTCGGCAAGCAGGACACCCCGAAGATCCTGGGCTATGACGCCGCCGGAACCGTCGTCGCGGTCGGTTCCGGGGTCTCCCTCTTCCGCCCCGGTGACACCGTGTTCTATGCCGGATCCAATCAGCGCCAGGGCACCAACGCCCGGTTCCACCTCGTCGATGAGCGCCTCGTCGGCCACGCGCCGGGCAGCGTGGATGCCACCCACGCCGCCGCCCTGCCCCTGGTCTTCCTGACCGCCTGGGAGGCCCTGTTCGACCGGCTGCCGGTCACCCAGTCCACCACCGGCACCCTGCTGGTGCTGGGCGGTGCCGGAGGTGTGCCGTCTGCGCTCATCCAGCTGGCCCGGGCCCTGACCAACCTGCGGGTGGTGGCCACCGCCTCACGCCCGGAATCCACCCGCTGGGTGCGCGAGATGGGTGCCCACGATGTCATTGATCACCACCATGATCTGCGGGAGCAGATCAGCGGGGTGGACTTCGTCTTCAGTTCCTGGACCACCGGGCGCGAGGAGGAACTCACCGCGGTGATGTCACCGCAGTCGCACCTGGTGCTTATCGACGATCCCCTCAACCCCAACCTCGGTGCCTTCAAACAGAAATCCATCGCCGTGCACTGGGAGTTCATGTTCACCCGCGCCATGTTCGCCACCCCCGACATGGCGGTGCAGGGACAGATCCTCACCAAGATCGCCGACATGATCGACCGCGGACAGCTCCGCTCCATCACCGACCGGGTCCTCACCGGAATGACCGCCGAGACCCTCATGGAGGGCCACCGCCTCATCGAAGAGGGACACACCACCGGCAAGATCGTCGTGAAAGTGTAGACACTATGGCTCTGTGTCACACCCGATTCACCTCGCCTGTCGGTGAGCTGCTCCTCGTCGCCGATGACGCCGGATTGACCTATCTGGGCTTCGCCGGCGAGGACCACACCCGCCACAGCGCGGGCTCCACCGCCGCACACACCCCCATCCTGGACCGTGCCGTGGCGGAACTCGATCAGTACTTCGCCGGGGAACGGACGACCTTCACCGTGCCCCTGTCCCGGCCCGGTGACGGGGAGATGGGATTCCACGGCCGGGTGCAACGGCTGCTGGCCACCATCCCCTACGGGAGTTTCGTCACGTATAAGGAACTGGCCGGGAAGGCGGGGAACCCGGGTGCTGTGCGCGCGGTCGGCACCGCCTGCGCTACCAACCCCGTCCCCATCTTCTCCCCCTGCCACCGCGTTCTGCGCACCGATGGTGGCCTGGGAGGCTACCGCGGCGGCACCAAAGCGAAAGAACTGCTGCTTCGTTTGGAAAATATAGACTTTCGAAACTGAAGAAATATCGAAAACGCCGAACCGGTAAAATCGAAAGCTCAATTTAGGCTTTCGAAACGCATCCATTCACAACGTTCGTTTCGAAAGTATGAAAGGGATGGCTGCTTCTTTCGAACATGCCACACCTAGTCGCCGGCCACCTGTTTCCTCAGCACTCTGTGATAAAACCGTTTCACCTGCATCGATATATAATAGAAACGCCCATTTTGCCAGCAGGGCAACGCCACTCTTCGCTTTCGAACTACGCAAATGTAATTACGAAGTTGTCCTTTTCGAAAGACCCTTTCATTATGCTTTCGTTTGCGTTTCGAAGCCTGTTTCGATATCGAAACCGAAGGCTCGAATGGCCCACACAGTTTCGAAAGCATGGTGTTTCGATTTTGAATCCCATTCGAAAGCTCTAGAGGTCTGTTGATCCCCTCATCATGGGCCTGCGTCGGTGGGGCATGGGTTGGTCGCGGAGACTGTGGGCACCCGGTTGGGTAATGTCTGAGGAATGAACACCCAGCCAGCGAACGGAGCCAAACCCGACTCCGCGGAGGAACGACGCGCACGTATCGCCCAGGTCGTGCAGGAGCGTGGCAGTATCCGCGTCGTGGACCTGGTGGACCCTCTCGGGGTGTCGGAACCCACGCTGCGCAAGGACCTCACCATCCTGGAGAAGGAGGGGGTGTTGAAGCGCACCCATGGTGGTGCCATCGCCGTGGAGGGCGCGGTGCCTGAGGTGGCCGACCAGCCCACCTCCCCGGCACCACCGCAGCCGGCCACGCCGCAGGCGACGAAGGACGGGATCGCCCGCTACTGCCTGGACATGATCGAGGATGATTCCTCGGCGTTCTTCGACTCCGGGTCCACCATCGTCAGGATGGCCGAGCTCATGGACCAGCCCGCCAATATCCTCACCCACTCCATCCCCGTGATCCCCATCCTCGCGGAGAAGCCCCGCATCAGGCACACCCTGCTCGGCGGTCAGTACCGGCCACTCGGTGAATGCGTCACCGGGCCGATCACCATGATGGGTCTCCGACAGTTCACTGTCGACACCGCCTTCATCAGCGTCGTGGGGGTCACCGCCGATGGCGGGTATGTCACCGATGTCTCCGAGGCGGATATCAAGCGGGCCGCCATCGACACCGCCCGGCGCGTGGTCATCCCCCTCGAGGGGCGCAAGGTGGGCCGGGTGGGGTTCTGTCACCTCGTGGGTCTGGAGCGTGTCGACGACATCGTCACCGACACGGTCAACCCCGACCTGCAGAAGTGGTGCACCGACAACGGGGTGCGGCTGCACACCGTGCGGTGATCCCCGTACGGTGATCCTAGGTGCCCTTGACGTTGACGATCTGACGCAGTTTGTGCCGGATGCTCACCAGATCGGTGGCGTCGGCCATCACCTGGTCGATGTCCTTGTAGGCATCCGGGATCTCATCGATCCACTCCTTGCCCGGGCGGTAGACGATGCCGGACATCCGGTTGTCCAGGTCCTTCGCGGTGAAGGTTTTCTTGGCCTGGGTGCGGGACATGCGCCGGCCCGCGCCGTGGGGAGCGGAGCGCAGGGCCTCCCTGTTGCCCTTGCCCTCCACGACGTAGGAGGCGGTGCCCATGGAGCCGGGGATCAGTGCCATGGTTCCCTCGTCGGCAAGTACCGCGCCCTTCCGGGTCAGCCAGACGGTCTCCCCGTAGTGCTCCTCCTCCACCGTGTAGTTGTGGTGGCAGTTGATGCGTTCGATCTCTGAGACGGGTGTGCCCACGAACCGGCCCAGCTGCGTGGCGAAGCGGTCCATCATCTCCTCGCGGTTGAGGAAGGCGAAACGCTGCGCCCACTCCAGTTCGCGCAGGTAGTCGTTGAACTCCCGGGTGTCCTCGGTGAGGTAGGCCAGATCCCGATCGGGCAGGTCCTCCCCGGCGCAGGCGTCGCGGGCGATGCGGATGTGTTTCTGGGCGATCTTGTTGCCCACCCCGCGGGATCCGGAGTGGAGGAACATCCAGACTCGGTCCTCCTCATCCAGGCACAGCTCGATGAAGTGGTTGCCACCGCCGAGGGATCCCAGCTGCTGCTTCCACTTCGGGGAGTGGGACAGATCCACATCGTTCTTCTCCGCGAGTGTCTCCAGTTCCCCGATCTTCACCAGGGCGGAATCCTCCAGTGCGCCCTTGTTGTAGTTGCCCGGGGACAGGGGGATGGCGCGTTCCAGGGCATCCCGCAGTCGGGTCAGGTCGCGGCCCTCCAGGTCGGAGGCGGTGAACTGGGTGCGCACGCCGATCATGCCGCAGCCGATGTCCACCCCGACCGCGGCGGGGATGATCGCGCCCTTCGTGCCGAAGACGGTGCCCACCGAGGAACCCAGCCCGTAGTGGGCATCGGGCATGAGGGCGACATGCGGGTAGATGAACGGCATGGTGGCGGTGGCCTTCGCCTGGTTGAGTGCGGCATCCTCCAGGACGGAGGCGAAGGAGATGACATCTGTGGTCATGGGTGACACTGGTCCTTTCTCGGTGGAACACGGTAGACAAAGGCCCCCGCGGGTGGGTGCTGATCGGGCACGTACCTGCGGGGGCCTCGGGATGGGGCGTGGGGCGCTGGGGGGTTCTTACAACAACCCCCGGCGCGCGGGGAGGCGGGACGGTACGTGCCGACGTAATTGCTGAAGCAACTGATACGCACGCATCGTGTCTCCGTCCTCTCTACTGTTTCGCCAACCAACTGTGACCGCCATCATGGCATGGAACGGCGCAGAAAACCAGGGGTGGCAAGGGTGGGGCGGGGGTTGGGCGTCGATAAGCGGGTGCCACCTACCGCTGGCACTCCGGACACCAGAAGAGGTTGCGGCCCTCCATCACCTGATCCCGGATCGGGGTGCCACACAGGTAGCACGGCTGCCCGGTGCGGCGGTAGGTGTAGACCTCACCGCCGTGATCGTCCTTGCGGGGCGCGCGGCCCATGACCTCCGGGGTGTGTTCGTGGCGCACGGTGTCGATGCGTCCGGCGGTCACGCCCTCCTTCATCAGACCCACCAGGTCGGTCCAGATGGAGGTGAACTGCGCGTCGGTGATCTCCCGGCCGGGGGTGAATGGTGAGATGCCCAGGCGGAAGAGGGTCTCGGCGCGGTAGATGTTGCCCACCCCGGCGAAGAGTTTCTGGTCCATGAGCAGGGAGCCGATGCTGCGTCCCGAGCGCTGCACCCTGCGCCGGATGGGCTCCGGGTCGGCATCGTCACGGATGGGGTCGGCACCGAGTTTACCGATGGCGATATCACGTTCCTCATCGGTGATGAGGCGACACCACTGCGGGCCACGCAGGTTGGCGGCCACCGCGCCGTCGGAGATGTGCAGGCGGATCTGCCCGCGCGTCTCCCCCGCCGGTTCGAACTGGAGGGTGCCGATCAGGCCCAGGTGGATGTAGATGATGTGCTCGGGGTGATCCACGTCGAAGTCGATGAACAGATGCTTGCCGTGGGCATCGGCGCGCAGCAGCCGGCTCTGGTCCACGATCGCCGCTTCCCTGGCGAAGCGTCCCTGGGGGGAGGTAATGTCGAGCGCAGGCCCCAGGCCGGAGTTCCCGAACCTCTGGGTGAGCTCCCCGGCGAGACGGTGGATGACATGTCCTTCAGGCATGGATTCCACCCTATCCAGTGCCGATGCCCCCGGGAAAATGAGGGGGAATGAGGGGCCGTGGGGGGATGGTGGATACTGTCCCCGACGCTGGGTGCCCGGCACCGCTGCTGCGGTAGGCCGTGTGCGTCCCCGTCGAATCTAGCCCCACCTGTGATTAATTAGTTTAGGATAAGATTCAGTGACAATTTATAAATTCTTAGTATAATGGGTGGCATGAGTAACTACACAGTCCCAGGAATCAATGACACCGACGCCAAGCAGCTTATTGATGGACTGCAGGAGCGTCTCACCGATTACAACGATCTCCACCTCATCCTCAAGCACGTCCACTGGAATGTCGTCGGCCCCAACTTCATCGCCGTCCACGAGATGCTCGACCCCCAGGTTGACCTCGTCCGCGGATACGCCGATGAGGTCGCAGAGCGCATCTCCACCCTCGGTGGCGAGCCGATCGGCACCCCGGCCGGCCACGTGGACAACCGCACCCCGCTCCAGTACGAGATGAACCGCGGCACCACCCTCGACCACCTCGCGGCCCTGGACAAGGTGTACGTCCAGGTGCTCGAGCGTCTGCGCGAATCTCTCGCCCAGGCCGGTGACGTTGACCCCGTCACCGAGGACATCTACATCGCCCAGGCCGCCGAGCTGGAGAAGTTCCAGTGGTTCATGCGCGCACACCTCGATGACGGTTCCGGTGACATCACGCGGTAACCGCCTCCCCTGACGCCGGCAACGCCGATCCCCGCACGCTGGGGGTCGGCGTTTTTTCGTCGTCACGCTCCCTGCGCACCCCTGAGCGCACCACCGGACATCCTCCGGCACCTCATCCCGGCAGCTCCCGTGAGTGGATGTCCGTGTTGAGGGGCTCAGGGGTAAAGTCGAGGCGTCAAGATAACAAGCAGATCCAACTGGGGAGTAGACGCAATGCGCACCGGATTCGACCGTGACCTCTACGTCAGGATGCAGTCGCAGCACATCAACGAGAGGCGCGAGCAGATCGGTGGCAAGCTGTATCTGGAGATGGGCGGCAAGCTCTTCGATGACCTGCACGCCTCCCGGGTGCTGCCCGGTTTCACCCCGGACAACAAGATCGCCATGCTGGAGCAGCTCAAGGACGAGCTGGAGATCCTGGTGACCATCAACGCCAAGGACCTGCAGCGCAACAAGACCCGCGCGGACCTCGACATCTCCTACGAGGATGATGTCCTGCGGCTGATCGACGTCTTCCGCGAGGCCGGGTTCCTCACCGAACACGTTGTGCTCACCCAGCTGGAGGACGACAACTACCAGGCCATGCAGTTCATCCAGCGCCTGGAACGCCTGGGCATCAAGGTCGCCCGCCACCGCGTCATCCCCGGCTACCCCACCGATGCCCGCCGGATCGTCAGCGAGGAGGGTTTCGGCCGCAATGAGTATGTGGAGACCACCCGCAACCTCGTGGTGGTCACCGCGCCGGGCCCCGGTTCCGGCAAGCTCGCCACCTGCCTCAGCCAGATCTACGGCGATCACCAGCGTGGCATCTCCTCGGGCTATGCCAAGTTCGAGACCTTCCCCATCTGGGACCTGCCGCTCGAGCACCCGGTCAACCTCGCCTATGAGGCTGCCACCGCGGACCTCGACGACATCAACGTCATCGACCCCTTCCACCTCACCGCCTACGGGGAGAAGGCCACCAGCTACAACCGCGATGTCGAGGTCTTCCCGCTGCTGAAGACCATGCTGGAGATGCTCAGCGGCTCCTCCCCCTACCAGTCCCCCACCGACATGGGCGTCAACATGGTCGGCAGCGCCATCGCCGACGACGAGGTGTGCCGGGAGGCCGCCCGCCAGGAGATCGTGCGCCGTTATTTCAAGGCGCTTGTCGACGAGCGCCGCGACGAACTCGACGACACCGTCTCCTCGCGGATCGCCATCGTCATGAGCAAGGCCGGCTGCTCGGTCGAGGACCGCACCGTGGTGGCGCGCGCCCTCGAGCTGGAGTCGGAGACCGGTGCGCCCGCCTCGGCCATCCTGCTTGACGACGGCCGGATCGTCACCGGCAAGACCTCCGCCCTCCTGGGCTGCTCCGCAGCGATGCTGCTCAACGCCCTCAAGGAACTCGCCGGGATCGACCCCTCGATCGATCTGCTCTCACCGGAGTCCATCGAACCGATCCAGACCCTCAAGACCGAACACCTCGGCTCCCGCAATCCCCGACTGCACACCGATGAGGTGCTCATCGCCCTGTCGGTCTCCGCGGCGGCCTCCGACAATGCGCGCCGGGCACTGGATCAATTGAAAAATCTCCGGGGTTGCGATGTCCACACCACCACCATCCTGGGATCGGTGGATGAGGGGATCTTCCGCAACCTCGGAGTGCTGGTCACCTCGGAACCGAAGTACCAGCGTAAGGCGCTCTACCGTAAGCGCTGACGGGGCCTACCCCTGGATGAAGGTCTCCAGGCGGTCGCGGGCCTCATCGTCGTCAAGCTGCTCCGGCGGGGACTTCATCAGGTAGGACGACGCCGGCATGACCGGTCCGCCGATGCCACGGTCCAGGGCGATCTTGCAGGCGCGGATCGCGTCGATGATGATGCCTGCCGAGTTCGGGGAGTCCCACACCTCGAGTTTGTACTCCAGGTTCAGGGGTACACCACCGAAGGCGGTGCCCTCCAGGCGCACATAGGCCCACTTGCGGTCATCGAGCCACTCGACGTGGTCGGATGGGCCGATGTGGACGTTGCGGTCCTCCACCTTGCCCGCCAGCGGGCCCTCCTTCAGGTTGGAGGTCACGGCCTGGGTCTTGGAGATCTTCTTGGACTCCAGACGGTTGCGGTCGAGCATGTTCTTGAAGTCCATGTTGCCGCCCACGTTCAGCTGCATGGTGCGGTCGACGCGGACACCGCGCTCCTCGAAGAGACGGGCTAGCACACGGTGGGTGATGGTGGCACCGACCTGCGACTTGATGTCATCGCCGACGATGGGCAGACCGGCGTCGGTGAACTTCTGAGCCCACTCCGGATCGGAGGCGATGAAGACGGGCAGGGCGTTGACGAAACCACAGCCGGCATCCAGGGCCGCCTGGGCGTAGAACTTGTCCGCCTCCTCGGAACCGACCGGGAGGTAGGAGACCAGGACATCCACGCGGGCATCCTTGAGCACCTGGACGACATCGACAGGCTCGGCGGTGGATTCCTCGATGGTGGCACGGTAGTGCTCCCCCAGGCCATCCAGTGTCGGGCCGCGCTGGACGGTCACACCGGTGGTCGGGACATCAGCGATCTTGATGGTGCAGTTCTGGGATGCCTCGGTGGCGTCCGCGAGATCCACACCGACCTTCTCCGCATCGACATCGAAGGCTGCCACGAACTCGAGATCGCCGACGTGGTAGTCGCCGAACTGCACATGCATGAGGCCGGGGACCTTTTCATCCGCAGCGGCGTCACGGTAGTACTCCACACCCTGGATGAGGGAGGTCGCACAGTTGCCGACGCCGGCGATGGCGACCCGGATGGTGGAATCACTCATAGTCTTCAATTCTCCTTAAATCGAAAGGCGGCTATGGCCGCATAACCATCGACGCTACGTTCACATACCGCAGATGTGGGATCCGGGCGCGAACATTATCGATCAAGAGGTTCAGTTGATCGATCAAGTATTCCCCCGTTCGCGGGTGAGTGGCCCCGGCGCTCTCCCCGCCGTGGGATCCCGGCGTTTTCGTGGGAACTGCTACCGGGCAGTAGAATTTAACCCGTGTCTATCGGAAAAATTCTCCTCTACTACGCCTTCACCCCCCTGTCCGACCCGAAGGCGGTTCAGCTCTGGCAGCGTGATCTGTGCGAATCCCTGAACCTCCGCGGGCGCATCCTCATCTCTGAACACGGCATCAACGGCACCGTCGGTGGCGACATCAACGACTGCAAGGCCTACATCCGGAAAACCCGCGAATACCCCGGTTTCGCCAAGATGGAATTCAAGTGGTCCGAGGGCGGGGCGGAGGACTTCCCCAAGCTGTCCGTCAAGGTCCGCGATGAGATCGTGGCCTTCGGAGCGCCCAATGAGATCAAGGTGGATGAGAACGGCATCATCGGCGGCGGTGTCCACCTCAAGCCGGAGGAGGTGAACCAGCTCGTCGAGGAGCGCGGTGACGAGGTGGTCTTCTTCGATGGCCGAAACGCCATGGAGGCGCAGATCGGCAAGTTCCGTGATGCCGTGGTGCCCGACGTCAACACCACCCATGACTTCATCAAGGAGATCGAATCCGGCAAATATGACGATCTGAAGGACAAACCGGTGGTGACCTACTGCACCGGTGGCATCCGCTGTGAGATCCTCAGTTCCCTGATGATCAACCGTGGTTTCCAGGAGGTCTACCAGATCGATGGCGGCATCGTCCGCTACGGCGAGAAGTTCGGCAACCAGGGTCTGTGGGAGGGTTCCCTCTACGTCTTCGACAAGCGCATGCACATGGAGTTCGGCGAGGACTACAAACGCCTCGGCCACTGCATCCACTGCGATACCCCCACCAACAAATTCGAACACTGCGTCAACGAGGACGAGTGCCGTCAGCTCGTGCTCATGTGCCCGGACTGCTACGCCAATGTGGAAACCCGTCACTGCGGCCAGGATGACTGCGTCGAGATCGCCGCGGATCTCGCCGCCCGCGGGGTCGACCCACTGGTGACGCAGTAGTGGTGTGAAACCGGGGCTACGCGGCGCGGTTTCCGGTAGGTTACAGGGCATGAGCATCGTGAAGATCAATGCAATTTCCGTCCCCGAGGGAGCCGGCCCCGAGCTGGAGAAGCGCTTCGCCGCCCGTAAACAGGCGATCGATTCCCAGCCGGGTTTCGAGGGCTTCCAGCTGCTACGCCCCGTCGCCGGTGAAGACCGCTACTTCGTGGTCACCCGCTGGGCCGACGAGGAATCCTACAACGCCTGGCGCGATGCCGAGAAGGCCTCGGGTACGCACGGTGGGGGTGCCCACGGTTCGCACGGGGCTCACGGTGGCGAGCGCAAGCCCGTCGCCAGCGGCGCCACCCTGCTCGAGTTCGAGGTTGTGCTCGACTCCCTGGAGCCCTGACCCGCTGCACCGGTGGTGCGCATGACAAAGACCCGGGGGAATCCAACTGGATTCCCCCGGGTCTCTCTCTTACCTGTGGGTCAGGAGGGGGTTAGTCACCCAGGATCGCCATGGGCAGCACCGAGGTGGCCCACAGCATGCTGAAGGGGATCAGGACCCACAGCACACCCATCCAGGCACGCCACCGGATGTAGTTGCGGTACTTGTCATAGAGAATCCACGCGCAACCGAGCATGCCGCCGAAGGCGATCATGGTGGTGGAGATCGGCCACCACAGCTGGGCCGAGCGGGAACAGATCCACGCAGCCTCCCCGGCATCACACAGCGGCCCACCCATCATCCGTGACACCCACGCCAACAGGAAGGCGGAAACGAATGTCACGATCGGTACCGCCGCCAGGTAGATCAGGGCCTGTCGGGATGACTGCTCATTCTTGCGCTGCTGCTCGACGGGATCGGGGATCCTGTTCACATCCGAGAAGTCATTGGCAAAGGTGGGCCGGAGATTGGCGTAGTCAGCTTCCTCGCTGAACACATTCTCCGGGTGATCCGGGTTGAGCGGATTCTTCTTTTTCTTACTCATGGGGATGTCCTCCTGTTAGGACAAGACGTTAGTCCCAACTCCGCTGGCGGGCTAGTATCGCGTTACTGACCCGGGTAGATGATGGTGGGGACCGGGGAATTCCGGATGATCTCCATGGTCTCGGTGCCGACAAAGACCCGCGAGATGGTATCCGCCCGCCGCGAACCCAGACACAACAGATCACCCTTCTTCCATTTGAGGGCATTGATGGCGCCGTTCCATCCCCAGCCGGAACCGATCTCACTGGTCACCACCAGGGAGGAGTGGATGGACAGGACCTCATCGCGGGCACTGTCGAGCATGGCCAGGGAATGCTCCCGCCATTTACTGGATAACAGCGACGGCAGATCGAGACTGTCGGAGGCGGAACCGTCTGCGATACCCGCAGAGGAGAAGGACAGGATGCGCAGTGGCACACCCCAGTCGGAGGCCAGCTCCGCCGCGTACATCAGACCCCGGTCATGTGCATTCCCATTTTCGCTGGTGAAGGCGTAGTTGACGCGGGTGACACCCTTCTTGGACAACTTCACGCCCCGGGGGACCAGCCCGAGGGGCACCGGCGAGGAGTGCAGAAGCGCATCGGCGGTGGACCCGGCGAGGAAACGCCCCTTCGGGGCCGTGGCATCGGATCCGAGCAGAATCAGATCAGCGTTGAATTCCTCCGCGGCGTGGGTCAACAGCACCGACTCCGAGGGGCCGTCGGCGAAGGTCGACACCGTTGCATCCCAATGGGATTTATCCACATCGGCGCGTTTCAACGCCTTGATGGTGCGTGTTTCGTATCTGGATTCCAGATTCTGGAACCACTTCTTGTATTTGCCACCCAGCTTGCTGACAGACGATGACGGCCACGGGCGGGTGAATGTGGTTACGCCCCTGACCCTGATATCAGTGGTGCGTGACAGCCACGCGGCGAACTCGAAGACAGCGGCGTTTTGTTCACCGGGATTTCCATCAGGATCATTCTCCGGGCGGCAGGATACGAGTACACGCAGGGTGGTGTTCATTAACTTCCGGGGTTGGGTTGCAGAAACTTTAGGAGGAGCTGGCTGGCTCTCTCCAGTTACCGTACACCTCAGCGAGCTCGGTAATGATATCGACCAGCTCCCCGGTCCGCTCCAGCTTCTCCTGCGGTAGCAGCTTCAGCATCTCCGCCATCTGGGCATCACGTTCCTTGTTCACCCGTTCCAGTTCCCGGGCACCATGGTCGGTGAGCTGAACCTGGACACCACGACGGTCCTTTGTGTCACGGATGCGCTCGACGAGCTTGAGCTGCTCCAGGTGGTGGAGCGCATTGGAGGCCGTGGGCATACGGATGTCCTCCAATTCTGCGATCCTGCTGATGCGTGATGGCCCGTGTTCAGCCAGGCGACTGAGAATGGTCAGTTGCGGCCCGGACAGGTCGGAGTTTGCGGATCGACGGAAATAGAGGACATACAGCTTGGTCAGTGCAGGTCGCACTCGGGCGGCGAGCTCCTCGGGGGTAACGTCAGTCATGTTATGCAGCTTAGCGATTAACCGGATTCTTTTCTGTACCTAAAACTAACTGCATAAATTACAGTGCTGTAGTTTTCCCGGTATCTGTGCTGTGGGCCGGGCACACCCTCACGGATGATGATGGTCTGCCTCTCGTTCCTATTTCTTTCGACCCTGCCGGGTCTACACTTGCCCCTGTGGTGAATTATCGAAATGAGATCAGTCACCAGTGGGCCAGGAGGCATGTGCTCCGGCAGTTCCGGGAGGGACAGGTGTCCAGAGACGCAATCTGCGATGCCGATTTCCTCCTCGTCACTGCCGGTAACTACCACGGTGAGCCCGCGGATTACCCCTGCCCGGTCTGCGGGGGCGACAACCTGCGCATCGTGTTGTGGGTCTACGGCGAGCAGATCGGGAAAGCCTCCGGATCCGCCCGCAACGAAGAGGAAATAGGGAAATTGGTGGACAATGGGCGGGAATGCACCGTCCATACCGTCGAGGTGTGCCCGGACTGTAAATGGAATCACCTGCTCAAGGCGGAAACCGCCTCAGCCAGGTGATTCTCAGATTCCGGTGAACACCCGACAGGGCAGTATCCTCTACACCGACCCCCTCAGATAACCACTTGATCTGATTGAACGGACATATCAGTTGACGAACAACAACAAATCCCCGGCCAGGCCCGCCACCGGGAAACGACGGGCCAAGAACGGTCACACCCTGCGCAACAGCATCATCGGTGTTCTCATCGCGATGATCGCGATCCCGGCGCTGGTCTTCATGACCGCGTACATCGTGGTGGACGTGCCGGAGCCTGAGGAACTTGTCACTCCGCAGGTATCCCAGATCTACGCCGCCGACGGCGAAACCGAACTGGCGCGGATCGTCCCGCCCGAGGGCAACCGTCAGATGGTGAGTCTGGATGAGGTACCGGAATCGGTGCGTAACGCGGTCATGGCAGCAGAAGACCGGGAATTCTACACCAACCCGGGTTTCTCCATCACCGGCTACGCCCGTGCCGCACTGGGTGTGATCACCGGTGATTCCTCCGCCGGTGGTGGCTCCACCATCACCCAGCAGTATGTGAAGAAGGCGGTGGTCGGTGACGAGCGTTCCGTCATCCGCAAGGCCAAGGAACTGGTCTACTCCGCCAAGATGGCTAATGAGTGGTCCAAGGATGAGGTGCTGCAGGCCTACCTGAACACCGTATACTTCGGCCGCAACGCCTACGGAGTCCAGGCAGCCGCCCACGCCTACTTCGGCAAGCCCGTCAGCGAACTCTCCCCCGAGGAGGGTGCCGTTCTGGCTGCCAGCATCCAGCTGCCGAGTGCCCTGGAACCGTGGACCAACCGTGAGGCAGCTGAAGCACGCTGGAACTACGTCCTGGACGGCATGGTGGAAATCGGTGCCATCACGCCTGAGTACCGTGCGCAGGCGCAGTACCCGGAAACCACCGACCCCTCCCTCAACCGTGCCTACACCGAGGCCACCGGCACCAACGGACTGATCAAGAACAATGTGATGGCGGAACTGGCCTCGGTGGGTATCACCGAGCAGGACGTGCAAAACCGTGGCCTGCAGATCACCACCACCATCGACCCGGTGGCCCAGCAGGGTGCCGTCGACGCGGTGCACAAGCAGTATGAGACCCACGGCGAAGAGGTCCGCGCGGCGGTGGTCTCCATCGACCCGGACAACGGCGCCGTCCGTGCCTACTACGGTGGTGAAGACGCCGCAGGCTGGGATTACGCCAACTCCCCACTCCAGACCGGTTCCACCTTCAAGATCTTCGGTCTCGCCGCCGCACTGCAGCAGGGCATCCCACTGTCCCAGGGGTACAGCTCCGACCCGGTGACCTCCGGAAATGCGACCATCAGCAACGTCAACGGTTCCGGCTGTGGCTACTGCTCCATCGAGGAGGCACTGAAGCACTCCTACAACACCAGCTTCATCCGTCTGCAGCAGGATCTCGAGAACGGCCCACAGGACACCGCCGACATGGCTCACGCACTGGGTGTGGCCCGTTCCCTGCCGGGTATCCCGAAGACCCTCACGGAAAACGGTGAGACCCCCTACGAGGGCATCATCCTCGGGCAGTACTCCTCCCGCCCCATCGACATGGCATCCGCCATGGCCACCATCGCCAACGTGGGTATCTGGCACCGCCCGCACTTCGTGGAGAGGGTGGAGACCCGGTCAGGTGAGGTCCTGTACGAGGCTGAGAAGAGCGAAGGTGAGCGCCGGGCCTCCGAGAAGGTCATGACCAACCTCCTCGATGCCATGGCCCCGATCGCCGCCTACTCCAACTACAACAACCTTGCGGGTGGTCGTCCGTCGGCAGCCAAGACCGGCACCACCCAGCTGGGTGACACGGGGTACAACAAGGATGCCTGGATGGTCGGTGCGACCCCGCAGCTGGCCACCGCCGTCTGGGTGGGAACCGTGGAGAATACTCCCCTGTTCAACGAATGGGGCGGCAATATGTACGGTTCCCTCGCCCCGTCCGTGATCTGGAAGGACACCATGGACACCGCCCTGGAGGACGAGGACATCGAGGAGTTCCCCACCGCCCGTCCACTGGGCTACGGTAACGCCCCGTCCTACAATTACTGGGCCCCCTCCGCCCCATCCTCCGGCAGCGGAACAGGAACCGGCACGGGCACCGGTGGCACCGGTGATGGAACCGGCACCACCTCCCCTGCCACACCTGAGGGTTCTGACCAGGCACCCGCGACGGGGGATGCGCCGGCACCGGAGGCACCAGCCCCCGAGGCCCCAGCTGAGGACACCGGTGACATTGAGCTCGCGCCGGGCATCGTTATCCCGGGAGACCTGCTCAACCTGGGTTAGAATCGCAGGCAGACTCCGCCCACCCGGGGCCGGGAGTAACGCCACATACAAGGAGCCGACCTCGATGGACCAGAAGGTGATCACAGACCGGGTGTCACCGGCTGACACGGAAATCGTTGCCAACGATTTCATCAACGCCATCGGAGGTCGGCTCGGCCGTTTCGCGAAGGTGGGCACCCAGCGTTTCTGGACCCCACTCCGGGTGTTGATCACCACCTCCCTGGTCTTCCTGGCCGTGGGTTTCCTCACCAAGGCCAACTGCATCCAGGGCGGACGGGGAGACGATGGGACCCTCAGCCTGAACTGGTCCGGCAACCGCCAGTACACCTCCGCCTGTTACAACGACATCGTCCCCCTGTACGGCGCACGTGGACTGGATTCCCCCGGTTTCCCCTATGCCTACTCCTGGCAGGAGGGCGACCTCACCCGGTATATGGAATATCCGGTACTGGGAGGTATTTTCCAATGGATCGCCTCCATCATCACCCGGTTCCTCTACCCGCTTGTGGAGACCCTGCCCTTCAACTCCCTCCCCGAGGCCGCTTTCTACTTCATCATCTCCGCCCTGGGACTGGCGTTCTTCTGGGTGCTGGTCATCCGCATGATGGTGGAACTGACCGGCAACCGGGTGTGGGACACGGTCCTGGTGGCAGCCTCCCCCCTGGTCGCGGTCCACGCGTTCACCAACTGGGACACCCCCTCCATCGCCGCGGTCGTCGGCGCCTTGCTCGCGGTCAAACGCGGCAACCCGGTCTGGGCCGGAGTGCTCATCGGCCTGGGTACCGCCTTCAAACTGTGGCCCCTCTACCTGCTCGGCGCCTTCCTCGTGCTGGGTGTGCGCAGCGGGAAGCTCAGGGAGTTCTCCTCCATGCTCGGCGCTGCCGTGGTGACCTGGCTCGTGGTCAACATCCCCGTGATGATCGCCTACCCCTCCGCCTGGTACGAGTTCATCCGCCTCAACCAGACCCGTGGTGCGGAATGGACCACCATCTACCAGATCCTCGACCGTAATCTCCCGTTCCCGATCAACGATCCCGAGGGTCTCAACACCGTCAGTTTCCTGTTATTCGCGGCCGCCTGTCTGGCCATCGCCATCTTCGGCCTCAAGGTGCAGCGACGCCCCCGGGTGGCGGAACTCGCCTTCCTCATCGTCGCCGCCTTCCTACTCGTCAACAAGGTCTGGAGCCCCCAGTACTCCCTCTGGCTCGTGCCCCTGGCGGTGCTCGCACTCCCCCGCTGGCGACTCCTCTTCCCCTGGATGGTGGTGGATGCCATGGTATGGCCGATACTGATGTGGCACATGCTGGGTACCGAGAACATGGGGATCCCGAGCGGTCTGCTGGACATCGTCCTGATCACCCGCGACGGATTCATCATCGCCATGGTCGTCATGGTTATCCGCCAGATGATGGGACGCATCCCCGATCCTGTCCTGGATGCGCATGGCGGGAAGGACCCCCTCGTCGGGGTGTTCGGGGACACGGATACGTTCACGCTGGCCGGAAAGCGGCCGGCGGAGCGTCGAGAAGCGTTAAAGGAAAATTAGTGAACGACACCGTTCTGATCATCACCATGGCAAGCGTTTTTGTGGGTTTCCTGTTCTTCGGCGGGGCGTTCGCCAGTTTCATGTACAAAAAGCCCCAACGCCTGATCTGGACATTGTTCACCATCGCCATCGTGCTCATCACCGTCATCCCGGTGGGCATAGCCGTTTTCTGGGGCACCACACTGTCCTGAAGGCGCGCCGGGCCGTTGAGGGCATCGAGGTGGGCATCGAGACGGGCACCGATTGTGGGCATCGATTGGGGGCGTTGAATGAAATCGAGGGCTGCCCGGAACCGTCGGGAACCACGGCGCCGTTGTGGTCGTTGAGTGAGTAGGACCACATCGCAAGCGAATATGGCGAAAGGATAGGCCCACGTGAACACTTCATCCTCCTTCTCGGGAATCCTGGCGGTTTCTGCGCTGACACTCGCCGGTATGACCACCGGTGGCGTGCAGCATCCAGTCCAGGCCAAGTAACAGGCCAAGTGAGAGGCAGACTCCCTGAGGCAGTTCCCCGAGGGCGTCGGGCATGCCGGACCACTCGGTATCACGGGGTGCACAACGTCCCCCACCGGGATGGTCCCGGGTGTCGTGCAGGTCACCCGGATTTCCCATGATGGGGAATCGACATTCGGAGTGTGCTGGTGTACCTTGAATAGGTTGCTGACGCAACGACCCTCCTGCTACGCCACAAGGGCGTGGCCGAAAACAATTACTAGACCATAGGAGGTGATGAGGTCCGTGCGTCAATACGAACTCATGATCATTCTCGATCCTTCTCAGGATGAGCGCACCGTTGCCCCGTCCCTGGATAAGTTCCTCGAGGTTGTCCGCAAGGACAAGGGCGATGTTGTGAAGGTTGATGTCTGGGGCAAGCGCCGTCTGGCCTACCCGATCAACAAGAAGGAAGAGGGCATCTACGCCGTCATCGATCTCAAGTGCGAGTCTGCAACCGTGCTCGAGCTCGATCGTGTTCTGAACCTGAACGATGGTGTCCTGCGCACCAAGGTTCTGCGACTCGACAAGTAAAGAACGCTACAAAGCTCTAGAGAGGTAGTTGAAGGACATGGCACAGGGAGATACAAACATCACCGTCGTGGGCAACCTGGTTGCCGACCCGGAGTTGCGCTTCACCCCATCGGGTGCAGCAGTCGCTAACTTCCGTATCGCCTCCACCCCCAGGACGTTCAACCGGACGACCAACCAGTGGGAAGATGGAGAAGGCCTGTTCCTCACCTGCAATGTCTGGCGCGAAGCCGCTGAGAATGTGGCTGAATCACTGACGAAGGGCATGCGCGTCATCGTGCAGGGCCGTCTCCGTCAGCGCTCTTACGAAACCCGCGAGGGTGAGAAGCGCACCATCTTCGAGGTGGAGGTCGACGATGTCGGACCTTCCCTGAAGTACGCCAAGGCTGAGGTCACCCGTATTCCACGTGGTGGCGGTCAGGGCGGCTTCGGCGGCAACCAGGGTGGTGGCTTCGGAGGCCAGGGCGGCAACCAGGGTGGTAACCCCGGCGGCGGTCAGGGTGGATTCGGTCAGAACACCGGTGGTTTCGGCGGACAGCAGGGCAACCAGGGCGGTTTCGGTGGTGGCCAGGGTGGAAACCCCGGCGGCAACCAGGGTCAGTCCGGTAACAACTTCAACCAGGGTGGCTTCGGTGGTGGCGGCAATCAGGCTGCAGCCCCGGACAATGATCCCTGGAATTCCGCACCACCCGCCGGCAGCGGTGGATTCGGTGGCGCGGACGATGAGCCGCCGTTCTAAACTTTTCTTCTTTTCCAACATCACACTTTAAAAACCACGAAAGGCAGGGATCATGAAGCTGATCCTCACCGCCGCCGTTGAGAACCTCGGTGTCGCTGGCGACATCGTCGAGGTCAAGGACGGCTACGGACGTAACCTGCTGCTCCCGCGTGGCCTGGCCATTCCGGCTACCCCGGGCGCTGAGAAGCAGATCGAGGGCATCAAGCGTGCCCAGGAGGCTCGCGCAATCCGCGACCTCGACCACGCTCGCGAAGTCAAGGCTCAGCTGGAGGCCCTCGAGGGCGTCAAGGTTGCAGTCCGCACCTCCGAGAGCGGTAAGCTGTTCGGTTCTGTCAAGGCTGACGACATCGTCGACGCAGTCAAGGCAGCCGGCGGCCCGAACCTGGACAAGCGTGCCATCGTTCTCCCGAAGAACCTGGTCAAGACCACCGGCAAGTACCAGGTAGAAGCAAAGATTCACGAAGGCATCGTGTCCCGCGTGAAGTTTGAGGTCGTCGCCGCGTAACGACAACGCGCATGCGACGGCGGTGCCCCTCCCCTTGAGGTGAGCACCCAACGACAACAGCATTTTTCAGCCCCACACCAAACAGCAGGTGTGGGGCTGAAATCTTTCTACCGGCCGGCGCGGGGGTCGCCCGCCACGGATCGCTTGCCGGAGCTTGCCAGAGCTTGTCGACGCACCTTTGCCGCCCATGCAAATCCGCCTCCGCAGGCCTCTCACCGGGCCTTCCCGGCAGTCTTTCCGGCAGTCTTTCCGGAGACCCGGAACGAGGGTGTGACGACGTTATCCCGAGCCTGTGGATAACTGTAGACAATTGTGGATAGTTCACCCGTTGTTAGCGGATGTGAAAACCCCTGCACAGCCATGGTGAATGGGTTTTCGAACTCGGATAAGCGCAGGTAGAGGGAGTTATCCACTGCATCTCCCCACTTATCCACAGGGCGACACTCCGCACTGAGCTGCGGAAAGAGTGGTTTTCCTCACTCGTGACACGGAGTTGTCCACAAGTTATCCACAGGCTGGGTGGCTGAATGTGGGTAACTCGGGGAAATTGGGGAAAACTGGGGGAACGACAACCACCGTTAACCCGTTGTTTTGTGGATAAATCCTGTGGGAAACCGTGCAGCCGGTAGGTATCCGGGGTCCGGAGTGGTAGCTCACAAACACCAGCGGATGAGATTTCAACAGGGCTCCGGGGAAATGACTGGAGCTCCGAAAAACACTAAAGTTAAGCAGGCTAAGAGAAAGGGGATCAGCGATGTCAGCTGATGTATCAGCCAGTTTCGACGATGACTTTGTTCCCCCACCGGAGCCGGGTGATGATGTGGCACCGGAGAATACGGACTTTCCCACACCCGCCTTCGCGGATGTGGATTTCGCCACCATGCCCGGGGCGGGATCCGGCGGTGGTTTCAACCGGGGTAGTCGGGACGGTGGTGCCGGCCGAGATGGCAGGTCCTTCAACCGGGGCCCGGGCCGGGGGGGTCGGGACCGTGAGACCGGTTCGCGGGAGTACCGGGATTTCCGGTCCCCGCCCTATGACAATGATGCCGAGATGGGTGTGCTGGGCGCGATGCTGCTCAGTCCCAACACGGTCATTGACATCCTGGATGTCCTGACCCCGGATGATTTCTACCGCCCGGCGCACCAGCTGATCTTCCAGGCGATCATTGATCTGTTCAGTGATAACAAGGACATCGACCCGGTGATCGTCTCGGGCCGTCTGGATCGCACCAATGATCTGGAGCGTGTCGGTGGTGGTGCGTATCTGCACACCCTCATTCAGTCGGTGCCGACCGCGGCCAACGCCCGTTACTACGCGGAGATCGTCTCCGAGAAGGCGGTGCTGCGCCGGCTTGTTGATGCCGGGACGCGTGTGGTGCAGCTCGGTTATGAAGGTGATGACGGAGCAGAGATCGATGCGGTCATCGACCGTGCCCAGCAGGAGGTCTTCGCTGTCTCCCAGAAGAACCAGACCGAGGATTATGCGGTGCTGGCCGACATCCTGGGTGACACCATGGAGGAACTGGAGCAGCTGTCCACCGATGGAGGCCTGGCGGCGGGTATCCCGACCGGTTTCAAGGATCTGGATGACCTGACCAACGGTCTGCGTGGTGGCCAGATGGTCATCGTCGCGGCGCGTCCGGGTGTGGGTAAGTCCACGCTGGCCCTGGATTTCATGCGCTCGGCCTCGATCCGCAATGACATGGCCTCGGTCATCTTCTCCCTGGAGATGTCGAAGTCGGAGATCGTCATGCGTCTGCTGTCCGCGGAGACGGAGATCCGGCTGTCGGACATGCGTGGCGGCCGGATGGATGAGGAGGCGTGGGAGAAGATGGTCCAGCGCCTGGACAAGGTGGCCAAGGCACCGTTGTTCATCGATGATTCCGCGAACCTGACCATGATGGAGATCCGTTCCAAGGCCCGCAAGCTCAAGCAGAAGCATGACCTCAAGCTCATCGTGGTGGATTACCTTCAGCTGATGAGCTCGGGTAAGCGGGTGGAGTCGCGTCAGCAGGAGGTGTCGGAGTTCTCCCGTCAGCTCAAGCTGCTGGCGAAGGAGCTGGATGTGCCCCTGATCGCCATCTCCCAGCTCAACCGTGGGCCGGAGTCCCGTACGGATAAGCGCCCGCAGCTCGCCGATCTGCGTGAGTCGGGTTCCCTGGAGCAGGATGCCGATATCGTCATGTTGCTCTACCGTCCCGACTCCCAGGACAAGGATGATGAGCGTGCGGGCGAGGCGGATATCATCCTGGCGAAGCACCGCGGTGGTCCGATCGACACCGTGCAGGTGGCGCATCAGCTCCACTACTCGCGTTTTGTGGACATGGCACGCGGATAAGGCTTCACTAAGAAGTCCAGCTTATGAGAACGGTGACCGGTAACGGTCACCGTTTTCGCGTTCCCGGGGGTGTGCTTGTCGACGCCTGTGGCCCCGATTACTCCCTCCGGGCACGCCTGTTACGGTCACTAACCCTAGCCTAATCTATGTTTGGCAAGCCTTAGCGACCTAGCCTGACCAGCACATATCGCTTATTATGGCTGTATCGTTGACATAGCGATAAGTTGAGATATATCGTTAACTTCTCACTAGTCCGGTGGTCTCGCCGGGCCGGGGAAAGGGATACGGACATGCGCTTCCAGTCGCAGCTCAACACTTCACAATTCAATAGTGAAACCTATCGAGAGTGTCTACCCGGACGCCGGCATCCACGCCGTGACCATCAGGGTCACGGTTCCGGCACCCCGGGACGTCGTCCGGGCCGTGGCCGCGGTGGCCGTGCCGGCCGTGGGGATCTGCGCCATGCCATCCTGTGGCTGTTGAGCTCGGAACCCATGCACGGTTATCAGATCATCACGACCATCACCGAGCGCACCGACGGTAACTGGACCCCCAGCCCGGGGGCCATCTACCCGACCCTGTCCATGCTGGAGGATGAACAGCTGATCACCATCAGCACCGAATCCGGCAGGAAGATGGCCCGTCTGACCGGGCAGGGCGCACAACGCGTCGCCGAGAACGAAGCGACGTGGTCCGGCATTCTCGACGCATACCGCGACCCCGCGTCACGGGAATCCGGAATCCACAACATCCGGAGCGAGTACTACAAAATCAGGGAGCTGCTCAAGGCAGCTCCCGAAGGTAATGAAGAGAAGATCATCGAGATATTAAGGAAGGCAGCAGATGACATCAAGAGCATTCAACCCTGATACCGTGCAGCTGCGCGATGACATCGTGGTCGCCCGTAAGGGCGACGCCACGGTGATCGCGAACCTGCCGCGCAACATCGAGGATTTCGCCGCCCGCGAGAACCGCGGTGTGGTGGGCCAGCTGAAATCCTGGTGGCGCGACGTCACCTCCGCTAATCAGCCAGGGCTTTACCCTTCTGCTCAGGCAGCGTAAACGCCGCCACGGCAGCAAGCGCGAACGCTGAGGCGAACAGCGCGAACAGCAGCACCGGGCCACCCAGGCTGATCACGGGTGGGACAATCAACGGTGCGATGATGGACGCGATGCGTCCGAAACCTGCGGCAGCACCTGTGCCGGTGCCTCGCACATCCGTCGGATACAATTCCGGCCCGATGGCGTAGAGGGCACCCCATGCGCCCAGGTTGAAGAATGACAGAAGGCAGCCTGCAACGAGGATCTGCCATTCCGCATCAGCCATGCCGTACATGGCGGCGGATACCGCGGAACCGGCCAGGAAGGTCGAGAGCGTCGCCCTGCGACCCCACTTCTCAATGAGCCACGCGGCAGCCGCATAACCCGGTAACTGGGCCAGGGTGATGATCAGCGTGAACTGGAATGACCTGACCAGGGTGAAACCATCGGCTACCAGCAGTGACGGGATCCAGATGAAGGCCCCGTAGTACGACAGGTTGATGCAGAACCACACCACCCACAGTGCGGCCGTGCGCCTGCGCAGGTTCTTTGCCCAGATCGATTCCGATCCCTCGACCTCCACATCGCGGCTCTCCGGGAGGCTGTCCGTGAGAGGTTTGCCCTCCCGAACGGCCTGTTCCTCGAAGGAGACCACGATGGCCTCCGCCTCCTCGTGACGGCCCTTGCTCTCCAGGAAGCGGACCGATTCCGGCAGGCCGAGGCGGACATAGATGGCGTAGGCGGCGGGCACACAACCCAGGGCCAGTGCCCACCGCCATCCGTTCTCGCCGATGGTGACCACAAAGGTGCCGATGATCGCGGCCATGATCCACCCCAGTGCCCAGAAGGCCTCGAGGATGACCACCATGCGACCACGGATGCGGCGGGGGGAGAACTCGGAGATGAGCGTGGAGGCCACCGGGAGTTCCGCACCCAGGCCGAGCCCGACGACAAACCGCAGCGCCATGAGCATGACGAGGGAGACGGACAGTGCCGAGGCCCCGGTGGCCAGGCCGTAGACGAGCAGGGACAGGGCGAACACCTGCCGGCGTCCCACCTTGTCGGCGAGCAGACCGCCGAAGGTGGCGCCCAGGGCCATGCCGACGAAACCGATGGAGCCGAGGAGGGATGCCTCGGTGGGGGACAGATCCCAGTGGGTGACCAGCGCGGCCATGATGAAGGAGATCAGTCCCACGTCCATGGCGTCCAGCGCCCAGCCGATCCCTGAACCGCCGAGGAGCTTCCTGTGTTTTGAGGTGACAGGCAGACGATCCAGCCTGTCATTACGCGTTAGGTTCATATGCGGAAACACTACCCCGGTTGGGCGGGGGTATCCTGCGTCGATAAGCATCCCGGCGCACAAAACAACCCCGGTCCGACTCGGCGTGCGAGTCGGACCGGGGTGGGTTCTGCCACCAAACATGCCCCACCCCTTATATGGGGTGGCCGGCGGGCGCAGGACGGCTTGTGGATTCCTGCTTCAGGTGCGAAGGTCAGTGTTCCTGCTGGACCTTATAACCGGCGCGCTCGACGGCGGCGGCGATTGCGTCATCGCTGAAACCCTCACCGGTCACGACGAGACGACCGGACTCCAGCTCCACCTCCACACCCTGGGTGCCGGGAACCTCGGCGACTTCCTCCTGGACGGATGCGACGCAGTGTTCGCAGGTCATGCCCTCAACCGAATAATTCTTCGTGCTCACAGAAATCGTCCTTTCTCGATGTGGATCCCTCCGGAACCCGGACCGGCCACCATGCGCACTGTATGATGTCCTTTGAGTCGGATTCAGGCTCGGAGTCTCCCCGGGGGCGGGATCATGACCGCCCCGGGAATGCCCGGGACCTACATTTAGTTGATCTATATATACAGACCATACAAACTTTCAGAAGGAGTTATTACATGGCAACGATTGATGTAACCGAAGACACATTTGAGCAGACCGTCACCGGCGAGGGCATTGTCCTCGTTGATGCATGGGCTTCCTGGTGCGGTCCCTGCCGCCAGTTCGCCCCCACCTACGAGAAGGTCTCCGGTGATCACCCGGATGCGGTCTTCGCCAAGCTAGACACCGAGGCCAACCAGAGCCTCGCCGCCGCACTGGAGATCCAGTCCATCCCCACCCTGATGATCTTCCGCGACGGCATCATGGTCTTCCGCGAGGCCGGAACCATGCCGGCACCCGCCCTGGACGATCTGGTCAAGCAGGTCAAGCAGCTGGATATGGATGATGTCCGTCGTCAGATCGCCGAGCAGCAGGCTGCACAGGGCGACGCATAAGTCACCCCGGTAGTTCGTCCCGGCATTGAGCCTGGGATCAGCTCCTGTACTGATCCTCCTCCGCACGCCCCGTTTCCTCCCCACCGGCCCGCACGCACGGGTCCAGGATGGGGGAGGCGACGGGGCGTTGGTGTTGCCCGCCCGGCCGGTGGGGGCCTGCGAATTTACGTAGACTCGGTGCCACAACAACACACACGAACTACTCCTGGGAAGTGACTGACAATGGCTAATCCATTCAGCAAGGGCTGGAAGTATCTCATGGCTTCCTTTGACAACAAGATCGACGAGAATGCGGATCCCAAGGTCCAGATCCAGCAGGCCGTCGATGCCGCTAAACAGCAGCATAATCAGATCATGCAGCAGGCATCGCAGGTCATCGGCCAGCAGAAGCAGCTGGAGATGAAACTCGACCGCCTGGCCAAGGATCGGGATGCGCTGCAGGACAAGGCCCGTCAGGCCATCCAGCTTGCTGACAAGGCAGCCCAGGAGGGTGATGCCACCAAGGCCCAGGAGTTCAACAACACCGCTGAGGTGTTCGCCTCCCAGCTCGTGTCCGTGGAACAGCAGTTGGAGGAGACCACCGCGCTGCACAACCAGGCCAAGGCCGCCGCTGAGGATGCGACCAAGAAGTCCAAGGAATCCGAGATGCGTCTGAAGGAGCAGCTCTCCCAGATCGACGCTCTTCGTGCGCAGGCGGATCAGGCGCAGATGCAGGAGACTGTCACCCAGTCCATGGACAGCCTCAACCAGTTCGGCAAGAATGATGATTCCGTGCCCACCCTGGATGCGGTGCGTGAGAAGATCGAGCGTCGATACGCCGATGCCCTGGGTGCCCAGGAACTCACCCAGAATTCCGTCAACGACCGCATCGCCGAGATCCAGCAGACCGGATCCGACATGCGTGCCGCCGCCCGTCTCGAGCAGATCCGCGCGGAGGCCGGCCTGACCTCCGGGGCGACCGGTGAGCTGGAGAAGGGCACCGGGGAGCCGGTGGACGCCGAGGAGCTTGTCGACGACACCCCTGAGGCCGCCGACACTCCCGATGCTCCCGCGGACAGCGCGGAGAACACCGGGAAAAAGTAGACAGACACCAGAGGCCGTCACCCGATGTGGTTCATCGGGTGACGGCCTCTGTGCTGGGATCAGCCGGCGTGGTTAGTTGTCGTGCATGTTGAGCAGCACACCACGGATCCCGGAGTGGAAACCATCGCGCAGGCTCACACGCTGCGATTCCGTGAGCGTGTACTCATGGAGCGTCTCACATGCGAACTGCAACAGGGGACGATCGATCTCGGGGGGCAGACCGCCACCGGAGAGCAGATGCGCCTGGTCCCGTTGCTCCGGCGTGGCGGCATGCTCAAACCACCAGGACGCATACTGCTGCCCCACGTCATAGGGGGTCTGGAAACCCGCCGAGGCCCACACCTCATTGGGCAGGGGCACATAACGGGAGCGCAGTTTGCGCCGGGGAGCCATCATCGAGGGGTTCGGGATGGCCTTCGACTTGTCCTGGTCGACCTGCTCCTTGATCTCCTCCTCGACTGGTGAGGGGGCGTCATCCGCGGGAGGCAGCGGCGGTTCGGCCGGCACGACCGGGTCGGGGGTGCTTGTCGACGGACTCGGCCTGGGCGCGCCGGGAACAGGTCCGGGCACGGGACCTGGTTTGGGGGTTGAGGCGATGGTCGCCGGGGTGGGCTTGCCGGTCGGCTCAGCTGGCTCGGTTTGCTCCGCCTGTGAGCTGTCTTCTGCCGGGTCCGGGCTGGTGGGCGGTGCTGGCGGCATCTCGCCATTCGCATTGGGCACCGGGGTGAGACCGGGTTCTTCCAGTGGCTCCGCATCCCCGATGGGCTTGACCCGCACCGCCGGGGGCACCGGCCCCTCCAGGACCTGCAGCTGCATGCAGTCCGCGAAGTCCTCGCGGGGGTCCAGGATGGTGGTCGTGTCGCAGCAGTGGCGCAGCTGGGAGGACATGGAATCCCAGCCGAACCCATAGAGATGGACCCGGACACCGGCGTTGGTGGCCTCCTGGACGCCGGGGATCATGTCGGCATCACCGGAGACGAGCACGATATCCGAGCACTGGCCCCGCACGCCAGCCAGGACCAGGTCCGCCACGAGGCGGGTGTCCACGGCCTTCTGCGTACGACGCTCACCCCATTCGATCAGCTGGCCGGCCCGCAGCTGTACCCCGTCGCAGGTGCGCAGGGCGCGCTGATAACGGTGTGGTCCGGAATCCGGGATTCCGTCGTACCACATCTGCCTCTGTACAGGCTGTTTGAGTTGTTGTTCTATCATCCTTCCTAAAACCCCGACTACCTCGGGGAGGTCGATTTCTAATTGGGCGCGTGCGCCTGTCTCCCAAGAGTTGTAAAAGCTTGCGAGGAGGTACGACGTGTCCACGAATACCTGTGTGCGTTCAAGCATGGCTCCTAATTCCGATTCTGTTGAGTTATAAATCTGTTTACTTAAGCATGCCTTATTCAGTAAATTCGCGTCTATTTACAGTGGATAAACCGTGGTCGGGTTTTTCAAAGCACGTGAAAGCATGTCGCGCAGCGATCCCGGGGGCTTGTATGGGGCCGGAGACATATCTAGGGTTAGTTACCTGAGTAACTAACCAATGAGGGGGGTTGCGGTAGTCGATGAATGAGAACACTGCCCCGCTCTTCCGGCAGATTGCACTGTTATTGGAAGACACCATCGTGGACGGATCCCTGAAGGTGGGGGAGCGGGCCCCGTCCATGAATGAGTTGGCCAGCTTCCACCGGATCAACCCGGCGACCGCCCGCAGGGGACTGTCCCTCCTTATTGATACCGGGGTGCTGGAGAAGCGGCGGGGTGTTGGCATGTTTGTCACCGCAGGTGCGCGCGACATCATCCTCCAGCGACGCCAACGCGAATTTGCCGCAACATACGTGGTGCCGCTTGTCGACGAAGCCGCCAAGCTCGGCATCCCCCGGCAACGTGTGCAGACCCTGTTGGAACAGGTCGCGGAAAGTAGGGGGCTCTACAAATGATCACCAGGGGCCGCTGGGTCTTCATGGGGTGGTTGGTCTGTTTGGTGGTGTGAGCTGGGGGTTTGTGGGTTACCGGTGGGCTGTGTAGATTAATACCAGTCAGCGCGACCGACAACGCCCCGCCCAGTGAAGCACTGGAGTGTGCGGCGGTAGGACAACAGGTGCTGACCCCAACGAACACCACCACATCGACTGAGAAACAGCGTTTTGACTTCGATGATCACGGTGAGTAACGTTGATCAAGCTGCCAACGAGCACCAACCACCATACAACGGTTGCGGGTTCGGGGTGTGCGAATGTTGTTTGAGAACTCAATAGTGTGCCATTTATTTTATGTTTGTCGTACCCCGCCATACGTGGTGGGGTGGTCATGCCGGGTGGTGGGGGAGCATTACCTCCTACCACTGTAAATAATGGACCAGGCCCCATCGGGGTGTCTGGTTGATTGTGTGCATGGTTATATTTTTTTTACGACACACCGGTTCCCATGGTGCTTTTCCCCGTCGGGACAGGCGGGAACCGGGTTTTGTTTTAACTTTTTAACCATTATTTTTGGTTGAACAAGCCAGACCACCATGAACCTTGTCGGTTGTGGTGGTTGTTTGTTTGGCTGGGTTATCGGGCTTTTCACGCCCTGGCGCACACGTTTATGTGTGTGTCGTCTTTTGTGGAGAGTTTGATCCTGGCTCAGGACGAACGCTGGCGGCGTGCTTAACACATGCAAGTCGAACGATGAAGCCTAAGCTTGCTTGGGTGGATTAGTGGCGAACGGGTGAGTAACACGTGGGTGATCTGCCCCGCACTTCGGGATAAGCCTGGGAAACTGGGTCTAATACCGGATACGACCCCCTGGTAGGTCAGGGGGTGGAAAGATTTATCGGTGTGGGATGAGCCTGCGGCCTATCAGCTTGTTGGTGGGGTAATGGCCTACCAAGGCGTCGACGGGTAGCCGGCCTGAGAGGGTGATCGGCCACATTGGGACTGAGACACGGCCCAGACTCCTACGGGAGGCAGCAGTGGGGAATATTGCACAATGGGCGCAAGCCTGATGCAGCGACGCCGCGTGGGGGATGACGGCCTTCGGGTTGTAAACTCCTTTCGACAGGGACGAAGCTTTTGTGACGGTACCTGTAGAAGAAGCACCGGCTAACTACGTGCCAGCAGCCGCGGTAATACGTAGGGTGCGAGCGTTGTCCGGAATTACTGGGCGTAAAGAGCTCGTAGGTGGTTTGTCGCGTCGTCTGTGAAATCCCGGGGCTTAACTTCGGGCGTGCAGGCGATACGGGCATAACTTGAGTGCTGTAGGGGAGACTGGAATTCCTGGTGTAGCGGTGAAATGCGCAGATATCAGGAGGAACACCAATGGCGAAGGCAGGTCTCTGGGCAGTAACTGACGCTGAGGAGCGAAAGCATGGGTAGCGAACAGGATTAGATACCCTGGTAGTCCATGCCGTAAACGGTGGGCGCTAGGTGTAGGGGACTTCCACGTCTTCTGTGCCGCAGCTAACGCATTAAGCGCCCCGCCTGGGGAGTACGGCCGCAAGGCTAAAACTCAAAGGAATTGACGGGGGCCCGCACAAGCGGCGGAGCATGTGGATTAATTCGATGCAACGCGAAGAACCTTACCTGGGCTTGACATACACTAGATCGCTGCAGAGATGTAGCTTCCCTTGTGGCTGGTGTACAGGTGGTGCATGGTTGTCGTCAGCTCGTGTCGTGAGATGTTGGGTTAAGTCCCGCAACGAGCGCAACCCTTGTCTTATGTTGCCATCACGTGATGGTGGGCACTCATGAGAGACTGCCGGGGTTAACTCGGAGGAAGGTGGGGATGACGTCAAATCATCATGCCCCTTATGTCCAGGGCTTCACACATGCTACAATGGTCGGTACAGCGAGTTGCCACACCGTGAGGTGGAGCTAATCTCTCAAAGCCGGCCTCAGTTCGGATTGGGGTCTGCAACTCGACCCCATGAAGTCGGAGTCGCTAGTAATCGCAGATCAGCAACGCTGCGGTGAATACGTTCCCGGGCCTTGTACACACCGCCCGTCACGTCATGAAAGTTGGTAACACCCGAAGCCAGTGGCCCAACCCGCAAGGGAGGGAGCTGTCGAAGGTGGGATCGGCGATTGGGACGAAGTCGTAACAAGGTAGCCGTACCGGAAGGTGCGGCTGGATCACCTCCTTTCTAAGGAGCTTTAATAAACCCACCATGGACTGTGTTCATGTGGTGGGTTGTTGGTGTTGGAACCCGGATGTGGTTGCCACCAACACACAATAATCGGGTGGATCATGACCCATGAGATCGGCAAACACATCACCGAGATGGTGGTGATAAGTAGGTGGCATGCTGTTGGGTGTCTGGGATGACAAGTGTTATTCCAAGCCAGGCACTTATCATCGTTGATGCGCAACCTGTTGTGGTTGGGTGTTTTCTGGTGTGGGTGTTGTGTTGTGTGAGAACTGTATAGTGGACGCGAGCATCTTTATTTTATTGTGTGATTTTGCATAAGTAGTATCCGAACGCCACACCGACCTTTCGGGGTTGGTGTGGGAGTGTTTGTTTTAAGGGCACACGGTGGATGCCTTGGCATATCAAGCCGATGAAGGACGTGAGAGGCTGCGTTAAGCCTCGGGGAGTTGCCAACTAAGCGTTGATCCGAGGATGTCCGAATGGGGAAACCCAGCCGCAGTGATGTGTGGTTACCCGCCGGTGAATATATAGCCGGTGTGGGGGGTGACACGGGGAAGTGAAACATCTCAGTACCCGTAGGAGAAGAAAACAATTGTGATTCCGTTAGTAGTGGCGAGCGAACGCGGATGATGGCTAAAGCCTATGTGTGTGATACCCGGCAGGGGTTGCATGTAGGTGGTTGTGGGGCAATGACGGTTGTGTTCTGCCGGACACTGGCTCATCGCGCATTGATTAGTGGAAGTGGTGTGGAAACACCTACCGTAGAAGGTGATAGTCCTGTACATGAAGGTCAGTGTGGGTGGGTGGTTGTTGTACCCGAGTAGCAGCGGGCTCGTGAAATCTGCTGTGAATCTGCCGGGACCACTCGGTAAGCCTGAATACTTGATATGACCGATAGCGGATTAGTACCGTGAGGGAATGGTGAAAAGTACCCCGGGAGGGGAGTGAAATAGTACCTGAAACCGTGTGCTTACAATCCGTCAGAGCATCCTGTGGGGTGTGATGGCGTGCCTTTTGAAGAATGAGCCTGCGAGTCAGCGGCATGTCGCGAGGTTAACCCGTGTGGGGTAGCCGTAGGGAAACCGAATCCTAATCAGGGTGAATCAGTGGCATGTCTTGGACCCGAAGCGGAGTGATCTACCCATGGCCAGTGTGAAGCGATGGTAAGACGTCGTGGAGGCGCGAACCCACTTAGGTTGAAAACTGAGGGGATGAGTTGTGGGTAGGGGTGAAAGGCCAATCAAACTCCGTGATAGCTGGTTCTCCCCGAAATGCATTTAGGTGCAGCGTTGTGTGTTTCTTCCCGGAGGTAGAGCTACTGGATGGTTTAGCGGGACCAACATCTTAGCGACATCAGCCAAACTCCGAATGCCGGTGAAGTGATAGCACAGCAGTGAGACTGCGGGGGATAAGCTTCGTAGTCGAGAGGGAAACAGCCCAGATCGCCGGCTAAGGCCCCTAAGGGTGTGCTAAGTGGAAAAGGAGGTGGGGTCGCGAAGACAGCCAGGAGGTTGGCTTAGAAGCAGCCATCCTTGAAAGAGTGCGTAATAGCTCACTGGTCGAGTGATCCCGCGCCGACAATGTAGTGGGGCTTAAGTACACCGCCGAAGCCGCGGCAATGACATGTATGTGTTGTTGGGTAGGGGAGCGTCGTGCACGTGTTGAAGCAGCCTGGTGACGGTGTTGTGGAGTGTGTGCGAGTGAGAATGCAGGCATGAGTAACGATTGATGAGTGAGAAACTCATCCGCCGGATGACTAAGGGTTCCTGGGTCAAGTTAATCTTCCCAGGGTGAGTCGGGGCCTAAGGCGAGGCCGACAGGCGTAGTCGATGGATAACGGGTTGATATTCCCGTACCCGAGTGTGCGCGCCCATGGTGAATCAGTGATACTAACCACCCACAAGATCACGTGCCTTCCTTCGGGTTGGTGGTGGTGGCGTGCGTGGGACCTGATCTGGTAGTAGCTAAGTGATGGGGTGACGCAGTGAGGTAGCATGAGCCACTTAGTGGATTGTGGTGTAAGCGTGTGGAACGAGGTATTGGTAAATCCGTATCTCATTATGTTCGAGGCGTGATGCGTAGCCCTTAAAGGGGTGAATTCTGTGATCCTGTACTGTCGAGAAAAGCCTCTAGCGATGTGCATATTCGGCCCGTACCCCAAACCGACACAGGTAGTCAGGTAGAGAATACTAAGGCGTTCGGGTGAACTGTGGTTAAGGAACTCGGCAAAATGCCCCCGTAACTTCGGGAGAAGGGGGGCCTGCACTGGTGAAGGAATCTGCTTCTGGAGCTGGTGTGGGTCGCAGAGAATAGAGGGAAGCGACTGTTTACTAAAAACACAGGTCCGTGCGAAGACGTTATAAGTTGATGTATACGGACTGACGCCTGCCCGGTGCTGGAAGGTTAAGAGGACCGGTTAGCTGCGTTAAGCGGCGAAGCTGAGAATTTAAGCCCCAGTAAACGGCGGTGGTAACTATAACCATCCTAAGGTAGCGAAATTCCTTGTCGGGTAAGTTCCGACCTGCACGAATGGCGTAACGACTTCCCTGCTGTCTCAACCACAGGCCCGGTGAAATTGCAGTACGAGTAAAGATGCTCGTTACGCGCGGCAGGACGAAAAGACCCCGGGACCTTCACTATAGCTTGGTATTGGTGTTTGATTCGGTTTGTGTAGGATAGGTGGGAGACTATGATGCCATGACGCTAGTTGTGGTGGAGTCGTTGGTGAAATACCACTCTGATCGGATTGAATGTCTTAACCTTGGCCCATGATCTGGGTTGGGGACAGTGCCTGGTGGGTAGTTTAACTGGGGCGGTTGCCTCCTAAAATGTAACGGAGGCGCCCAAAGGTTTCCTCAGCCTGGTTGGTAATCAGGTGGTGAGTGTAAGTGCACAAGGGAGCTTGACTGTGAGAGTGACAGCTCGAGCAGGGACGAAAGTCGGGACTAGTGATCCGGCACCTACTTGTGGTTGTGGTGTCGCTCAACGGATAAAAGGTACCCCGGGGATAACAGGCTGATCTTCCCCAAGAGTCCATATCGACGGGATGGTTTGGCACCTCGATGTCGGCTCGTCGCATCCTGGGGCTGGAGTAGGTCCCAAGGGTTGGGCTGTTCGCCCATTAAAGCGGTACGCGAGCTGGGTTTAGAACGTCGTGAGACAGTTCGGTCTCTATCCGCCGCGCGCGTTGAAACTTAAGGAAGGCTGTCCCTAGTACGAGAGGACCGGGACGGACGTACCTCTGGTGTGCCAGTTGTTCCGCCAGGAGCAGGGCTGGTTGGCTACGTACGGAAGGGATAACCGCTGAAAGCATCTAAGCGGGAAGCCTGTTTCGAGATGAGGTTTCTGTTGAGGTTCCCTAGAGATTATGGGGTTGATAGGCCAGATCTGGAAGCATCGTAAGATGTGGAGGTGACTGGTACTAATTTACCGACACAAACACCCCACTAATGGTGTTGGGGTATGTTTTAGCGCTTATGTAACACACAATTTGAACACGTTGTTCGCGTCCACTATGCAGTGTCTGGCACAACACACCCAACATGGTTGGGTTGGTGCACCGTGATAGGTGTGTCGGTGGTGATAGTAGCAGGGAAACGCCCGGTCCCATTCCGAACCCGGAAGCTAAGCCTGGTTACGCTGATGGTACTGCACTCGGGAGGGTGTGGGAGAGTAGGTGACCGCCGACCAACAACTTAACAAGAAGAATATATGTGCACTGATGGTGCGGGGACACACATGGTGTGTCCCCGCACCATCAGTGCTTTTGTGTTTCTGTACTCCAGGGGGCTGGGGTGGGTAAGGAAAAGGATCATTCCCTTTTCCTTACCCACCCCAGCCCCTTTTTGTCGTTGTACTGAGACCGGGAGGGCCCGTGGACAAACGATAGATCTCCCTCCCCGTGTGGCCCTACTCCCTGTCCTTGGCCCGACTTTCGGAACTGGAACCATGCAGCGTCGAGATGACACCTCTTCACTGCCCTAGGTTGTTCTCTGCGGGAGAAGAGGTTACGTCTTCTAAAGTGGTGTACAGCTACCGCACGGTGAGCACCCTGATCAGCAACACAGGGAGGCCACCGCGGTACCTTTCGACTCAGTTACCACACATCCTCGAAAGGACAATCCACGATGGCCTCTGCGCCTCATTCTATCGACCCGACCGGCTACATTGACGACCTACTGGCCCAAGCCTCCCCGGACCTGATGCGGCAGATGCTTCAGGACACCATCAACCTGCTGCTTTCCGCCCAGGCCGACCAGGTCTGCGGAGCCGAGTACGGCGTCTACGCCAGGGTTCCTACTACCCCGACTGGCTGCTGGAACACCGCACTCGCGTCGAATCCGCACTCACCTCAGCGGTGGCCACCGCCTACCTGAAAGGCGTGTCGACCCGCCGGATGGATGACCTCGTGAAATCCCTCGGGATCACCGGCATGTCGAAATCTCAGGTATCAAATATGGCCAAAGACCTCGATCAGATGGTCGAAGACTTTAGGACTCGCCCGCTGGATGCTGGCCCGTATTTATACGTCTTTGCCGATGCGCTGACCATCAAGGTCCGCGAAGGCGCACGCGTCGTCAAATGCTCGGTGTTGCTGGCCACCGGGATCAATGCGGAAGGGTTTAGGGAGATGCTCGGCTTGCAGATCGCTACCGCCGAGTCGACCTCGTCCTGGACCGGGTTTTTCCGGGATCTCAAGGCCCGCGGACTGACTGCGGTCGGGTTGATCACCAGTGACGCCCATTGCGGGATTTCGCACGCCATCGGGGATGTGTTTCCCGACGCATCCTGGCAGCGGTGTCGGACCCATTCTGCAAAGAACCTATCCGACGTCGTGCCCCGGTCGGAGTGGAAGTGGGCGCGCACGATGTTTCCATCCATTTTTGACCAGGACACCCCAGATAAGACATGGGCCCAGGCCCGATGGGTCGTAGACATGCTGGAGCCGACGCTGCCGAAGGCCGCCGCCCACCTGGAAGAGGCGTTGGACGAGATCCTGAGCTTCACGTCGTTTCCGAAGGCTGCGTGGACCAAGGTGTGGTCGAATAACCTGACTGAGCGGTTGAACAAGGAAATCCGCCGGCGCACGAACGTGGTCGGGATCTTTCCTGACCGGGACTTAGTGGTTCGCCTGGTCGGGGCGGTGTTGGCAGTAGCCACATGAGGACTGGATCCAGCAGCGGCGTTATATGCAACTCGGCGTCCTGAAAGACACGGCCGCGATGCTGACCAAGGTGACTGCCGATGCGGTTGACGCTGATCTCTCCGCGAGCTTGAGGGAGGCGATCGTGGCGTAGAAACCGGTGGCCATCAGTCAGCTAATCCCCACTGAGTCGGGCTGACGGATACACCACTCAAATGGACGCTTGACCGGGCCTCGGCAACCTCATGGGCCAGGGGTTTCTCCAGGATGACATGGGCACCACTGGCCAGGGCCTCCGATGTCAGCTCAATATGCTGATCATGTGGGGTGGTGATGTGGACGACCTCAACCGTCCCTGCGGCCAGGAGCTCTGTCAGGCTTCCGTATGCCCGTGCCCCGGTCTGAGCGGAGAAGGCCCGGGCGGCCTCCGGATCGGAGTCAACCACCGCCACCAGGCGGATACCGAGCTCATCACCCAGCGCCTCGATGGCCTCCCAGTGCACGATTGCGACATCGCCACATCCCACAAGCGCAGCATTTCTCATATGCGTAACCCTCAGTTGTATCGGATATCGAGGTCATTGAGGATGGCGGTCAAGGCGTCATAGGCGCTGGTCCACAGATCGGGGCCACACAACCCACCGAACTCATCGAAGTTGCCGAGGTGCGGTTCGATGGAGAGGAAACCCTCGAAACCATTCCGGTGCAGCTCCGCGAGAAGCTCAGGATACTGGCCGGCGCCCTGGCCGGCGGTTTTGATGACGCCGATGGGGTGATCGGCCGACGGGACCGTGGCATCCTTGACATGGATGTAATCGACATAGTCCCTGACTACCGGCCAGGACTCATCGAAAGGCCTGAAGCCGGTCTGGACATAATTCGCGGCATCATAGATCGCGCGGTAGCGGGGGGAATCGATGCTGGCCATCAGATCCCTGACCCGCTGGGGGGAATCCCCATAGATACCCTTCTCATTCTCATGGAGGAGAGTGATGCCTCCTTCCTCCGCGAGAGCGACCACTGCACGGGTACGGGAGAGCACCTCGTCGCGGTAGTCATCCGGGTTGTCACCTTCAGGGATGAAGAAAGAAAACAGACGGATGTAGTCCGTGCCGAAGAACTTCGCCACCTCAATTGCATGACGAGCCCGTTCCAGGTGATCCTCAAAGGGGGTCGGTGATGTTGATCTTCCCCAGATCGGAACCCATCGCGGATAGTGAGATGCCGGCATCATCGAGCTTCGACTTGGCTGACTCCAGTTCCTCCCTGGAAAGATCCAGTACCTTTGTTCCCCATGCGCTGCGGAACTCAACGTGGGTGATGTTGAGCTTCTGGGAGCGCAATCTGTTCATCGAGATCATGGGCGATCTCATCGGCGAAACCAGTGATTGTAAACAATGTGTTCCTCAGTTTCTGTGACGTGCAGAATCTAGCCGGATAGCTGCGTTATGAATCACTCTACAGTCAAAAATGGCCAATTGGTAGGATCATTAATCGAGGCTCGGGGGTTGAATGTTACCCAGGCTCGTTGCCTTCGGGATGTCGCGTTGTGGGCGTGGGGCTTGTCGACGCCCGACTGCCCCGGCATTTGGTGGCGTGAGCTGGGGGTTTGTGGGTTACCGGTGGGCTGTGTAGATTAATACCAGTCAGCGCGACCGACAACGCCCCGCCCAGTGAAGCACTGGAGTCTGCGGCGGTAGGACAACAGGTGCTGACCCCAACGAACACCACCACATCGACTGAGAAACAGCGTTTTGACTTCGATGATCACGGTGAGTAACGTTGATCAAGCTGCCAACGAGCACCAACCACCATACAACGGTTGCGGGTTCGGGGTGTGCGAATGTTGTTTGAGAACTCAATAGTGTGCCATTTATTTTATGTTTGTCGTACCCCGCCATACGTGGTGGGGTGGTCATGCCGGGTGGTGGGGGAGCATTACCTCCTACCACTGTAAATAATGGACCAGGCCCCATCGGGGTGTCTGGTTGATTGTGTGCATGGTTATATTTTTTTTACGACACACCGGTTCCCATGGTGCTTTTCCCCGTCGGGACAGGCGGGAACCGGGTTTTGTTTTAACTTTTTAACCATTATTTTTGGTTGAACAAGCCAGACCACCATGAACCTTGTCGGTTGTGGTGGTTGTTTGTTTGGCTGGGTTATCGGGCTTTTCACGCCCTGACACACACATTGTGTGTCGTCTTTTGTGGAGAGTTTGATCCTGGCTCAGGACGAACGCTGGCGGCGTGCTTAACACATGCAAGTCGAACGATGAAGCCCTGCTTGCAGGGTGGATTAGTGGCGAACGGGTGAGTAACACGTGGGTGATCTGCCCCGCACTTCGGGATAAGCCTGGGAAACTGGGTCTAATACCGGATACGACCCCCTGGTAGGTCAGGGGGTGGAAAGATTTTATCGGTGTGGGATGAGCCTGCGGCCTATCAGCTTGTTGGTGGGGTAATGGCCTACCAAGGCGTCGACGGGTAGCCGGCCTGAGAGGGTGATCGGCCACATTGGGACTGAGACACGGCCCAGACTCCTACGGGAGGCAGCAGTGGGGAATATTGCACAATGGGCGCAAGCCTGATGCAGCGACGCCGCGTGGGGGATGACGGCCTTCGGGTTGTAAACTCCTTTCGACAGGGACGAAGCTTTTGTGACGGTACCTGTAGAAGAAGCACCGGCTAACTACGTGCCAGCAGCCGCGGTAATACGTAGGGTGCGAGCGTTGTCCGGAATTACTGGGCGTAAAGAGCTCGTAGGTGGTTTGTCGCGTCGTCTGTGAAATCCCGGGGCTTAACTTCGGGCGTGCAGGCGATACGGGCATAACTTGAGTGCTGTAGGGGAGACTGGAATTCCTGGTGTAGCGGTGAAATGCGCAGATATCAGGAGGAACACCAATGGCGAAGGCAGGTCTCTGGGCAGTAACTGACGCTGAGGAGCGAAAGCATGGGTAGCGAACAGGATTAGATACCCTGGTAGTCCATGCCGTAAACGGTGGGCGCTAGGTGTAGGGGACTTCCACGTCTTCTGTGCCGCAGCTAACGCATTAAGCGCCCCGCCTGGGGAGTACGGCCGCAAGGCTAAAACTCAAAGGAATTGACGGGGGCCCGCACAAGCGGCGGAGCATGTGGATTAATTCGATGCAACGCGAAGAACCTTACCTGGGCTTGACATACACTAGATCGCTGCAGAGATGTAGCTTCCCTTGTGGCTGGTGTACAGGTGGTGCATGGTTGTCGTCAGCTCGTGTCGTGAGATGTTGGGTTAAGTCCCGCAACGAGCGCAACCCTTGTCTTATGTTGCCATCACGTGATGGTGGGCACTCATGAGAGACTGCCGGGGTTAACTCGGAGGAAGGTGGGGATGACGTCAAATCATCATGCCCCTTATGTCCAGGGCTTCACACATGCTACAATGGTCGGTACAGCGAGTTGCCACACCGTGAGGTGGAGCTAATCTCTCAAAGCCGGCCTCAGTTCGGATTGGGGTCTGCAACTCGACCCCATGAAGTCGGAGTCGCTAGTAATCGCAGATCAGCAACGCTGCGGTGAATACGTTCCCGGGCCTTGTACACACCGCCCGTCACGTCATGAAAGTTGGTAACACCCGAAGCCAGTGGCCCAACCCGCAAGGGAGGGAGCTGTCGAAGGTGGGATCGGCGATTGGGACGAAGTCGTAACAAGGTAGCCGTACCGGAAGGTGCGGCTGGATCACCTCCTTTCTAAGGAGCTTTAATAAACCCACCATGGACTGTGTTCATGTGGTGGGTTGTTGGTGTTGGAACCCGGATGTGGTTGCCACCAACACACAATAATCGGGTGGATCATGACCCATGAGATCGGCAAACACATCACCGAGATGGTGGTGATAAGTAGGTGGCATGCTGTTGGGTGTCTGGGATGACAAGTGTTATTCCAAGCCAGGCACTTATCATCGTTGATGCGCAACCTGTTGTGGTTGGGTGTTTTCTGGTGTGGGTGTTGTGTTGTGTGAGAACTGTATAGTGGACGCGAGCATCTTTATTTTATTGTGTGATTTTGCATAAGTAGTATCCGAACGCCACACCGACCTTTCGGGGTTGGTGTGGGAGTGTTTGTTTTAAGGGCACACGGTGGATGCCTTGGCATATCAAGCCGATGAAGGACGTGAGAGGCTGCGTTAAGCCTCGGGGAGTTGCCAACTAAGCGTTGATCCGAGGATGTCCGAATGGGGAAACCCAGCCGCAGTGATGTGTGGTTACCCGCCGGTGAATATATAGCCGGTGTGGGGGGTGACACGGGGAAGTGAAACATCTCAGTACCCGTAGGAGAAGAAAACAATTGTGATTCCGTTAGTAGTGGCGAGCGAACGCGGATGATGGCTAAAGCCTATGTGTGTGATACCCGGCAGGGGTTGCATGTAGGTGGTTGTGGGGCAATGACGGTTGTGTTCTGCCGGACACTGGCTCATCGCGCATTGATTAGTGGAAGTGGTGTGGAAACACCTACCGTAGAAGGTGATAGTCCTGTACATGAAGGTCAGTGTGGGTGGGTGGTTGTTGTACCCGAGTAGCAGCGGGCTCGTGAAATCTGCTGTGAATCTGCCGGGACCACTCGGTAAGCCTGAATACTTGATATGACCGATAGCGGATTAGTACCGTGAGGGAATGGTGAAAAGTACCCCGGGAGGGGAGTGAAATAGTACCTGAAACCGTGTGCTTACAATCCGTCAGAGCATCCTGTGGGGTGTGATGGCGTGCCTTTTGAAGAATGAGCCTGCGAGTCAGCGGCATGTCGCGAGGTTAACCCGTGTGGGGTAGCCGTAGGGAAACCGAATCCTAATCAGGGTGAATCAGTGGCATGTCTTGGACCCGAAGCGGAGTGATCTACCCATGGCCAGTGTGAAGCGATGGTAAGACGTCGTGGAGGCGCGAACCCACTTAGGTTGAAAACTGAGGGGATGAGTTGTGGGTAGGGGTGAAAGGCCAATCAAACTCCGTGATAGCTGGTTCTCCCCGAAATGCATTTAGGTGCAGCGTTGTGTGTTTCTTCCCGGAGGTAGAGCTACTGGATGGTTTAGCGGGACCAACATCTTAGCGACATCAGCCAAACTCCGAATGCCGGTGAAGTGATAGCACAGCAGTGAGACTGCGGGGGATAAGCTTCGTAGTCGAGAGGGAAACAGCCCAGATCGCCGGCTAAGGCCCCTAAGGGTGTGCTAAGTGGAAAAGGAGGTGGGGTCGCGAAGACAGCCAGGAGGTTGGCTTAGAAGCAGCCATCCTTGAAAGAGTGCGTAATAGCTCACTGGTCGAGTGATCCCGCGCCGACAATGTAGTGGGGCTTAAGTACACCGCCGAAGCCGCGGCAATGACATGTATGTGTTGTTGGGTAGGGGAGCGTCGTGCACGTGTTGAAGCAGCCTGGTGACGGTGTTGTGGAGTGTGTGCGAGTGAGAATGCAGGCATGAGTAACGATTGATGAGTGAGAAACTCATCCGCCGGATGACTAAGGGTTCCTGGGTCAAGTTAATCTTCCCAGGGTGAGTCGGGGCCTAAGGCGAGGCCGACAGGCGTAGTCGATGGATAACGGGTTGATATTCCCGTACCCGAGTGTGCGCGCCCATGGTGAATCAGTGATACTAACCACCCACAAGATCACGTGCCTTCCTTCGGGTTGGTGGTGGTGGCGTGCGTGGGACCTGATCTGGTAGTAGCTAAGTGATGGGGTGACGCAGTGAGGTAGCATGAGCCACTTAGTGGATTGTGGTGTAAGCGTGTGGAACGAGGTATTGGTAAATCCGTATCTCATTATGTTCGAGGCGTGATGCGTAGCCCTTAAAGGGGTGAATTCTGTGATCCTGTACTGTCGAGAAAAGCCTCTAGCGATGTGCATATTCGGCCCGTACCCCAAACCGACACAGGTAGTCAGGTAGAGAATACTAAGGCGTTCGGGTGAACTGTGGTTAAGGAACTCGGCAAAATGCCCCCGTAACTTCGGGAGAAGGGGGGCCTGCACTGGTGAAGGAATCTGCTTCTGGAGCTGGTGTGGGTCGCAGAGAATAGAGGGAAGCGACTGTTTACTAAAAACACAGGTCCGTGCGAAGACGTTGAAGTTGATGTATACGGACTGACGCCTGCCCGGTGCTGGAAGGTTAAGAGGACCGGTTAGCTGCGTTAAGCGGCGAAGCTGAGAATTTAAGCCCCAGTAAACGGCGGTGGTAACTATAACCATCCTAAGGTAGCGAAATTCCTTGTCGGGTAAGTTCCGACCTGCACGAATGGCGTAACGACTTCCCTGCTGTCTCAACCACAGGCCCGGTGAAATTGCAGTACGAGTAAAGATGCTCGTTACGCGCGGCAGGACGAAAAGACCCCGGGACCTTCACTATAGCTTGGTATTGGTGTTTGATTCGGTTTGTGTAGGATAGGTGGGAGACTATGATGCCATGACGCTAGTTGTGGTGGAGTCGTTGGTGAAATACCACTCTGATCGGATTGAATGTCTTAACCTTGGCCCATGATCTGGGTTGGGGACAGTGCCTGGTGGGTAGTTTAACTGGGGCGGTTGCCTCCTAAAATGTAACGGAGGCGCCCAAAGGTTTCCTCAGCCTGGTTGGTAATCAGGTGGTGAGTGTAAGTGCACAAGGGAGCTTGACTGTGAGAGTGACAGCTCGAGCAGGGACGAAAGTCGGGACTAGTGATCCGGCACCTACTTGTGGTTGTGGTGTCGCTCAACGGATAAAAGGTACCCCGGGGATAACAGGCTGATCTTCCCCAAGAGTCCATATCGACGGGATGGTTTGGCACCTCGATGTCGGCTCGTCGCATCCTGGGGCTGGAGTAGGTCCCAAGGGTTGGGCTGTTCGCCCATTAAAGCGGTACGCGAGCTGGGTTTAGAACGTCGTGAGACAGTTCGGTCTCTATCCGCCGCGCGCGTTGAAACTTAAGGAAGGCTGTCCCTAGTACGAGAGGACCGGGACGGACGTACCTCTGGTGTGCCAGTTGTTCCGCCAGGAGCAGGGCTGGTTGGCTACGTACGGAAGGGATAACCGCTGAAAGCATCTAAGCGGGAAGCCTGTTTCGAGATGAGGTTTCTGTTGAGGTTCCCTAGAGATTATGGGGTTGATAGGCCAGATCTGGAAGCATCGTAAGATGTGGAGGTGACTGGTACTAATTTACCGACACAAACACCCCACTAATGGTGTTGGGGTATGTTAAAGCGCTTATGTAACACACAATTTGAACACGTTGTTCGCGTCCACTATGCAGTGTCTGGCACAACACGCCCAACATGGTTGGGTTGGTGCACCGTGATAGGTGTGTCGGTGGTGATAGTAGCAGGGAAACGCCCGGTCCCATTCCGAACCCGGAAGCTAAGCCTGGTTACGCTGATGGTACTGCACTCGGGAGGGTGTGGGAGAGTAGGTGACCGCCGACCAACAACTTAATGATTGATCAGGGGGTGGGGTTCGTGCCGTGTGGTGCGGGCCCCACCCCCTGCTTTGGCACGTCCACTATGCGGTTGTGGATGTTGAAGGGGTGGTTGCCCCAAGGAGTACAAACTCCTGGGACAACCACCCCTTTCGCATGCTCAAAACACGGGCCGATAATTCCTATTTACAGCGAACCCATCGACCGGGTCGAGGTGAAGGTGCGCTCCTCACCGCTCTGGGGGTCGATGAAGGTGAGCGTGCGGGCGATGAGATGCATCGGGGTGGTGTAGTCCTCATCGTCAACCGCATGGAGGACCGGGTAGAGGGGATCCCCCAGGATGGGGACGCCGGCATCACGCATGTGGATGCGCAGCTGATGGGTCTTACCGGTTTCCGGGGCCAGTACATAACGCCCCTGCCGCGGAAGATGACCGTGCAGGGCCTCCAGCTGGGCTTGTTCGTCGTCAGTCACGGGTGTCACGCTGACCACCCTGGTGCGGGTGTTCGGCTCCTCGTCAGTCACGTAGGCCTGCACCTGGCCCCGGACCTTCTCAATATGGGATTCCCAGATGAGGGGCTCATCCCCGGGGACCAGTTCAGGCCGGTAGTCACCGATGGCCTCATAGGTTTTGGTGGCCTCCCGCCGAGCAAACAGGGTCTGGTACATGCCACGCAGTTCGGGGCGTTTGACCATGACCAAGACACCTGAGGTCAGGCGGTCAAGGCGGTGGGCGGGGGTCAGCTCCTGATGCCCGGTGAGCACACGCATCTTCACCAGGGCGGTCTCGGTGATGTGGCGTCCCCGGGGCATGGTGGCCAGGTAAGGGGGCTTGTCGACGACCAGCAGATCCTCATCCTCGTGGATGATGAGGATCTCATAGGGGATGGGGCGTTCGGCGGCGGGCATGCGGTAGAACCAGATATCCTCACCCGGCTGCACAATGTCCGCCGGGGCATAGGGCCGGCCCCAGAGGTTGACCACCTCGCCGGCGTCGAAACGCTCCTGGAGAACCCGGGCGTTATCGAGCGGGTGGCGGTGCCGCTGGCTGCTGATCAGATGCTCCACGAAATCCCCGGCCGGGATGGGCTCGGCATCCCGGGGGAGGATCACCCGTGAGGGGTTCAACCCGCCGCGGATGGGCAGCGGCGGCGAAGCCTTCGCCTTTTGTACTACCCTGTGTGACATGGACTTCAACGTAATCATCAACCCAATTCTCGAATTTCTGGCCACCGACCTGGGCATGCTGTCCGCAGATATCGGCCGGGTCATCTTCGATCTGCTCTACCCGGCCAATGCCGATGCTCCTGTGATTGAGGCGTAACCGCCTCTCAAGCTGACTATATTTTACGGGCTGACATGGCAAAACCACGATTGAGCGTTCTCGACCTCGTTGCCCTCAGTGAGGGTATGACGGCGGGTGAGGCGATCGCGCATTCCGTGGAGGCGGCCCAAATCGCCGAGGCATCCGGGTATACCCGTTACTGGTTGGCGGAACACCACAACTCGGAGGCTCTGGCCTCCTCTGCGACCACCCTGCTCATGGGACATATCGCTGGTCGCACCTCCTCCATCAGGGTGGGCTCCGGGGGCATCATGCTTCCCAATCACTCCCCTCTCCATGTCGCGGAGGAACTCGGTACCCTTGATGCGATGTACCCGGGGCGGATCGAGGCGGGTCTGGGCCGGGCCCCGGGAACCGATCCGGCCACAGCGAGGGAACTCGGGCGGGGAAGTGCCCATGTCGGCGATGTCACGGCGTCGATAAGCGCTCTTATCCGGTACCTGGACGACCCGGAGGGGCGGCCGACGGTGATCGCCCACCCCGGCCGGGGATCGAAGGTGCCCCTCTACATGCTTGGTTCCTCCATCAACGGGGCTGCGATGGCGGCGGAGCTCGGGTTGCCGTTCGCCTTCGCCAGTCATTTCGCGCCGTTCCAGATGGGGCCGGCGATCGCCTCCTACCGTGAGCGCGCGGAGAATCCGTATGTCATGGCCGCGGCGAATGTCATGGTTGCCGATACTGAGGAGGAGGCACGTTTCCAGCTGTCCACCCTGCATCGGATGTTCGCGGGTATCGTCACCAACCAGCGTTCGGCTCTCGCCCCGCCCGAACATGGGCTGGAGGAGAAGCTCGGACCCATGGTGTGGAAACACATCACGGATTCCCTGGAGATCACTTTCGCCGGCACGGCCGAGCAGGTGGCCGCGGATCTGGAGGAATTCGCCCAGCGCTATGCCCTCGATGAGATCATCACTGTGACGTATTCCTTCGATCCCGCCGTTCGGAAGGCATCCATCGAGGCGCTCGGCCGGGTGTGGTGAAAACGCCGGGTGCGTACGAAAAATCACACCGTTTCACACCCGGAACTGGTTGTAACCGCCTATAAAACCGGACATACACGGTACAATCAGAAGTGACAATTATTTTGAATCGTGTGGAAAATGTAGCCCGCGGTTCGCAGGAGAAAGGTCGACCAAAGATGAGCGTAGAAGACATCGTCGTCGTCGCAGTAGATGGTTCGGAAGCTTCCAAGCAGGCCGTTCGATGGGCTGCGAACACCGCCAACAAGCGGGGCATCCCCCTCCGCCTCGCATCCAGCTACACCATGCCCCAGTTCCTCTATGCCGAGGGCATGGTTCCCCCGCAGGAGCTTTTTGATGACCTCCAGGCTGAGGCCCTGGAGAAGATCGATGAAGCCCGCGCCATCGCGCATGAGGTGGCTCCGGACATCAAGATCGGACACACCATCGCCGAGGGTAGCCCCATTGACATGCTCCTGGAGATGTCGAAATCTGTCACCATGATCGTCATGGGATCCCGCGGCCTGGGTGGACTCTCCGGCATGGTCATGGGCTCGGTCTCCGGTGCCGTGGTATCCCACGCACACTGCCCCGTGGTGGTTGTCCGCGAGGACAGCAGCGTCAATGAGGACAACAAGTACGGCCCCGTGGTTGTCGGTGTCGATGGTTCCGAGGTGTCCCAGCGCGCCACCGAGGTGGCCTTCGCCGAGGCCTCTGCCCGTGGTGCTGAACTCATCGCCGTCCACACCTGGATGGACATGCAGGTCCAGGCATCGCTTGCTGGTCTGGCGGCAGCTCAGCAGCAGTGGGATGAGGTGGAGCGTGAGCAGACCGAACTGCTCACCGAGCGCATCCAGCCCCTCGCTGACCAGTACCCCGACGTGCCGGTGAAGAAGGTCATCACCCGTGACCGCCCGGTCCGTGCACTGGCGGAGGCCTCCGAAGGTGCCCAGCTCCTGGTTGTCGGTTCCCATGGTCGTGGTGGATTCAAGGGCATGCTCCTGGGTTCCACCTCCCGTGCCCTGCTGCAGTCTGCCCCCTGCCCGATGATGGTGGTCCGCCCCGCATAGCAGCGTCAATGTCCAGGGCCTGAAAGCAGGCTCAGGCAACACCCCAGTTCCCACTCCCAGGAACTGGGGTGTTATTACTTTTCGGTTAATTTCCCATCACGATATCCTAATAAATATCATTTAGACGAGCTTTGTTGTACTAACCGCAACTACTGTCGGGGGCGATCCCGTGAATAACCCTGCACGGATCAGTGTCAGGAAAGGTTAGCCCAAACAAAGGATTGAAACCATGCTCGGACTGTCAATACTCGGTTGGATCATCATCGGCGGACTCGCTGGTTGGATCGCATCCAAGATCAAGGGAACCGATGCCCAGCAGGGTATCGGCCTCAATATCGTGGTAGGTATCGTCGGTGGTCTCCTCGGAGGCTTCCTCCTCAGCCTGATCGGTGTGGATGTTGAAGGCGGTGGCTGGATCTTCAGCTTCTTCACATGCCTCCTGGGTGCTGTGATTCTGCTCAGTATTGTGCGGGCCGTCAAGAAGTAGCCGAGCAACAATCTGGAAATAACAACGCACCGTTTATACCCCGCGACCCGTGGCCTCCCACGGGTCGTTTTTTCATCTCCCCCGGCCCGGGAACACCCCCGAAGACACGGGTGGCTCTTCCATAATCAGTGGAATGACCTGTAGATTGAATCTATACGAACCGGTTTGTCTATATTGAAGGTGTGTGGGTGGAAACGTCCCCGGGAAGCATCCGTGGGATGCCGCCTGGATCCATCGGACGTGGTTCCCCGGGACCATCTCGACCACACTGTTGCACCTCCAGAGTTAACCCGAAAGGACGTGGCCCGCCGTGGCTGTCAGCGCTTCAGGAAAGAGTAGGACCAGTACAGGGGGCAGGCGACGTGATCGCCCGAGCCCCCGGCAGCGTCTGCTCGACAGCGCAACGAATCTGTTCACCACCGAGGGCATCCGGGTCATCGGCATCGACCGTATCCTTCGTGAGGCGGATGTGGCCAAGGCCAGCCTGTACTCCCTCTTCGGTTCCAAGGATGCTCTGGTGATCGCCTACCTGGAAAATCTGGATCAGCAGTGGCGTGATGCGTGGCATGAGCGGACGGACCAGCTCAAGGACCCGGAGGATAAGATCATCGCCTTCTTCGACCAGTGCATCGAGGAGGAGCCGAAGAAGGGCTTCCGGGGGTCCCACTTCCAGAATGCGGCGAATGAGTATCCACGTCCGGAGACGGAATCCGAGAAGGGTATTGTCGCCGCGGTCATGGAGCACCGTCGTTGGTGTCATCAGACGCTGACCGATCTGCTCACGGAGAAGAATGGTTATCCCGGCACCACCCAGGCGAATCAGCTGCTGGTGTTCCTTGATGGTGGTCTGGCGGGGTCGAGGCTGGTTCAGAATATCGGCCCCTTGGAAACGGCCCGTGACCTGGCCCGGCAGTTGCTGTCCGCACCACCGGCGGATTACTCGATCTAGAGGGCAGGCAAAAGGGGGAACCACCGGTTGGTGGTTCCCCCTTGTTGTTCACTTCCCGGACGGGTCGGTGGCGTCCGTCTCCGGTTGCTCGCCGTTGCTCTTGTCCCCGGCGCGGCGTGCCTGTCGACGCCTCCTCGCCTCCTCCATCTTCTGCTGATTGATCTTTCTCTCCGCGGCCCGCCTCTTGGTGGCGATCTCCTTCTTCGTGGCCTTCTCCGCCCTGATGCGCTCGGTACGTTCCCGGGTCATCTCGGCATTCTGTGCATGCAGTTCGGCTGCGCGGTGGGGGGTGAGGATCATCATCAGGCGGTTCTTCCGGCGGGTCCACAGGAAAGCACGTTTTTTCCGCTGCTGTTCCCGGTAGGTGGCACGTTGGGCTGCGTGGTGTTCCTTGAATTCCTCGGTGAGCGGGTAGTTACGCTCGATGATGTAGTGCATGATGGCGGTCTGCCCGAAGGTCCACAGGTTGTTGGCCACCCAGTACAGCGCGATGGCGGTGGGGAAGGGGCCGGTGAGTCCGAGCACCAGGGGGAACAGTGGGGCCAGGACAGCCAGCCAGAGGAAAGCCTTGAACATCCCGTTGGAGATGTTGGAGGCGTAGTCATTGGTCTGGATGTTGCGGTAGGTGGACAACGCCATGTTGAAGGCGGTGAACACCGCGGCCACGATGAACAGCGGAAGGACGAAGGAGAGGACGTCCTCACGCGTGGTGCCCAGGAAGGTGAGCTGTTCGGCCGGCATGGTCACGTAGGCGGGCAGGGGGACATTGAACACCCGGCCCTGCAGGAAACTCTGGACCTCCTCGGCACTGAGGAAGCCGATGGAGCGGGGAACGGGGTTCTCCAGCCCGCCCTCGGGCCGTGCCATGAGGAGCAGCACCTGGTAGAGACCGAGGATGACGGGGATCTGGATGAGGGTGGGCACACAACCGGCAAAGGGGTTGATGCCGTATTCCTTGTTCAGGTCCTTATATTTCTGCTGCATCTCCCGGATGGAATCCTCGTCGTGCCGGCCTTTGAACTCCTCCGCGATGGCCACACGTTTCGGGCGGATCTGGGCGGTCAGGCGCCCGGATTTGTACATCTTCCAGGTGAAGGGGGCGATGATGGCCCGCACCGTGATCACCAGTCCGAAGAGGGAGATGAACCAGGCGAGCGAGTCATCAAGTCCGAGGCCATTGTGCAGCAGCAGATGCCAGAGCTTCATCACTCCGGACACCGGGTAGATCAGAAAATCGAGCACCGTGCTCTCCGCCCCTCCCAGGGTTGTTTTCGGGTATAGCTTTTTCTCTAACAGCGGTATGATCGGACAAGTGCGCGATCACACCAGTTCATGGTACGTGTCCGTGTCACCGGTGGCCTAAACCCGGATTGAGCACGGATGTGGGTTTTCCCGGGGGCCGGGATCCGGTGCGGTCGCACTCCGCGCCACACCAGAAGGAAGGTGAGTCATGCAGTCACTTGACACCAGGCATGGTGCCCGCGATCCGGATCGCGACCGGGGTGCATCCGCCGGTTCCCCCACCCGCGCCCGGAGACCCCGCCCGCGCCCCACATTCTCCCAGGTGCTGGGTGAGGTGTTCCTGACTGTCGGTGCGTTGGTGCTGGCGTTTGCGTTCTATGAGTCCTACTGGACCAATGTTGAGGCCGGGCGGCAGCAGGCGGCTGCCAATGAAGGGCTCGATGAGTTGTGGCAGTCCGAGGGGGAGCGGGTCAATCCGCGTGGGAGGTTCACACCGGAACTCGGTGAGGCCTTTGCCCGCATGTATATCCCCTCCTTCGGATCGGATTTCCACTTCGCCGTCATCGAGGGCACCGATGAGGAGGAACTGCTCGCCGGGCCGGGCCGTTATACCGACTCCCAGATGCCGGGTGAGGCCGGGAACTTCGCTGTGGCCGGACACCGCGTGGGCAAGGGTGCCCCGTTCAATGATCTGGGTAACCTCCGGTCCTGTGATGCGATCGTGGTGGAGACCTTTGCGTCCTGGAATGTCTACCGGGTGATGCCGATGTCGGGTGATCCCACCACCCGGCAGCAGGAGGCCGCCGCCTGTTTCACCGACACCCAGGTGCAGCGGATGGCTGGTGGTGAGTACGCGGGTGTGGTCGGTCGGCATATCACCACCCCCAACCACATCGAGATGATCAACCCGGTGCCGGGGGCCACCACCACGGAGGTCAGCGAGGGCGCAGAGGCGCTGATCACCCTGACCACGTGTCATCCACAGTTCTCCGCGGCCGAGCGCATGATCGTCCATGGCATGCTGGTGGAGCAGATCCCGAAAACCGGTGGTGAGCGTCCCGCCGTCCTGGAGGAGTCCTAAATTATGTATTCGCTGTTGTGGCACTACCTGCCGGGGCCGTGGCCGGTGAAACTCGTGACCGTGCTGGTCCTGGTGGTCGGCGTGTTCTTCCTGCTCATGGAGGTTGTCTTCCCCCTGATTTCACCGCTGATGCCGTACAACGACGTCGCTGTGTGAGCTAGAGCCCCAGGTTGGTGATCACCGTCTCCGCGACCAGCTGCGCCTTGAGCGACTGGTCCTGATTGGTGAACACCGCCACCGCCACCGTGTCCTTCTGTACCGCGTAGAGTGCCCCGGATTCATCCGTGCCGCCGCGTCGGCCGCCTGACCATCCCGCGGGTTCCTCCGCCAGTTCGGTGGTGTCGACCGGGGCGGCCCAGTCCACCACGGCGATGGCGTCGTCGATGGTGTCCATCTCGCGCACGATCACGGTGAGTTGTGGTTCCTCGGGGTAGGACCAGAATACACAGGCGGGCGTCGAGAAGCGTTCGTCGACGCCGACCCCGGTGACGCGCTGGCCGTTGGTGTCCGCGACCCACCGGGTATCCAGGTAGGGGCACTCCTGCCACGAGGTACGGCCACCGGGGACCTGCGGGGCCGCATCGACCGGGAGCTTGTCGACGGCCGGTTCCACCGGCTCAGCCACCGACTCCGGTGATGTGGTGGCCGTCGTCTGCTGCGCGGGCGGTGCCTCCGGTGACCCATCTGTGCACCCTGCCACTGCCAGGGCGATGGCACTGGTCAGGAGGATGGTCTTGAGGCCCCGAGTGGGTAATGTACGACGCATGCAGTCAAGCCTAGATCGCCAGCCTGATTCGATGCGCAATGAGCTGGACGTGGAGAACCTCGCACGTCGTGGGGGCCAGCCCGGTGCGATGAGTTACCGCAACAGCATCCACATCCTCACCGCGACCCTGCTGGTGGTGGGTCTGGGTGCGTCGGCACGTCTGCCGCTGCCCATGTTCGCCGTCTCCTGCGTCCTGCTGTTCGTGTGGGGGTTCCTCTACTTCTGGGGATCCTCCAGACGCGTGACCTTCGCGCACACCAAGCAGCTGGCGTGGTTGTTCGTGCTCACCCTGGTGTGGGTGCTCATGCTGCCGATCGTGCCGGTGAGCATCTATATCGTGTTCCCCTTGTTCTTCCTGTTCCTGCAGGTCATGCCGGATGTCCGTGGCATCATCGCGATCGTGGGCGCCACATCGGTGGCCATCGTGAGCCAGTACCCGGTGGGGTTGACCCTGGGTGGGGTGATGGGGCCGTCGGTGGCGGCGCTGGTGACCATCGCGATAGATTATGCGTTCCGCACCCTGTGGCGGGTGAACAATGAGAAGCAGGAACTGATCGACCAGCTGCTCGAGACACGCTCCCAGCTCGCGGAGACCGAACGCAACGCCGGCATCGCGGAGGAACGCCAACGCATCGCCCACGAGATCCACGACACCGTCGCCCAGGGACTGTCGTCGATCCAGATGTTGCTGCACGTGGCGGAACAGGAGATCCTCGCCCGCGGCCTGGGGGAGGATGACGCGGCCGGGTCGCCGCTGCACAAGATCCGCCTGGCCCGCACCACCGCCTCGGACAATCTCAGCGAGGCGCGGGCCATGATCGCCGCCCTGCAGCCGGCGGCGCTGTCCAAGACCTCCCTGGAGGGCGCGCTGCACCGGGTGACCGCCCCGCTGCTGGGGATCAACTTCGTCATCAACGTCGATGGGGATGAACGCCAGCTGCCGATGAAAACCGAGGCCACCCTGCTGCGCATCGCCCAGGGTGCCATCGGGAATGTGGCCAAGCACTCCGAGGCGAAGAACTGCCATGTCACCCTCACCTATGAGATGGACCAGGTGCGTCTCGATGTGGTCGATGACGGTGTGGGTTTCGAACCGGAACGGGTGAGGCAGCAGCCGGCCGGACTGGGGCACATCGGGTTGAACGCCATGCGGCAGCGCGCCCAGGAACTCAATGGGGAGGTCATCGTGGAATCCGCGCACGGGCAGGGCACTGCGGTGTCCGTCGCACTTCCGATCGAATTCTCAAACGGGGGTTGAGAAAGGTTAGACTGGGATAACTGTTGAGGCACACCCCGGCCCTGCAACCCATCCAGCCGTGCCGGGGGTGCGCCATGGGAAGGACCTAGTCACACATATGATCCGCGTGCTGCTCGCTGATGACCACGAGATCGTCAGGCTCGGACTCCGTGCCGTTCTGGAAAGCGCAGACGACATAGAAGTTGTCGGGGAGGTGTCCACCGCCGAGGCTGCCGTGCAGGCTGCCGCTGCGGGAGGTATCGATGTCATCCTCATGGATCTCCGCTTCGGACCCGGTGTCCAGGGCACCCAGGTGTCCACCGGTGCCGATGCCACCGCCGCCATCAAACGCAACATCGACAATCCCCCGAAGGTGCTCGTGGTGACCAACTACGACACCGACGCCGATATCCTCGGTGCCATCGAGGCCGGTGCCCTGGGGTACCTGCTCAAGGATGCCCCGCCGAATGAGCTGCTGGCTGCGGTGCGTTCCGCCGCGGAGGGGGATTCCACCCTCTCACCGATGGTGGCCAACCGCCTCATGACGCGGGTGCGCACCCCGAAGACCTCCCTCACCCCGCGTGAGCTGGAGGTGCTCAAGCTGGTCGCCGGTGGTTCCTCCAACCGGGAGATCGGACGCATCCTGTTCCTCTCCGAGGCGACGGTGAAGTCCCATCTGGTGCACATCTATGACAAGCTCGGTGTGCGCTCGCGGACCTCCGCTGTGGCCTCGGCCAGGGAGCAGGGGCTGCTCTAGGGGCTGGGTGATAGCCCGTCGACAGGCGGGCCCATATACGCGAAGGGCGGATCCACCGTGGTGGATCCGCCCTTTATTGCTGCCTGGGTATCGCTGTGATCCGCATTACGCAAATATTGCAGAAGTGATTACGGTCATATTGGGCGGTGTTTAGTGTTGCACGTAATGAATGAACGTTCATTCAATCTGAATAAGCGTTCATTCAGGACGTAACGGCAGTGAAAGGCCCTTGAGACAATGACCATCTCGCACCACCACTCGGCTGATGAAGTGGCAGCCACCGCGCGACAGGATGTGCGCACGCGCCAGATCCTCGACGCTGCCGCCACCGTCATGCAGCGACATGGTTCCCAGGCGGCCTCCATGAAATCAATCGCCGACGAGGCGCAGGTCTCCGTCGGGTTGATCTACCGCTACTACGAGAACAAGGAAGCACTGGTCCGGGCCGTCATCCTCGATGTGCTGGACCAGATGAACTACCAGATCCCCTTGGCGCTGGAACCCGTGGAGGACCCTGTCCGCAGGGTGGCTGCGGCCTTCACCGCCTATGCGGAGGTGGTCCGCGACAACCGTAAGGCTGTCCTGCTCACCTACCGCGAAACCGGCAACCTCAACCAGGAAAGTCAGGATCTGGTCAAGAACCTGGAACTGCAGACCGGGCAGTTCATGCTCCGGGCGGTCCAGGGTGCCATCGAGTCCGGATTCTTCCGGCACAACCTCAACCCGAGGCCCTACTCCTACAACCTCCTGCTCATCGCCCATTCCTGGGCGCTGAAGTACTGGTACTTCTCCGAGCGCATGAGTTTCGAGGAGTTTGTCTCGGTGCAGTTGTCCATCGTGCTCCACGGCGCCCTCAAACCGGAGTTCCACCCGGACTATCCGGATCTGCTCACCGAAGAACCCTGACAACCCCTACCGAAGATTAAGGAATCCACCATGTCTGCTCCCGTCATCACCACCTTCGAAGACATCCTCTACGAGCGCCGCAACTCCGCCGCGGTGATCACCATCAACCGCCCCCAGCGATACAACGCCTTCCGCGCCCAGACCGTGGAGGAACTGATCAAGGCCTTCAAGATGGCCTGGGCCGACAACGGTGTGCAGTCGGTCATCCTCACCGGCGCCGGCGAGAAGGCCTTCTGCTCCGGTGGCGATGTCAAGCAGCGCGCGGAGACCGGTGACTACGGTCCGAGCGAATCCGGCCTCTTCGAGATCGGCCTGCTCCACAAGACTATCCGCGACATCCCCAAGCCCGTCATCGCCGCGGTCAACGGCATAGCCATCGGTGGCGGCCATGTCCTCCACGTGCTCTGCGACCTGACCATCGCCGCCTCCACCGCACGCTTCGGCCAGTCCGGCCCGAAGGTCGGTTCCTTCGACGCCGGTTTCGGCAGCGCCTTCCTCGCCCGCATCGTCGGCGAGAAGCGCGCCCGCGAGATCTGGTACCTCTGCCGTCAGTACGACGCCCAGACCGCCAAGGAGTGGGGCCTGGTCAACGAGGTCGTCGAGCCCGAGAAGCTTCTCGACGAGGCACTCGCCTGGGCCGATGAGATCGGTGAGAAGTCCCCCACCGCCATCCGCTTCCTCAAGCAGTCCTTCAACGCCGACACCGATCACCAGGCCGGCCTGTCCAACCTGGCCATGTCCGCACTCGACCTCTACGGCGCGACCGCCGAGGGCATGGAGGGTGCTGCAGCTTTCGCCGAGAAGCGCCAGCCGGACTTCGCCTCCAAGGTAGGGAAGTAGAGACCATGGATTTCTCCATCGACGCAGAGATGCAGCGCTACATCGATGAGGCCCGCGCCTTCGGTGAGCAGATCGCCCCGGATTACCAGCAGCGTGAGATCGACCGCATCATCGACCCGGAACTCCGCAAAGAGATGGGCTCGCGTGGCCTGCTCGCCCCGGAGCTGCCCACCGAACTCGGTGGCCGCGGGGAACGCGCCCTGACCAGCGGCATGGTCATCGAGGAGGTCTCCCGCGGTGACATCAACGTCTCCTACCTGCAGGTGGTGGGGTCCCTGGTGGGCCAGGTGGTCGCCCGCAACGCACAGAAATCCGTCGCCGAGAAATGGGTTCCCAAGATCACCAGCGGTGAGGACATCGTGGCCATCGGCCTGTCCGAACCCTCCGGTGGTTCCGATGCCGGCAACCCCGACATGACCGCGCGCCGGGAGCGGGACGGCTGGGTGCTCAACGGCACCAAGTCCATGTCCTTCGCACTGCACGCCGGTGCCACCGTGGTCTTCGCCCGCACCGAGGAGGGACGCCGGGGACGTGGCATCAGCGCCTTCCTCGTCGAACTCGACCGCGAGGGGATCACCCGCACCGCCGCCAACGACATGGGCACCCTGTCCGTGGGTCGTGGATTCGTCGACTTCGACAATGTCTGGATCCCGGAGGAGAACCTCCTGGGTGCCGAGGGCAAGGCCTTCACCGAGGTCATGCAGGGTTTCGACTTCTCCCGCGCACTCATCGGCCTCCAGGTCATCGGCGCCGCCCAGGTCACCCTCGATGAGACCTGGGAGTACACCAGCACCCGCCAGGCCTTCGACCAGCCGATCTCCAAATTCCAGGGTGTGTCCTTCCCCCTGGCGGAGGCCGACACCTTCCTCACGGCCGCCCGAGTCATGTGCCAGAAGACGCTCTGGCTCAAGGACGCCGGCCAGCCCCACACCAGGGAAGCCGCCATGTGCAAATGGTGGGCACCCAAGGTCGCCTATGACGTGATCAACCAGTGCCTGCTCTCTCACGGCCAGTTCGGTTACCTCAAGGACTGCCCCATCGAACAGCGCATGCGTGATGTCCTCGGCCTCCAGATCGGTGATGGCACCGCACAGATCATGAAGCTGATCATCGCCCGCCAGAACCTCGGCCGCGAATTCGCCCCCTAAACCACCTTCTCCACGCACACATCCCTCCCACTGAAAAGGATTTCTCCCCCATGAACTCACTCAACGGACGCATCTGCATTGTCACCGGCGCGGCACAGGGAATCGGCAAGGGCATCGCCGAGCGCCTGGCCGCCGAGGGCGCCACCGTCGTGGTCGCCGACCTCAACGGCGAGGCCGCCAGCGCCACCGCCGCGGAACTGGGCAACGACTCCATCGGTGTCACCGTCGACATCTCCGACCGCACCGCCGTGGACGCGATGGTCGCCGAGGCGAAGGACAAGTACGGGCGTATCGACGTCCTGGTCAACAACGCCGGCTGGGACAAGATCGGTCCCTTCCTGGAGATCGAACCGGAGATCTGGGACCGCATCATCAACATCAACCTCTACGGCACCCTGCACTGCTCCCAGTCCGTGGCACGCATCATGGTGGAGCAGGAGGGTGGGGGAACCATCATCAACATCGGTTCCGATGCCGCCCGCGTGGGTTCCTCCGGTGAGGCCGTCTACTCCGCCTGCAAGGGTGGCGTGGTCTCCTTCACCAAGACGCTTGCCCGTGAACTCGCCCGTTATGGGGTCACCGCGAATGCCATCTGCCCCGGACCCGCGGATACCCCGCTGTTCGCCCAGATCTCCGAGGAGAACCCGAAGCTGCGCACCGCCCTGGAGAAGGCCATCCCGCTGCGTCGTCTGGCGCAGCCGGAGGACCTGGCCAACGCCGTCGCCTTCTTCGCCTCCCCTGAGTCCTCCTACATCACCGGTCAGACGCTGTCCGTCTCCGGTGGCCTGACCATGATCTAACAACCCCACGACTGCACAGGCCCCTACAATCCCGCGTCGTAAAGCACCTCCCTTGAGTACCTCCCCAGAGAAACGGATACCAAGACCATGACTGTCGCAACCACCTTCGACATCCTGCTCACCGATGAGGAAAAGCAGAAGCACACCGAGGCCGGGTTCTGGAAGAACCGCCTCCTCATCGATTACTTCGACCAGGCCGCAGCGGCCAACCCGGACAAGCTCTGCACTGTCGAGCAGAATGGTCGCCACACCTACAGGGAGCTTGCCGACGACGTCGAGATCGCCGCGCACGCCATGATCGAAGCCGGTGTGGAACCCGGCGACGTGGTGGGCATCCACCTGCCCAACTGGTACGAGTGGCTGATCATCCACCTGGCCGCCATGCGCGTTGGTGCGATCACCAACCCGCTCATCCCGATCTACCGCGACCGCGAGATCAGCCACATGGCACGAACCGCCAAGGTGTCGGTGCTGTTCATCGCCGAGACCTTCCGCCGCTTCAACTACATGGACATGGTCGACCGGCTCCGCGATGAGCTGCCCGACCTGAAGAAGACCATCGTGGTGCGCGGTCAGACCAGACGCAAGGGATTCGACCTCTTCGAGGATTTCCTCGAGACCGGACGCACGCGCCGGGAGGAGTCACCGGTTGACTTCACCGAGCTGCGCCCCGACCCCAACGACCTGGCCCTGATTATGTTCACCTCCGGCACCACCGGCAAGCCCAAGGGTGTCATGCACACCCACAACACCGTGCTCGCCGGTGCGCTGCCCTGGCCGGACAAGCTGGGGATGGATGAAAACGACGTCATCCACATGGCCTCCACCTTCGGTCACCTCACCGGTTATCTCTATGGCGTGAGCCTGCCGTTCATGCTCGGGGGCACCGCCGTCATCCAGGATGTCTGGAGCGTGGACTACTTCGTCTACCTGGTGGAGAAGTACCGCATCACCCATACCTCGGGTGCCGCCCCGTTCCTCCATGACCTGCTGCACGCGGAGAACCTGCACCACTACGACATGTCCAGCCTCAAGCGCTTCTGCTGCATGGGTGCGCCGATCCCACGTGTGTTCATCACCCAGGCCAAGGAGAAACTGCCGGAGATGAGTGTCTTCGGAGGTTGGGGCATGACGGAATGCTGCCTGACCACCATGGGCCATCCGGATTACCCGGAGGAGAAGATCGTCAACACCGACGGCCGTGCGCTGGCCGGCATGGAGACCCGCGTGGTCGACGAGGAGGGCAATGAGGTTCCACGTGGAACACAGGGCCGCCTCCAGGTGCGGGGTGCGTTCCTGTTCCGCGGTTACCTCGGCATGCTCGATGCCACCCTCGAGGAATATGAGGGGGACTGGTTCAACACCGGTGACCTGGCGGTCATGGATGATGAGGGGTTCATCTCCCTCTCGGGCCGCGACAAGGATGTCATCATCCGCGGTGGTGAGAACGTTCCCGTCGCCGATCTTGAGAACGCCCTGATCCAGCACCCGGACATCGCGGATGTGGCGGTGGTGGCGATGCCACACGACCGTCTGCAGGAGATCGCCGCTGCGGTGGTAGTCATGGAGCACGGCCGCGAGCCCATCACCATGGAGACCATGAAGGCGCATCTGGAATCCACCAACATCGCCAAGCCGTACTGGCCGGAGTACCTCGAGGTCACCGACACCCTGCCGCGCACCCCCTCGGGCAAGCCGCAGAAGTTCAAGCTGCGTGAGCACCTGGCCAAGGTGGCGGAGAAGCTCAAGCAGGATGATATCGACAACGGTGTCGTCGCCACCCCGGGGCAGATCACCGCCCCACCGGTGCTCACCAGCCCCCGCGGTTCCTGGTGGGGTCCGGTCGACATCACCCAGATGGACAGCTTGTTCTCCGTGGAGGAGAAATCCACCGCCCTGAAGGTCCGGCAGTTCGTGGACCGGGAGATCCGCCCCAACATCGCCGAATGGTACAACGCCGGTCACTTCCCCAGGGAGATCATCCCGGAGCTGGGCAAACTCGGCGTGCTGGGCATGTACCTCAAGGGCTTCGACTGCCCGGGCCGCTCCGCGGTGGAATACGGCCTGGCGGCACAGGAACTGGAGGCGGGTGACTCCGGTCTGCGCACCTTCGTCTCCGTCCAGGGCTCGCTGGCGATGGCGGCGATCCACAAGCACGGATCCCTGGATCAGAAACTCGAATGGCTGCCCCGCATGGCCAGGGGTGAGGCCGTGGGCTGCTTCGGTCTGACCGAACCCACCGCCGGGTCCAACCCCGCGGCGATGAAGACCTTCGCCCGCCAGGAGCCGGGTGGGGACTGGGTCCTCAACGGCACCAAGCGTTGGATCGGCCTGGCGAATATCGCCGATGTGGCCATCATCTGGGCGCAGACCGAGGAGTTCGGCGACGGCCGCGGGGTCCGCGGTTTCGTGGTCCCCACCGACACCCCGGGCTTCTCCGCCCAGGTCATCGAACCGAAACTGTCCATGCGCGCCTCCGTCCAGTGTGAGATCACCCTGGAGGATGTCCGCCTCCCCTACACCGCGATGCTGCCGAAGGACTCCGCCGTGGGTCTGCGCGGACCGTTCTCCTGCCTCAACGAGGCCCGCTACGGAATCGTGTGGGGTGTGCTCGGAGCCGCCCGCGACTCCTTCAACTCGGCACTGGAATACTCCCACCACCGCGAGCAGTTCGGCACCCCGCTGACCCACTTCCAGATCACCCAGACCAAACTGGCGGACATGGCCGTGGCCATCAACAAGGGTTACCACCTGGCCCACCACATCGGACGCCTCAAGGACACCACCGGTGTGACCCCGGAGATGATCTCCACCGGCAAGCTGGACAACACCCGCATCGCCATCCAGATCGCCCGCGATGCCCGCGCCATGCTCGGCGGCAACGGCATCTCCATGGACTACTCACCACTACGCCACGCCAACAACCTGGAATCGGTGCGCACCTATGAGGGCACCGACGAGGTCCACCAGCTCACCATCGGCCGGTTCATCACCGGCGTCGGCGCATTCACCGCAGAAGGAGCGAAATAATGACCAACTCCATCACCTCCATCACAGAGCAGGACACCGCTGTCGGTTTCGAGACCATCACCGCGGAGGCCACCGACCGCATCGGTGTCATCACCATCAACCGCCCGGAGAAGCGCAATGCGCTGTCCAAGACGGTGCTCGCGGAGATCGGCCGGGTCCTGGACACCTGGGAGGAGGACCCCGATGTGCAGGCGGTCATCTTCACCGGTGCCGGTGAGAAGGCGTTTGTGGCGGGTGCGGATATCTCCCAGCTGGCCCACTATGACCTCCACTATGGCCTGGCTGCCCATATGCAGAAGCTCTATGACCGGATCGAGGACTACCCCAAACCGACGATCGCGGCCATCAACGGTGTCGCACTCGGTGGCGGGCTGGAACTGGCCATGAGCTGTGACATCCGGATCGTCTCCGAGAACGCCAAGGTGGGTCTGCCGGAGGCCACCCTGGGTGTGCTGCCCGGTGCGGGTGGCCCCCAGCGACTGTCGCGCCTGGTGGGCAAGGGCCGTGCGGTGGAGATGATCCTCACCTCCCGCGTCCTGACCGCCCAGCAGGCACTGGACTACGGGCTGGCCACGGAGGTACACCCGCTGGCTGAGCTTGTCGACGCCGCCCGCACCACGGCCGGCACCATCCTGAGCAAGGGTCCACTGGCGGTGCAGCTGGCCAAACTGGTCATCGGCAACGGTGCGGAGACCGATCAGCGCACCGGTCTGCTGCTGGAGCGTCTCGCCCAGACCCTGCTGTACACCACCGAGGACAAGGCCGAGGGCGCGGATGCGTTCCTGAACAAGCGGACACCGGAATTCAAGGGGAATTAACTATGGTCGAGGTACACAAGATCGCGGTCATCGGCTCCGGCGCCATGGGCCGGCAGATCGGCATGGCGGCAGCCGTCGCCGGGTATGACGCGGTGGTCCAGGACATCTCCGCCGACGCCGTCGAGGCCGCGGAACAGGATATGAAGGCCTGGGCCGCCGGCCGGGTGAGCAAGGGACGCATGAGCCAGGAGGAGGTGGATGCGGCACTGGGCCGACTGCGTTTCACCACCGATCAGGCCGACGCGGTGGGCGATGCCGACCTGGTCATCGAGGCGGCCACCGAACGCCTGGACATCAAACGTCAGGTGTTCACCCAGATCGATGAGCTGGCCCCGGAGCATGCGATCCTGGCCACCAACTCCTCCACCTACGGGTCCTCCTCGGTGGCGGACGCGACCAGGCGCCCGGAGAAGGTCTGCAATATGCACTTCTTCAACCCGGCGCTGGTGATGAAGGCGGTGGAGGTGGTCCGGCATCCGGAGACCTCCGATGACACCGTCGACAGTGTCATCGCCGTGATCCAGAAGATGGGCAAGCACCCGGTGGTGCTGAACGCGGAGATCCCCGGGTTCATCGCCAACCGCCTCATGGGGGCGGTGCGCACCGAAGCCCTCAACCTGGTGGAGCAGGGTATCGCCTCCATCGAGGACATCGACACCGTCGCGAAATCCGCCCTGGGGCACCCCATGGGCCCGTTCGAGCTCATGGACCTGGTCGGTCTGGATGTCACCTACCTCATCCGCAAGGCCACCTTCGAGCTGACCGGGGATGAATCCGAGGCCCCGCACCCGCTCATCACCGCCAAGTATGAGGCCGGTGAGCTGGGCCGCAAGTCGGGCAAGGGTTGGTACACCTATGACTGACGGTCGCCGCGCGGTGGTGGTCGGTGCCGGTGGGATCGGCACGGCGGTGGTCAACCGCCTGCTTGTCGACGCCCCCGTCACCGTCGCCTACCACCGGAACCGCCCCACGGGGCTGGGCCCAGACGTGCCCGTGGTGCAGCTCGACGCCACCGACCCTGCGGAGGTGGACCGGGCATTCGGTGCGGTCGGGGAGTTCGACACCCTGGTGATCACCACCGGACACCGCCACGATCTGGAGTTCTTCACCCGCCAGGACCCGGCCGCGGCGGAGGAGATCATCGCGGTGGAACTGCTCGGGCCGATGAATCTGGTGCGCTCGGCGCTGAAGATATTCGGTGATTATGGGCGGATCGTCATCGTGGGATCGGATTCCGGCAAGGCCGGCACCCTGGGTGATGCGGCCTCCTCGGCGGCACGCGCCGGGCTCATGGGATTCGTGCGTTCCATCGCGCGGGAAACCGCACGCAGGGACATCACCATCAACATTGTCAGCCCAGGTCCCACCGACACCCCGCTGCTGACGGACATGCTGGACGGCGACGGACTCACCGCCAAGGTGATGGCCGGCACCGTCAAGGCGGTGCCCAAAGGCCGGACCGCCACACCCGAGGAGATCGCGGAGGCGGTGGCCTACTTCACCCACCCCCGGGCCGGGTTCACCACCGGCCAGGTGCTGTCGGTGTCCGGGGGTCTCACCATGTAGGGCAGGTCTACCGGTGGTCCAGCAAGCGGTCCTGGATCTGGTCGCTGACCTGCTGGAGATCGCGCTCGATGGACTGGTGTGCCCGGTTGCGCTGCTGCGGGGTCATGTACTCGGCGTTGTCCACCGCGGCATCGAGTTCCTTGAGGCGCTCATCCGCATCGCGGACGAAACCCTGCGGGAGGTCGGATTTGCGGGCCACCTCGCGCACACCGGCGATGCGCGCTTTCAGTGGGGCACCGTGACCCGGGTACTTCGCCAGCTGCGCCCCGGTCACACCGGAACGCTGCGCGCGGTTCTGCACGATCTGGTCGCGGATCTGGGTGGAGGCCCGGTAGACGAGCGGCAGCAGGATGGGGGTGAGCATGCGGGCGGTGCCACCCCACCGCTTGACCGTGTCGGAGTTGAACTTGCCGGCCTTCTTCTCGGCGAGGATCTGCTTGGCCATCTTCAATTCATGCTTGCGCCGCGCCTTGAGTCCCTCCTTCTCCGCCTTGAGCAGATTCCGCTCCTGCTGGGCGATGAGCTTCTCCCGCTTGAGATCCAACTTGGCCTTGTGCTTGGCCTCGGCCTTCACCTTGGCCTCGGCGGCTTTGATCTCCGCCTTGGTCTTCGCCCGGGAGGAACGGATCTTCTCGAAGATACCCATGTGCTTTCAACTCTTTCGTGTGCCGGATGATAATCCACTTTTCGATTCAACTTTACCTACGAATGTGCAATAAGCTCGTGGCATCACGGGAAGGTGATGGAGAAGAATGCGAAGTGAGAGACTCACCCCGGGGGACCTGGTGGGGTGCCGGTACCGGCAGGTGCAACGCCTGCGCTTCCCCGGCATCGGCCCCCTGGAGGCATCGGTGCAGCGTAAGGCACGTCGGGATGCCGGGGTGGCGGAGGTCTACTCCAGACTCCCCATCCCCCCGAAGAAGCGCGGCCGGGTGCCCTTTGAACGCCTGGACCTGGATCCGGATGAGGAACTGGCCGAATTCCACACCCTCGAGGCGATCGCAGCCGGGGCGAACCTGATCACCGGCGCGGTGTTCGCCGGGGACTGGGACGGGGTGGCCTGGGAGACGGTCGCCGACATCCTGGTCCGTAACCCGGACGGGACCTACCTGCCGGTGATGGTGAGCAACCACCGCGTGGCCAGGCCCTCACCCCACGGGCAGATGCAGGCGATCGCCACCGCGCGGCTGGGGCTCGGTGCGGCGGTGCCGGTCAAGGCGAATCTGCGCCACCACACCATTGACGGCTACCGCCTGGCGTTGGCGATCCGGGGGTTGGAGGAGGCGGGGGCGGTGGGCGTCGACAAGCACGGGGCGGTGATCGGGCAGGACCGTGACCGTGCCTACCTCGTTGATGTGACGCGCTACGCCCCGGCCGCGGAGCGGGCGCTGCTGGCACCGCCGCCGACCGATCCGCGTCGGGTCAAGGAATGCGCGAACTGCCGGTTCTGGGGCGAATGCGAACCCGAACTGCAGCGTATCGACGAGATCAGCCTCTTCCTCCCCGGCGACCGCGCGGCCCCCTACCGCGAGCGCGGCATCGCCACCACCCAGGCGCTTATCGACGCCCACCTCGGCGATATTTCCCACATCGCCGCAGCCTGGCGCGCCGACATCCCCGTCCTGCGCAGGGTGCGTGAGACGACCGCCCCGCGTTTCGACGTGGAGATCGACATCGATGTGGAGGCCTACCTCGACCTCGGCGCCTACCTGTGGGGCGCCTTCGACGGCCACGACTACCACCCGTTCGTGACCTGGTCCGGTCTGGGTGAGGCCGCGGAGGGAGTGAACTTTGCGACGTTCTGGCGCTGGCTCATGGCGCGCCGGGACAAGGCCCGCCAGCACGGACAGACCTTCGCGGCCTTCTGCTACGCCAGCAACGGCGAGAACCACTGGATGCTGTCATCGGCGCGACGTTTCCACGGCGTGGTCGACGGTGTCCCCGATGAAGAGGAAGTGCGCCGGTTCATCAGCTCCGACCAGTGGGTGGACATGTTCGCCGTGGCCCGCAGCCAACTCGTCGGCCCCGGCGGACTCGGCCTGAAACAACTCGCCCCCGCCGCCGGATTCCACTGGGAGGAGGAAGACTTCGCCGGCGAGGACAGCCTGCACGCCTTCCTGGTGGCGGCGACGGGTGCGGAGGGCGAGGCGGAGGCGGCTCGCGCTCAGCTGCTCAGCTACAACGGCGACGACTGCCGCGCCACCGCCGCCGTACGACACTGGCTGCGACAGGGCGCCAGATCAGCCCCGGTGCTGGGTTCCGGGGCGGTCTAGGAGTTCAGGTTGGCCAAGACCTCAGCTTCATAGTCGGCCAGGCTGGCATCCATCATCTGGTAACCCTCGCAGCCATCGGATGGGGTCTGGAAATCATTGGACAGCTCACGGATGCGGGCGAGCTTGCTCCTGACCTCATCCTGTTGTGGGGCCTGCAGCTGGTTGTTGACCTCATGGAACAGGGACTTCACCTCCGCGAGGTGCGGATGGTTCGGGCCATGGACGCGGGCAACCAGGTCAACCAACTTGGCGGTCTGGGTTGAGATACTCATGATATTTCCTTTCGGGTTGTGTTCTTTAACCCTCAACCTATGGGGGATTGCCCCGGTGCTCCTTGACCTGGGTCAAGGAACGGGGAACTGGGTGTGGTGTCTGGGGAATTCATGCCCTTAACCCCGAGATCCTGTTCCCAGAGACCACTCTGACTAACCCAGAGATCACTACTCCTTTCTGGGAACAGGATCTCTGGGTTAAGGCATCAGTCAGGTCAGCCCCCGGCCACCACCATCAGGTCCATGCCCTGGGCGCGGTGGCCGGCGATGGTGCACCACCCTTCCATATCCGCGGTGATCGGTCCGACCGTGATGGTGACCTCCTCGCCCGGGGCCACCCGCCCGGTCTGCACACCGTTGGCGAATTTCAGGTCGTGCACCATGTCATCGGTGTTAACCAGGGTGACCTCCAGCGACATCCCGGCAGGCACCTCGATGACATCGGGGACAAAAACCATGTCGCCCGCGTCAATGGTCACGGCGTGCACATCCCCGCTGGCCACCGGCACGCCCCCGCCGCCCCCGGTTGTGCCCAGCCCGCCGAATGCCGCCAGCACCAGGGCCAGCACCGCAATGCCGGCGGTGACCTGGTTGTATCTGGGCGCGGTGAGCGGTTCCACGGGGTCACGCTTCTTCATCAGCACCCCACGTTGTGCCTTCACTGCGCTGCGCATCAGCGGTACGAACACCACCAGCGAGCCTATGGACAGCAGCGATGCCACCACCCGCAGCCAGCTGTTGTCGGTGAGCAACCAGATCGCCAGACCACCGTTGAGAAGCGTCCACCGGAACAACCCCGCGCGCCCGAGTTCATAGGTGCCGGTGCGCACCGCGGCGGGACCACCGCCGATCGTCGACGGCAGCAGGTGACTCATCACGCCGATGAGCAGCTGCGCGCCGAAACCGATGAGCACCGCGGTCGTCGGCAGGCTGATCTGGAACAGCTCACCGTGATGCGCGACCGCCTCGGCGGCCAGGTACACCAGCGCCCCCAGCAGCCACAGTGGTGCGGTGCCCACCGTCGCTGCGCTGAAGCCGACGCGGTCACGGGGCTGGGCCAGCACGCTTATCGACGCCTTCCCCCACGCCCCCATGGGCACCACCCACGCCACCGCATACAGTCCAAGCCCGCCTGCGGCGACATACCCGTTGTCCGACAGGGCACCACCCAGGATCACCGGCAGCGCGATGATCATCAACCCCACTGAATACTTTGTGACATCAAAGGGCAGGCGGGTGCGCCACACCGCGGCGTAGAGCACGGACAGTGAACCCAGCGCCGCGAACCCCAGGAATCCCAGGATGTTGGCCACGGTGTGGGCCAGCAGAACCCGTTCCTGCCAGGTCCCGGGGAGTTCCGCGGCCAGGAACCCACCGGCCAGTGCGCCCAGTGGCAGGCAGCAGGCACTGGCCACATAGGCCACCACGGCAGGGGCATAGGGCTGACCGCGTTTCGCAGCCAGGAACTGCCTAGCCAGTGAGAACGCATGCCAGACCAGCGCGGCACTGACGATGCCCGCACCGATGCTGGTGATCACCCAGTGCCGGTCCCACACATCGGTGAGCAGCTGACCCAGGATCGTGATGATCACACCGGCGTTGAGCGCCCACACCTTGCGTAGCTGCCAGGGTCGTGTGGCATCGGGGACGCGGTGGTGGAGGAATTTCTCCGTGAAGTGCTGCGACCACACCACGATCGAGTTGGTGATCGCCCCCAGGGTGAACAGGTGGATGAGCACCCAGCGGTACTCGGGCAGAACGGGGTGGATGATGCCCGCCACGATCAGGGCGATGAACCAGTAGGTGACGGGTTTGCTGGCTCTGCGGTGCCAGGACCGGCTTGTCCACTTCTGGTCGGTGGTCTCACTCATGGCTCAAGACTAACCCCATTATTAGTACGGTCAAAGCCGTTCATAATCATGCCTATGGTCCACGCCCCACCAACTCTGGCATCAGTACTGATGTCGTGGTCGGGGAGCCCACACACATAACCCAGAGATCCTGTCCCCAGAAAGCAGTACTGATCTCTGGGTTAGTGAACGCGGTTTCTGGGAACAGGATCTCGGGGTTAAGTGGTGGCTGGAGCGGTGGCAGTGGTGGCGGGCGCGGAATGCTCCACCCGGGCCAGCCTCGCCAGCATCACAGTCATCACCAGCAATACCAACAGGCTCCCGGTCAGATAGCCGACAAACACCCACCAGCTGGCGTGGGTGAAGATGATGCCTGAGAACCAGCCCACCACGGAGGACCCCACGTAGTAACAGAACAGGTACATGCTGGAGGCCTCGGCGCGGTCGCGGGTGGCGATCAACCCGATCCACCCCGACGCGGAGGAGTGCAGGGCGAAGAAAGCTGCGGTGAAGGCGAACAGCGCCACCACGGTCACCCACAGGTTGTCTACGGCCATGACCAGCATGCTCACGATCATGGTGATGGCCAGGAAGATCACGGTGGGGCCGTTGCCGAGGCGCTGTCGCAAAGCCCCGGCCCGCGCGGAACTCCACGTCCCGGACAGGTACATCAGGAACACCGCGCCCACGAGTACCTCGCTGAGTCCGAACTGGTCGATCATGCGGAAGCCCAGGTAGTTGTACAGGGAGACGAAGGTGCCCATCGCCAGGAAGGCGGTGAGGAACAGCAGTGCCAGGCGGGGGTTGCGCCAGTGGCCGGCCATGGCGGCCAGCTCATAGCGCAGGGTGATCTTCTTCGGTTGGAACAGTTTCTGCTGCGGCAGCAGCGCCACCATGACCACGGTGAACACCAGCGTGGCCGCCGAGGCTCCGAACAGGGCGAACTGCCAGTGGGTGACTTCCAGCAGGCCGGCGGGGATGAGTCGCCCCATCAGTCCGCCGACGGTGTTGCCGGCGATGTAGATACCCATCGCATGGCCCAGGTCGCGGGGGTGGAGTTCCTCGCTCAGCCAGGTCATCGCCACCGCCGGGGCACCAGCGAGCATGGCGCCCTGCAGTCCGCGCAGGGCAATGAGCGTGGCGATGCCGGGGGCAAACGGGATGATCAGCCCCAGCACCGCCGCGAGTGCCAGGGAGGTGATCAGCACGCGTCCGCGTCCGAATTTCTCCGACAGGATCGATGCCGGGACGATGCACAGCGCCAGCATGCCGGTGGCCACGGAGACGGTCAGCGCGGATTCGGCGGGGGTGATGCCGAGGTCGGCGGTCATGGTGGGCAGCAGCGCCTGGGTGCAGTAGAGCGAGTTGAACGTGGCCAGGCCGGCGGCGAGCATGGCCAGCACGGCGCGCAGGTAGGTGCGGGATCCGCGTTCGATGCCCCGGTACTCGTCGGTGTCCATGGGACCATCTTCGGTGAGCGGCGGTGATTAGTAAAATGTCACAAACAGCTGTTTTCCATGCGTTTTCTGCATAAGCTGCCACCATGAGAATCGATGATCTCCGCCTTTTCATCGAGGTTGCCGAGTCCGGGCACCTGACGGAGACGGCGGATCGGCTCGGTATTGCGCAGCCGACACTGTCGCGCCGGATGGCGCGCGTCGAAAAGCACGTGGGTACGCCGCTGTTCGAGCGCGCCGGGCGCAGGCTCCACCTCAACCCCCGCGGGCAGGCGTTCCTGCCACACGCGCGGCGCATCACCGCCGAGCTGGACATGGCGGTCACGCAGGTCAAACGCCTGATGGACCCGGAGCTGGGCACGATCCGCCTGGATTTCATGCATTCGCTGGGCACGTGGATGGTCCCGGAGCTGATCCGTACCTTCCGCACCGACCACCCGCGCGTGGAGTTCGAGCTGCACCAGGGGCCGGCCAATGAGCTGGTTGCCCGCGTGCTTGACGACGCCGCCGACCTCGCCCTCGTGGGACCGAGACCCGCGGAGGTCGACGCTGGTCTGGGGTGGGCGCCCCTGCTGCGCCAGCGTCTCGCCCTGGCCGTGCCCGAGGGGCACCGCCTCGACGGTGAGGGACCGGTCGAGCTGCGGGAGGCTGCCGGGGAACCCTTCGTGGCGATGCTGCCCGGTTTCGGCACCCGCCTGCTTCTCGACGCCCTGGCCACCGCCTCCGGTATCACCCCCGACATCGTCTTCGAATCCATGGAACTGACCACCGTCTCCGGCCTGGTCAGCGCAGGTCTGGGCGTGGGCGTGCTGCCCATGGGCGATCCACACCTGCCCACCGTGGGCGTGAAACTGCGGCCCCTCGAACCTGCGACCCACCGCGAACTCGGCCTGGTGTGGCGGGCTGATTCCGGCCCCGCCCCGGCGGTGGAGGTGTTCCGGGATTTCGTGGCGCGGTCCCGGTTTGCTGTTTCACATCCCTGATCACGCTGCTAGGGTCTAACGGGAATGCCACAGGGGGGGACATCATCTAATGGGGGTCTTCCCCCGTGACAACCCCTGGATGCAGTGAGGACACCACCATGCCCGAAACCCCCCGTCAACCCACGGACAGCTTCACCCGGCGCCTGCGCAGAAGCAGGAAGACAACCGCCGTAGGCCTGTATCCCCATGATCTCCACCCCGGGCTGGTGCCCGGTATCAGCGTGGAGGAACAACGCCAGCGCTTCGGCCTGGACAAGATGGTGTTCTTCACCACCGCCACCATCATCATCGCCTTCATCATCTGGGGCGTGACCAATCCGGTTTCCGTCTCCACGGTGTCCTCCACCGCCTATTCCTGGGCGATGGGCAACGCCGCCTGGCTGCTCAACCTCGTCATGGGGCTCGGCCTGTTCGTCATGTTGTTCCTGGCGTTCTCCCGCTTCGGCCACATCCCCCTGGGTAAGGATGACGAGAAACCGGAGTTCTCCCGGTACTCGTGGGTCGCGATGATGTTCGGAGCCGGACTCGGCGTGGGCATCTTCTTCTTCGGCCCCTCCGAACCCCTCGCGCATTACCTCTCCCCACCACCGAACACCGTGGAGGCGGGCACCCCGGAGGCGCTGCACCAGGCCATGGCGCAATCCCACTTCCACTGGGGGCTGTCCATCTGGGCACTGTACGCACTGGTCGGAGGCGCGTTGGCCTACTCCACCTACCGGCGGGGACGGCCCTCCCTGATCAGCTCCGTTTTCCGTCCGCTGCTGGGCACCAGGCACGCTGAGGGGCCGGTGGCGCGGGTCATCGACATCCTGGCGATCATCGCCACGCTCTTCGGTACCGCCGCCACCCTGGGGTTGTCCGCACTGCAGATCGGCCGTGGTGTGGAGATCGTCTCCGGGGTCGGACCGCTGGCCAACAATGCGATCATCATGATCATCGGTCTGCTGGGCGTGGGGTTCATCATCAGCGCCGTTTCCGGTGTGGCCCGTGGCATCCGCTACCTGTCCAACATCAATATCACCCTGACCCTGGGTCTGATCGCCTTCGTCTTCATCTCCGGGCCCAGCCTCTTCCTGCTCAACCTCATCCCCTCGGGTGTGATGACCTACCTGGATGAGCTGCTGCCGATGATGGGTAAATCCCTGTCCTGGGGCGAGGACACCCTGGAGTTCCAGGGCTGGTGGACGGCCTTCTACTGGGCCTGGTGGATCGCCTGGACCCCGTTCGTGGGCATGTTCATCGCGCGGATCTCCCGTGGCCGTACCCTGCGGGAGTTCGCCCTGGTCACCATCGCGGTACCCAGTTTCATCCTCATTCTGGCGTTCACCATCTTCGGTGGTGCCGCGATCCACTTCCACCGTGAGGGGGTGCAGGACTTTGATGGAACGGCCGACAATGAGCAGGTGCTGTTCGCCCTGTTCGACCAGCTCCCACTGAACACCCTGACCCCGTTCCTGCTCATCGGTGTGCTGGCGATCTTCTTCATCACCTCCGCGGATTCGGCATCCGTGGTGATGGGCACGATGTCCTCCAAGGGGGATCCCGCCCCGAGCAAGGTGGTCGTGGTCTTCTGGGGACTGTGCATGATGGGCATCGCGGTGGTCATGCTGCTGGCAGGTGGTGAGACCACCCTGACCGCACTGCAGAACCTCACCATCCTCATCGCCCTGCCGTTCTCCATCGTGCTCATCCTCATGACGGTGGCCTTCCTGCGTGACCTCACCACCGACCCGGCGGCCATCCGCCGCACCTACGCCACCGCCGCCGTGCGCAGCGCCGTGGTCCGTGGTCTGGAGGAACACGGTGATGATTTCGAACTGGCGGTCTCCGCATCACCCGCGGGGCAGGGTGCCGGCGCCGGTTTCGATTCCACCGCCGACCGCGTGACCGAGTGGTATCAGCGCACCGATGAGGAGGGCAACAACATCGAGTACAACTACGCCACCGGTGAATGGGCCGATGGCTGGACCCCCGACCAGGAGAAGCGGTAGAACATGAAGGTGGGCCCCGGAGGAAATCCTCCGGGGCCCACCCGTTTTTCAAGCGTTGCGATCCCGGTTACCGGGATTCAGTGTCCTACTTGGAGGCAGCGTCGAAGCGCTGTGCAACGTCATCCCAGTTGAAGACGTTCCAGACTGCCTTGACGTAGTCAGCCTTCACGTTCTTGTACTGCAGGTAGAAGGCGTGCTCCCACATGTCGAGCATCAGCAGCGGGGTGATGTCGATGGAGATGTTGCCCTGCTGGTCGGTCAGCTGCTCGATGACGAGGCGGCCAGCGATGTGGTCGTAACCAAGGACCGCCCAGCCGGAGCCCTGCAGACCAAGTGCTGCGGAGTTGAAGTGGTCCTTGAACTTCTCGAAGGAACCGAAGTCGCGGTTGATGGCCTCAGCCAGCGCACCGGTAGGCTCGCCGCCACCGTTGGGGGAAAGGTTCTTCCAGAAGATGGAGTGGTTGGTGTGGCCACCCAGGTTGAAGGCAAGGTTCTTGGACAGTGCGCGGACCTGGTCAGGGTTGGTGCCCTCCTCGCGTGCCTTCTCCAGGGCCTCGAGAGCAGCGTTGGCGCCCGCAACGTAGGTTGCGTGGTGCTTGGAGTGGTGCAGCTCCATGATCTCAGCCGCGATGTGTGGCTCGAGAGCGTCGTATGCGTAATCAAGTTCCGGAAGTTCGTAAACAGCCATATTGTTTCCTTTCGTTGGGTTCGGCACCGAGCATATACAGATTTCGGCGACTCGTCAGCGAGTGCCCTCCACATGGGTGGTGCCGCTCCTCCCAATTATAGGCGGGTTTGTTGATAAAGCAACGACTTTTATGCAAATCCTATTATTGCGCCCCGATCCGGGGCATCATCCGTACTGGAATATCACAGCGGAGAACACGGTTGTGTCGGAGTAGAGTCGCAACAAAAGTCCCTTATGGAAGGAAACGTCACAATGGCATTTTTCTTCAGGCCTGAGCCGAAGATGGTGACACCCGAGGAAGCACTCAAGGGCGGTCGACATCCTGTTCTTGAATCCCCCCAGCCGCACACGGTGCTGGGCACCCCGATCACCGGCCCCTGGAAGGAGGGGCAGAAACGCGTCTGGATCGGACTGGGCTGTTTCTGGGGCGTGGAGCAGATGTATTGGAAGATGGACGGTGTGGAATCCACCTCGGTGGGTTACGCCGGTGGCTACACCCCGAACCCTACCTACCGTGAGGTCTGCTCGGGGCGCACCGGACACACCGAGATCGTCGAGGTAGTCTACGATCCGGAGAAGATCACCCTTGCGGAACTGGTGGCCCGGGGCCTGGAGGCCCACGACCCGACGCAGGGTTACCGCCAGGGCAATGATGTTGGCACCCAGTACCGCTCAGCCTTTTATGTGGAAACCGGTGAAGAGGCGGAAACCGTACGCCAGATTGTCTCCACCTATGGGGAGACCCTGAAATCCCACGGTTTCGGCGAGATCACCACTGAGGTCGATGTCATCACCCCGGCGGACTACTACCTCGCCGAGGACTACCATCAGCAGTATCTGCACAAGAACCCTGACGGGTACTGCCCGCACCACTCCACCGGCATCCCCTGCGGCGTGGAGGCCTAGAAGAGCCTAGGAGAAAGGTCTGCGCGTGTCCCTGCTGACTCACAACACCCTGCTGTTCCAGCAGGTCACCGCCCTGGTGACCAATGACTTCGCCATTCTCGATGGCGAGGGGCAGGTCGCGGGGCGTGTGGAGACGCACGGGTCGCTGGGATCCCTATTGGTCAAGGGAAGTCGCCATTTCACCGTGCGTGATGTGGATGACCAGCCGGTTCTCACCGTGCGCGATCCACTCAACCTTGTCCGCGACACCTTTGAATTACACCTTCCCGACGACAGCGCGTTCGGGCAGGTGCGCAGGCGGTTCGTGGCACTGACGACGCGTCTGGATATCTCCCTCGCGCCGGGCGCCCTGATCGAACTCAAGGGCAACCTCACCGGTTTGAAGTTCACCTTCACCACCCGGGGCCACGTGGTCGCCCGTGTCTCCCGAACCTGGCCCGGCCTGGCCAGGGGTTTGCTGGGGCGCAGCACCTATGCGCTGACCTTTGAGCCGGAAACCCCGGTGGAGATCCGTCGTGCGATCATCGGCACCATGGTGGTCCTCGACCTGGTCAGGCATAAGGACACCAACAACTGACCCCCGCCCCGGAGGTGGGGTGCGGGGAGGGGTCGGGCGTCGACAAGCGTTGAGCGTTAGACGTGGGTACGCGTGGTGTCGCTGATGGGCACCAGCGTGGTCAGCTGGGTGACGTGGCGCGGTTCGAGCTCGTCGAGTGTGGACACTCCTAGCAGCGCCATGGTGCGTGTGATCTCGGTGCGCAGGATCTCGATGGTGCGGTCCACGCCCTGGCGGCCGCCGGCCATGAGGCCGTAGAGGTAGGCACGCCCGATGAGGGTGAAATCGGCGCCGAGAGCGATGGCTGCGACGATGTCCGCGCCGTTCATGATGCCGGTGTCGATCATGATGGTCGGCTCGGAACCGACCTCCCGGCGTACCTGTGGCAGGAGATGGAACGGTACCGGCGCGCGGTCGAGCTGGCGGCCGCCGTGGTTGGACAGGATCAGGCCGTCGACGCCCCCCTCCAGGAGTTTCACCGCATCGGGAACGTTCTGCACGCCCTTGACCAGCAGTTTCCCGGGCCACATCTCGCGGATGACCTTGAGGTCCTCATAGGAGATGGTGGGGTCCATCGCGGAGTTGAGCAGATCACCGACGGTGCCGCCGGTGGAGGACAGGGACGCGAATTCCAGGGTCGGGGTGGTGAGGAAATCGATCCACCACCACGGTCGCGGGATGGCGTTGAGGACGGTGCCCGGGGTCAGCTGCGGTGGGATGGAGAAGCCGTTGCGGGTATCCCGGATGCGGTAACCCGCGATGGGGGTGTCGACGGTGAACATGAGGGTGTCGAAACCCGCCGCGGCCGCGCGCTCCACCAGACCGTAGGAGATCTCCCGGTCGCGCATGACGTAGAGCTGGAACCAGTTGCGGCCCTGCGGGTTGGTGGCCTTGACATCCTCGATGGAGGTGGTGCCCAGTGTCGACAGCGTGAAGGGAATTCCGGCTGCCCCCGCAGCTCCGGCCCCGGCGATCTCCCCCTCCGTCTGCATGAGGCGGGTGAAACCGGTGGGCGCGATACCGAACGGCAGGGCGGAGTGGCCGCCGAGGATCTGCGTGGACGGGTCCACATTCTCCGCAGGTTTGAGGATGTCCGGATGGAATTCGATGTTCTCGAACGCCTCGCGGGCGCGCTTGATGGACAGCTCGGCCTCGGCGGCACCGTCGGTGTAGTCGAAGGCGGCCGCCGGCGTGCGACGCTTCGCGATCTTCCGCAGATCATAGATCGTCAGCGCCGAATCCAGACGGCGCTTCTTCGCGTTGAGCTCCGGCTTCTTGAACTTCATCAGCTCAAGCATCTCGGACGGGTTGGGCAGCTGGCGCTTGACCATGGGGGAGGGTCCTTCCTTACAACAAAGGGGGTTATGGACGATGGTAATCAGACTCGGGCGGGCGTGGGAGCGGTTCGGGGCCGGTTCACGGCGGGTTCAGCTTTGCGACGCCACCGTCTCCGGCTCCCGGTGCGCGACCCGCCGGATGAAGAACGAGGCGACGATGGAGATGGAACAGCAGGCCACCACATAGAGGGCGATCGGCCACCACTGGCCACCGGACACCTCGAACATCCAGGCCGCGATGATCGGTGCGGTGCCGCCGAAGATCGCCGCACCGAGCTGGTATCCCAGGGAGGCGCCGGTGTAGCGGACCTCGGGGGCGAAGTTCTCCGCGATGACGGTGCCGAGGATGGCGTTCACGCTGCCCCACAACATTCCGAAGCCGATGACGGTGGCGACGAACAGTGCCCAGATATAACCGGTGTTGAGCACCAGGTAGTAGGGGACGATCAGGAGGATCGTCGCCGTGGCGGACCAGCGGTACAGCTTCGCGCGGGGGACCCGGTCGGAGAAGGCTCCGAACAGGGGCATCCAGATGGTGGCCACGAGGGCGGCGCAGGCCACCGCGAGCAGGACGATGTTGTCGCGGATGTTCAGGAAGTTGGTGGCGTAGGCGACGATGTAGGTGCCGAAGATGTAGAACGGTCCGGTCTCGGCGGCCTTCGCCCCGATGGAGACCAGCACCGCCGGCCAGTACTTGGTCACGACCTCCTTGATGGGCAGTTTCACCTGGTTGCCGGATTCACGCATGCGTCGGAATTCGGGGGTCTCGTCCAGGCCGTTGCGGATCCACAGGCCGATGAACACCAGGACGATGCTTCCCACGAACGGCACACGCCAACCCCAGGTGAGGAACTGCTCATCGGGCAGCAGGGTGAGCAGGGACACGACACCGGCCGCCAGCAGCATGCCCAGGGAGATGCCCATCTGGGGCACTGCGCCGTAGAGACCGCGCTGGTGTTTGGGGGCGTACTCGTAGGCGAGCAGCAGCGCCCCACCCCATTCGCCACCGATGCCGATGCCCTGCAGGATGCGCAGCAGCATCAGCAGGATCGGCGCCCAGATGCCGATCGCGTTGTAGTCCGGCAGCAGGCCGATGGCCACGGTTCCCCCGCCCATGAGCATGAGGGTGAGAAACAGGGTCTTCTTGCGGCCGATGCGGTCGCCGATGTGCGCGAAGATCACTCCGCCCAGGGGCCGGAAGAAGAAGGTCAGTGAGAAGGATGCATAGGCCAGCATCGTGGAGACGAACGCGTTGTCGTTGGGGAAGAACATCTTGTTGAACACGAGGGCAGCGACGGTTCCATAGACCAGGAAGTCGAACCATTCGATGACGCTGCCACTGAGGCTGCCGAACAGTACCCGTTTGTTCAGTTTCGTCGGGGGCTGCGTGGGGGCAGTCCTCGTGGAGGCGGTTGTGGTGATCAAGGTGACCTCATTTCGCAGGGGATTCCAGGGGGTGGCAGGGGATAGGCTGTGCAACCCGACCATGTGGTCAGGCCATGTGGTCAGACCACAAGAATGTAAGGCACGTCACCTCTTTGTGTCAATAGTGGGGACAGGGGCAGGGGTGCGCGTCCCGGCACTTTTGTCCGCAAAGGCAGTGCTCAGCGCCCCGATGTGGCACCCCCGCGCCGGGCCGGTCCGCGATGATGGGCGCACTCAGCCCCCAGTCCCATGGCCGCATCTTGTGATCATGGTTACACTCGGGGCCCACAGGAAAAATCACCCGGAAACATCAGCACCGCTGAAAGGATCCCGACCATGGCACACGCCGACCAGCCCGCCAGCAGCACCGATGTCACCGCCATCCTCACCGCCGACCACAAGGACATGCGTGACCTGCTCGCCCAGGTTCATCTGACCACCGATCCGGAGCAGCGTCGCAACCTGGTCGACACCGTCACTGCCGAGGTCATGCGCCACTCGGTGGCCGAGGAGATGTACGTCTACCCCGTCATGGAGGAACACCTGCCCAACGGCGCGGAAGAGGTCGAACACGACAAGAAGGAGCACGACGAACTGGTCACGGTGATGAAGGAACTGGAGGGCGTGGACGCCGCGCACCCCGATTTCATCGAACTGGTCAAGAAATTCGAGGAGATGCTCGCCCACCACGCCAAGGATGAGGAGGAGGATCAGTTCCCGAAGCTGCGCGCCCACCTTCCCCGGGAGCAGCTGGAGGAACTGGGGGAGAAGGTCGAACAGGCGAAGAAGCTGGCCCCCACCCGTCCGCACCCCAGTGCCCCGCACTCCGAGCTCTTCCACAAGACCGTCGGCGCCGGTGTCGGCATGGTCGACCGCCTACGCGACAAGCTCACCGGGCGCGCGACCTAGATGAGTAAGTCCTATTAGGACTCTCGCGCGCAGGTCTGTTCAACGAGGGCGGAGAGTGCTTGAGTTTTTGGTGTGAACAACAAACTAAACACTCTCCTGACCACACTCTACGTCACCCTGGTCGACCGTGTCCTGCCCGATCTGGACTACGACCGGACTCACCGCCCAGGGCGCCGACCAGCCCTCGATGACGCCGAACTGCTGTGCCTGGCCGTCGCCCAACACCTGCTGCACGGATCCTCCTCAGAATCCCGATGGGTGCGCTACGCCCGGGCACACCTGACCGGAATGTTCCCGGCGATGCCCCAACAATCGGGCTACAACAAGCGCATCCGGGCCGCCGGCCCGTTGATCAGCGCGGTGATCACCGCCCTGGCCAAAGACACCGCCTCCTGGCACGAGATCCTGCGACTACTCGACTCCACCCCGGTACCCTGCGGCACCTCAAGAGAGACAGTCAAACGCTCTGACCTGGTCGGGCATGCCGGCTACGGCTACTGCGCTTCGCATTCGAGGTTCTTCTGGGGTTTTCGCCTGTATCTGGTCTGCACCCCGGACGGGATGCCGGTGATCTGGGGGCTGGCCAACCCGAAGATCGGCGAGCGGGAAACCACCCAGGTCCTGCTTGATCATGACTGTCATCTGGTGCACGACGGGCAGGTCATCCTGGCGGACAAGGGCTTCGCCGGGAAAGAGTTCGAGGCGTTTGTCACCGACGAGCTTGGCGCCCACCTCGTCCGTCCCGACCGCAAGGATGAAAAGCCCCGGTTCGGGGCCCTCGGTGGTATCCGCCAGTGGGTCGAGTCCGTCTTCGACACGCTTAAAGGCCAACTCGGCCTCGAGCAGCACGGCGGGCGCACCGTCGAAGGCGTCTACGCCCGAGTCGCCGCGAAACTTTTGGCCCTGGCCGCCGGGATCTGGCACAACTGGCTCATCGACGCCCCCAACAAACGCTCCCTGATCGCCTATGACCACTAAAAATCAATAGGACTTACTCATCTAGTTGATCTGCATCACCGGGAACGGCCACGGCCGCGCGAGATGGGGCGGGTGCTGTTCGAAGGGGTAGCCGAGTGAGACCTCGACGTGGCTGATGCCGTCGACACGCGTTTCCACGGGGATGTGCAGGTGACCGTGGATGGCCATGACCGCGTGGTGTTTCACCGGCCAGTCGCGGGTGGCGGTGGTGCCGCACCACAGGGCGATGTCCCGCATCCGGAGTCGGTGTGTGGGTTCGATGACCAGGGGCCAGTGGTTGACCAGCACCTTCTCACCGCGGGTGGCCTTGAGTCGGTCCTCGGTGTACTCGACCCGCTCGGCGCACCATTTCTCGATGTCGACATAGGGGGCGATGGCGATCTCGTCGTCAAGCTTCACCGACGCGCGCGCCACCGCCTGCTGCGCGGTGAGCCCCGGCGGGCGGAAGGAGTAGTCGTAGAGGGTGAACAACGGGCAGACCGTCACCCGCCCGAACACCGGATAGGGGTCCTCCGGGGTGATCACACCGATCGCGCGCAGCTGCCCGACCAGCGCACGGTAACGTGCCCGGCCGGTGACGCGGTCGCTGCTGCGGTTGAACAGCTCATGGTTGCCCGGCACCCAGATCACCGTGTCGAACCGCTGCTTCAGCGCCCCGAGCGTGCGCACCACATCGGGGATACGCTCGGCGACGTCGCCGGCCACGATCAACCAGTCCCCGGGGTGCCGGGGAGCAAGCTTGTCGACGACCGCCTGATTCTCCGCGAACGTGACATGCAGATCGCTGACCGCCCAAAGCGTCCGAGGCATCAACCAGCTACCCCTGTGTCTCCTCGTAGTACCCGGTGATGTGCTCCCCGATGAGCCGCGCCGCCTCCTCGCCACGACCAGCCCGCATGGCCGCCAGGATCGCCCGGTGCTCCGCCTGCAGACGCACCGCGGTGGTCGGCCAGTCCGGCAGCGCCTGTGCCAACGCCACGGTGTGATCAGCCACCGAGGACCGCAGCGCATCCATGAGGGTGCTGATCAGCGGATTCGACGCCGACCGGGTCAGAATCACATGGAACTGCGCATCAAGGGTGAGAAACTCCTCCAAGGGGAGATCCGGGTCATCCATGACATCGAGAACCTTCTCCGCGGCATCCCAGTCACCACGATCCGGGGAGGAACGACGGGCAGCCCACCCCTCCAGGAGCAGACGGGTCTCATAGATATCGTGGTGCCCGACCTGGGAGGTGGCCAACTGCAGGGTCAGGGACAAGGCGAGCGCCTGCTCCGGGGCGGCGGTGATGATCGTGCCCGCCCGCGGCCCGGAACCTGTGGAACTGGAGATACTGCCGAGCGCCTCCAACACACGCAGAGCCTCCCGGAGTGAACTGCGGGACACCCCGAGAGTTTCGGCGAGTGCCCGTTCGCTGGGGAGGTGATCGCCGATACTGAGCCGGCCGCTCTGTAATTCCTCCGTCACCCAGTTCATGACGATCTCATGTGCTTTCATCATGTCCCAGTATCGCACGGAGCCGGTTGGAAAAGGTCATTGCCAGCGACTCAGCGCCTCCCCGCCTCCAGGAGGGCGTCCACAACCTTCGCGAACTCACCCGCACGACGCTCATTCGGGGTGAACACACCCTCCCTGCTCTCCGTGAACGTGGAGAAGGTCACCTGGGCACGGACATCGAACATGTTGAAATTACCCACGATCTGACGCCACTGCTCCACAGACCGCACCCCCTCGGCCGCACCATAGGAGACGAAACCCACCGGCTTGCCCCACCATTCCATCCCCAGCACATCAAAGGCATTCTTGAACGCCCCGGGCACACCATGGTTGTACTCGGGCGTGATGAACAGGAAGGCGTCACAGGCATCGATGGCCTGCGACCACCTGGTGACATTCGCATCCTCATACTGCTTATTGGCCGCACCGGGCACTGTCTCAGCCTCCAGGAGGGGGACATTGAACTCCTTGAGATCCAGGAGCTGGTACTCCACACCCTCATCGGCGCGGGCCTCAACCTGGCCCATGACCCAATCACCCACCCCCTGCCCGAACCGCCCCTTGCGGATACTTCCGATGATGACGCCGATCTTCATGCTGGACTCCTTCAGTAGATGATGTGCAGTACTCCCCGCCATCGTAGGTGCGTTCCGACCGGTATGTCATCCGTTTTGTCAGGCGAAGACGACCTGGTCCAGCGAGGTGACATCCACGCGCGGATCGGTACCCGGGCGGTTGATATACCAGGCCTTCCATCCCAGTTCACGAGGCTTTTCCACGTCATTGACCCAGTCATCACCCACGATGGTGGCGGTGGTGGCGCCGAGCCGGTCCAGGGCGCGTTCATACATCTCCGGACGTGGTTTCGCGGAATCCAGCGTGGTGGCCGCCAACATCACCACGCCGGGCAGGTTCAGGCCGGTGCGGTTGAGCTTGTCCTGCTGCATCTCCTCACTGCCGTTGGTGAGGATCCCCACCGGATCACCCGTGGCCAGGGCCCGTTCCAGGCAGGGAAGGGCATCATCGAAGGCGGTCCAGTGCTGCTCATAGGCGCGCAGGTAGCCTGTGTAGATCTCGTCGCAGGTGTCATCGTCCATCTCCCGGCCGGTGTAGGCGCGGATGCGATCACGACGCTGCCCCAGGTGGGTGGTCTCGCCCCGTTCGAAACGCCCGAAACCCCACTTGTCCAACTCCAGCCAGCGTTGGAAATCCGGCTCGATGCCGATGGTCGGGGACCATGCCCGCAATGCTGCATGGGAGGCACTGGTGTGATCCACGAGGGTGCCGTCGAGATCGAAGAGGATGGCGTGCCGGTTCATGGTTCTGATACTAGGTGGGTTGGTACCCGGGGGTTCGATTATTTCGACACACTGCCTGCCTGCAGCGCCCGTTGTGTCGGAAAAATCGCATTCCAGCAGCACCCGGGTTCGAATTTCTCGACACAACCCCTGTCTGCCGCGCCCGCTGTGTCGAAAAAGTCGAACTTCCACCCCGCGGGGCCCGAAAAACACCCACCCCAGATCGCCGTCTAAGCGCCCCGCAACCCACAGACCATACTCAGGCCCATCCGGCCCCCCACAGAGGCCTTAAAACGCCCCATTAGCGCCTGACCGAGTTTTCCCGGATCCAGGAGATCGCCTTCTGCTGGATCTCCGGGGTCAGCTGCACCGGAACCCCCGCCCGTGAACCCAACAGCGCCGCCCAGTAGGGCAGGAATTCACCGTGGTAGTTGTGTCCGTGACCTCCGGGGACATCCACGGACACCGTGAGGTCCAGAGCCAGCTGCCATCCGGTGACAAACGGCACCCACTGCAGTCGTTGGAACACATCCAGTTTCTGCGCATCCGGTGCTGTCACCCCGCGGGTGCCGGGTTCGCGCAGCCAGTCGGGGCGGCGGATAAACAGTGGCAGTTCCCACCAGACGATCGGGTCGGAGGCGTGCTGGGCGATGATCATCCGCGGGTGGGACCACTCGCATGCATAACCCTCGCCCTGGTAATCGCAGGTCAGGTGCGCGGGATCGGCGACAAACCGGATGTGTCGGCCGCCGTCGATGATGGGCAGGCGTTCCGGGCTGCCGGCATCACGCTGCGCGATGAGGTGCTGCATGGCCTCGCTGAAGCGTGGGGTGCCGGACAGCATGACCCCGTCGGCCCTGGTCAGCAGTTCGCGGACATCGCCGTAGGCGCCGGCGGTTCCATAGGCGCCGAGTGATTCGCCGGCCAGGTAGAGGCGGGGGCGGTGGTGTGGTGGGAGGGAGTGGTGGTGGGGGAGGATGGCGTCGATAAGCTCGCGGGCGGCGCGCACCGGGGCGTCGTTGTCGCGGTACCAGCTCAGCCAGCTGGGGAGGTAGCTGTACTGCATGGAGATGGTGGCGCAGTGGCCGCCGGTGAGGAACTCCACGGCGGCGACGGACCAGTCGGTGATCCAGCCGGTGCCGGTGGAGGTGGTGATGACGATGGTGTCGCGGCGGAAGGCGCCCGTGCGGTGCATCTCGCGGATGAGCAGGTCGATCTGCATGGCGCGGGTGCGCCCGGGCACCAGGCCGACGAAGAGGCGGATGGGTTCGTGCACACGGCTCGGATCAAGCCCGGTGACCTCTGTGATATCCCGCCTGCGTGGCCCGCCCGACAGCACCGCCCTGCCCTGCGACCCGACCGCACCCCAGTGTTCATGGGACCACGGGCTGCCGGAGCGTTCCGGTTCCCACGGTTGCCAGGTGCCGGGGAAGACCAGTCTGTTGAGGTGTTCGGCCTTGCGTGCGGCGGTGTTGAGCATGCGGCGTAGGACCACGCGGTCGGCAAGCAACATCACGGCCGTGCTCAGCGCGCACACTGACAAAGGCCAGCTCAGCCACCTGATCCAGCTGGGCAGCATCCGCACCGCCAGCGCCCGTAGCCGGTCCACCGCGCCCTGGATCAGCTCGCCCAGCACCAGCAGCGCACCATAACCGACGGTCCCGACCAGCACGCCGAGGGCGGTTTCCACCGGCCCGCGGTTCTTGATGCCCATAAGGTGGGACTGGTTGCGTTGCCGCTGCACACCCACCGCCACGGTGGCCAGCGTGATCGCCCCCACCGCGCTGTGGGTGATCTGCCCCAGGCCCGGCACCCGGGGCGCGAGTGTGGACACACCGGTGGCCACGCCATGCCCGACGGCCTGGCACACCGCGAGGTTGACCGCCGTGACCCACCACGGCCGGGGCAGCAGCGAGGGTGACAGTGCCCACCAGGTGGCCATCTCCGCACCGAGCAGGCCGGCGCCCATGCGGCGCGGCAGGATCCGGCGCGGGACGGCGGGCAGCAGCTCCAGGCCGGCGGCCAGTCCGCGGCCTAGCAGGCGTAATGCTTGTCGACGCCCACCTCCCACCCAGCGCACACACTCACGAACCACTAGTCTCGGGGCTGATGGCATAGATGCATGATGACAGAGCCCGGCGCGCTCCGCAGGGCGACGGCAGGGCGACAGTACTGCAGTGGTCCGGCCAGACAGCTTTTCCGGACAAAATCGGGCATAATTAAAAAGGTAGACACAGTTCCTGGGCACGCCACGGACACGCACCATCTCTTTGGCCGCCTGGGCTCAACACGGGAATGAGGATGGACAACATGCGTTTTGTGGGCAACCGGGTGGTTCTGATCGGGGCGGGCGATGTGGGGGTCGCCTATGCGTATGCGCTGGTCAACCAGGGCATCGCCGATGAGCTGTGCATCATCGACATCGATGAGAAGAAACTTGAAGGCAATGTCATGGACCTCAGCCACGGTGTGGTGTGGGCAGGCAAGCGCACCAAGGTGAGGAAGGGGACCTACTCCGATTGTGAGGATGCCGCGATGGTGGTCATCTGCGCCGGTGCCGCCCAGAAACCGGGTGAGACCCGTCTGCAGCTGGTGGACAAGAATGTGAACATCATGCACACCATCGTCGATGAGGTCATGGCCAATGGCTTCGATGGTCTGTTCCTGGTGGCCACCAACCCGGTGGACATCCTCACCTACGCGGTGTGGAAATTCTCCGGTCTGGACCACAGTCGCGTGATCGGGTCCGGCACCGTCCTGGACACCGCGCGCTTCCGGTACATGCTCGGTGAGCTCTATGATGTCTCGCCGAAGTCGATCCACGCCTACATCATCGGTGAGCACGGTGACACTGAGTTGCCCGTTCTGTCCTCCGCCACGATCGCGGGTGTGTCCATGCGCAAGATGCTGGAGAAGGATCCCGAGCTGGAGCCGCGCCTGGAGAAGATCTTCGAGGACACCCGCGATGCCGCGTACCGGATCATCGACGCCAAGGGGTCCACGTCCTACGGCATTGGCATGGGTCTGGCGCGCATCACCCGGGCGATCCTCAACAATCAGGATGTCGCCCTGCCGGTCAGCGCCTACCTGGAGGGGCAGTACGGCGAGGAGGATATCTACATCGGCACTCCCGCCATCATCGACCGCAGTGGCATCCACCGCGTGGTGGAGCTGGAGATCTCCGATCGTGAGATGAGCCGCTTCAAGCATTCCGCGCAGACGCTGCGTGCGATCAAGGATGAGATCTTCCCGGTGGGGGAATAGGGGGCGGGGGTTTTCGTCGATAAGCACTGTGTGGCGCGCGGGATCACCGCTGCGGGGGCACAATGGGACTGTTAGCGGTCCGAGGGTTTAAGGAGCAACGAGATGGGTACGTTTGATCACGATCATCTGCAGAAACTACGCCATGAGGTCGATGACCTGCTGACCGAGTTGGCACAGGTCACAGAGGCGAATAAGGCGGAGATCGACAAGGTGGCGCCGACGCACTACAACGGCGCGATCAACCTGCTCCACTACCTGCACCTGCGCACCCGGGATCTGCGTGATCTGCAGAGCGCCCTGGCCTCCATCGGATCGACCCGTCTGACCACCACCGAACCCAGCGTGAAGGCGCGCCTGAAATCCGCGCGCAATGTCATCGGCGCTTACCTGGGCGAGGGGCCCATCTATCCCGGCCGCGATGTCGCCGATGCCTTCTCCGATGCCGATGAGATCCTCGACGAGCACGCCGAGATCCTGCTTGGTGCGCCCCTCGAGGGCACCCCGTCTTGCATCATGGTCACCCTGCCGACCGAGGCGGCCACCGATCTGGAGATGGTCCGCGGGTTCGCCAAGAGTGGCATGGACCTGGCCCGCATCAACTGCGCCCACGATGATGAGACCGTGTGGAAGCAGATGATCGACAATGTCCACATCGTCGCCGAGGAGGCCGGCCGGGAGATCCGCGTGGCCATGGATCTGGGCGGCCCGAAGGTGCGCACCGGCGAGATCGCGCCGGGCCCCGAGGTCGGTCGTGCGCGTGTGACCCGCCTGGATACTGGCAAGGTGCTCACCCCCGCGAAGATCTGGATCACCCCGATCCCGGAGGAGGGCACCGAACCTGCGCCGGTTCCGGAGAATCTGCCCGGCCGCCCGGCGCTGGCGGTGCAGGTGGATCCCGACTGGTTCGATAAGCTCTCCACCGGCAGCGTCATCGGCCTGACCGACACCCGCGGCTCCCGCCGTTCCTTCACCGTCGTGCGCACCTTCGACGGCGCGGTGCTGGCTGAGGGGTACCAGAACGCCTACATCGCCAACGGCACGCTGCTCCAGCACGACTACGAGCGCACCCCGGTGCGTGGCATCCCGCCGGTGAGCCAGCGCATCAACCTCAAGGTGGGTAACCGCCTGTTCCTCACCTCCGAGGAGGTGGTCTACGACCCCTCGGCCGGCCACGGCCGCATCCCCAAGATCAGCTGCACCCTCCCGGAGGCGGTCGGGGCCATCAAGGTCGGTCACCGGGTGCTTTTCGACGACGGATCCATCGCCGCCGTCTGCATCGACCGCAGGGAACACGACGGCCACCACGTGGTCGAGCTGGAGGTCACCCGCGCCCGCCCGCAGGGCGTCAACCTGGCCGCCTACAAGGGCATCAACCTGCCCGATTCCGAACTGCCCCTGCCCAGCCTCACCGAGGAGGACCTCCGCCACCTGCGCTTCGTGGCCAAGCACGCCGATATTGTCAACGTCTCCTTCATCCGTGACACCGGTGATGTGGAGTATGTCCTCGACGCCCTCGCCCAGATCGCGGAGGAGACCGGTGAGCACGACAAGATTCGGGAGCTGGGCCTGGTGCTCAAGATCGAGACCATCCCCGGTTATGAGAACCTCGCCCAGATCATGCTCACCGGGATGCGGCACGAGAACTTCGGTGTGATGATCGCCCGCGGCGACCTCGCCGTGGAACTCGGTTTCGACCGCATGGCCGAGGTGCCGCAGCTGATCATGGCCCTGGCTGAAGCCGCCCACATTCCCACCATCTTCGCCACCCAGGTGCTGGAGAACATGGCCAAGAACGGCCTGCCGTCGCGCGCCGAGATCACCGACGCCACCCTGGCGCTGCGGTGTGAATGCGTCATGCTCAACAAGGGCCCACACATCAACGACGCCATCAAGGTGCTGTCCCGCATGAGCAAAAAACTCGGCGCCTCCCAGCGCAAGAGCCGCATGCTGCTGCGTCGCATCCGCAGCTGGGAGGAACCGGACCAGCAGGGTTAGTGGTTGCGTTCCTGGGACGGGTTATGTCACCCGGGCCCCGGAACGTCGGAACCAGATGGCCAGAAGTGGTCCAGCGATGAGTAGTACCACCCACACCAGGGTGATCACCGTGATCTCGAAGATGTCCCCGCGTTCCCTGCCCAGGAGCGCGGAAATGAGCATCAGGGATAACACCATCACCACAAACTGCAGGGCCAACAGGACACGCAGGGTCTTCGCCACCCTGCCGGGGCCTGTGACAACGGGGGCGACGGCCAGGAGCACCAGGCTCATCAGCATGTATCCCAGTTCCTCCAGGGCGATGAATATCCCCTGGGGGTTGTACTGGGTGAACAGTGCCCACCCGTCGAGCTGATCCTTCTCCAGGCTGATCGGCATCACGGTGAACTGGAGGTAGTAGTTGATCACCAACACGGTGGCCGCGGGGATTCCCATGCCCAACGCGATCAGACTGTAGATCCGTCGGTCCGGCCCGGCCTGCTCATGGAGTGCTGCGAGGACACCGACGAAGACCACCATGAGCAGCATGGCTGGGGGCATCCACAGATAGTCCCCCGGCCACTGCTCGACGATGACGTCCTGGTTGAACGGATAGGGAACCTTATTCGGCAGGGCAGTCAGAGCGAGAATGAAGGTGACCGCGGTCAGGACGGTGAGGGCCACCGCCATGATGACACCGATGCGCGCCGTGGTGTGGGAAGCAGACGATGATGTGTTGTCCGACATCGGGGGACACACTCCTTAGGGCAGTGGGCGGCTCGAACCCGCCGGCTCAGTTCTTCTCTTCCCGGCTCATAACATTGGTTGGGCTGGCATCACCACACCACGCTGGTGACCGCGGCGCATTTGTTTGTCACCCAGCAACGGTTGGCCGCCACCAACCCAAAAGCCCGGGAGGCGGGGTGAGTTTCTATGCTGTCCTCGCCGAACTTCAATCAATGGTCATTGAGTTGCTGGGGTGCTGCCCGTATTGCGGGCGAGTACCCACCTAACGAAGTACTACTAGTCATCTGTCCAGCATCCGGGATGGAAATCAGTGCTTTTGTTGACACCCCACCAAACCGCCGACCGGTTGTAGCCCGTTAATTCATCTGGTCTTCATTGATGGGTGGCGATAAGGCTGGGCAAAGTTCACCACCTGCGGGGATACTGGAAAAGGGTTACCGCCTTTGTCGCCGGCGTAGGAGAATGTGAGATATGAAGATCATCGCGCACCGGGGATTGTCCTCCCAGTACCCGGAGCTGACCGCCTCTGCCTTCCGCGCAGCTCTCGAGCTGCCCATCCATGGTGTGGAGACCGATGTCCGCCTCACCCGGTGCGGGGAGGTGGTGTGTATCCATGATCCGGTGATCAGCAGGGTCTCCGATGGTTTCGGCCGGGTGTCCGCGATGAGTCTGGAGCAGCTGCTGGAGTACAACTTCGGCACGAAGGATGCCCCGGAGAAGGTGCTCACCCTCAATAATCTGCTGGACATCATGGAGGACTACCCGGACCAGCACCTCTACATCGAGTCCAAGCACCCGATGCGGTATTCCATCATGCTGGAGGAGGAGATCGTCAAGATCCTGCGCTACCGCGGTCTCACCGAGGATCCCCGCATCCACTTCATCTCCTTCTCCCTGCCTGCCATCCACTGGATGGGCAAACTCGCCCCGCAGATCGATCGCATCCACCTGCGCCGGTCCTGGGAGCGGTGGCTCAACCCGACGGACCGTCGCCTCGGCAGTCCGACCGGTCTGGGCCTGTCCATCGAACGGGCGAAAATGAGCCCCGGGCTCATCGGCCGGCGCGGGTTGCCCACCTATCTGTTCACCGTGGACAGGGAGAAGGACTGGCAGTGGGCGTATGACCGCGGGGTGGAGATGCTCACCACCAACTTCCCCGGTGAGGCTGCGGAGTTTCTGGCGGAGTATCTGGGCGATGCGCCCGCCGCCGCCCTGTACGCTGATGTCCATGGCAAAGAAGAATAAGAAGAACGAACAACTGCCCGAGGGTATGAGCCGTCGTCAAGCAAAGATGGCTGCACGCGCCGCAGAGCGCGCCGCCCTGGAGGGTGAGCCCCGCCCGTTCGGGGGTCTGGCCATGGAGCCGCAGCTCGTTGCGCTGCAGGAATTCATTCCGTCGGCAACCGCACCGATCACTATCAAGGGCACCGACCGCGCGGTCACGCTGTGCACCGTTCTCCCGGGCGCCGTCGCCGCGCTGATCCGCGATGAGGAGCACGGCGCCGAGGCGTTCGTCGCCATGCAGCAGGGTACCCGCTCCACCACCCCGGGAAAGGACCTCGCGTTCGCGCTGAACTGGGTCTTAAGCGCCGCCCCCGGCCAGTCCCTGACCAGCGCGAAGCACGACGGTACGCAGCCGGCGCTCACCGAGCTTGTCGACGACAAGACCACCCTCGACATCACCCCGCACCAGGATTTCAACTGGTGGCTTGCTGACAATGATGACCTCTCCCCGGAGGTCACCCAGCACATGCAGATGGCCAATGAGTCCATCCTGCCGTCCTACCCCGTGGATGCCGAGATCCCCGGCACCGCCTGGTGGGTCAACCCCGGCGGCAAGGCCCACATCCGCTGGGTACGCACCGACGATGAGAACACCCTCCTCAACGCCCTCGCCCGCATCGCCGCACGCGGTGAACTGATCCTGGGTGAGGACACCAAGTTCGCCGGTGCCTTCCGCACCCACGGCATCACCGTCCCGGTCTGGGACCTCGACCCTGAGCGTCCCCACACCGATTACGCCACCGACCTGAAGGCTCTCGACGAGAAAATCGCGGGCGAGCTGGGCAACGATGCACAGCTCACCCCGGATGAGCGCCGTCAGCTGGAGAACATCAAGTCCCGCCAGGTGACCATCCGCTAGGTTCTGTCCTGTAGGTGTCATCGCAGCCACAGGATGATGGCGGCGATGGTGATCTGCGGCATGGCGTAGCCGCCCGTTTCGCAGAGCGGGCGGCTATGTCAGGCGGTGGCCTCGAAGCGCAGTCGAAGTCCCAGGGCGTGGGATACCTTAATAACGGTGGCCAAACTGGGGTTACCGTCGGCGGACAGTGCCTTGTAAAGACCTTCGCGGCTCATTCCAGCTTGTCGCGCGATTTGACTGAAGTTACGTGACCGGGCGATAGCTCCCAGTGCTTGGGCGATGACCGTCGAGTCATCGTCACTATCGCTGTCTTCAATGACTGCCTCCAGGTAGGCAGCGACATCTTCGACGGTATTCAGATGGTTCGCTGTATCGAAGGGGGCGAAGGTCTCGGTGTTGGTGTTCATTCATGCACTCCTTGGGTGCGACGCCAGATGTCTGCGATGGCGTGGGCGGCTTTGATGTCGGTTTCCTGGGTTGACTTGTCTCCTCCGGTCAGCAACAAGACCAGGCGGTCCCGTTCGCGCAAGAAGTACACGCGGCACCCGGGGCCGTAGTCGATCCGCAGCTCGGAGATGCCTCCGCCCACTGGTTTGACGTCTCCCGGGTTATTAGCCGCTAACCGGTCGATTCGAACGAGCGCGCGGGCAGCCGCGCGACGATTCTTGAGCTTTCGTAGCCACCGGTCGAATGTCGCTGATGCGACAATTTCAACCATGTGTCAACTGTAGCTGACAGTTGTGGACTGTCACAACCTCCTAAATCGCCCGCCAATCTTCGTAATTACACAAAATGCCCCAGCCCCGGACCTGTGATCCGGGGCTGGGGCATTTCTGCTGCTCAGAGGCTGTTCAGGGCGTTAACGCAGGGAGCTGAACAGCTCCTCGGCCGCGTAATCATCCCAAATGACAACATTTCCCACGTCATAATCCGCGAAGGTGGCGATGGGGACGGTCTCGGTCTGGGTGCCGCCGCGCATGGCCAGGGCCAGGCGCGCCAGGTGCCAGACATGATCGCCCTCGCCGACGGTGAAGGTGCCCACGGCGTCACCGATCATGGGAAAGACCCGGAAGGGGTTGAGCAGCGTGCCGGGGGAGGTGGCGGTGTTCAGCAGGGAAGAGAAGAACTCCCGCTGACGCACCACCCGGTCCAGGTCACCCATGGCGGTGGCGCGGGTGCGCACATAACCCAGCGCGGTCGCCCCGTCGAACTCCTGGCAGCCGGCCTGGATGTCCAGGTTTGCCAGCGGATCCTGGATGGGCTCAGCCGGGCACATCTCCACCCCGCCGACGGCATCGACCATGCTGGCCAACCCACCCATGCCGATCTCCGCGTAGTGGTCCACGCGCAGGCCGGTGGATTCCTCCACGGTCTGCGCCAGCAGCTCCGGGCCACCGACGGTGAAGGCCGCGTTGATCTTGTCCATGCCCCACCCGGGGATGTTGACATAGGAATCGCGCGGGATCGACAGCAGGGTCGGCTCGCCGCTGCGGGGGATGTGCAGGACCATGATGGTGTCGGTGCGTCCGACCCCGATATCGCCTCCGGTGCCCAGGCGGGCAATATCCTCCTCGCTCAGCCCCTGTCGTGAATCGGAGCCCACGAGCAGCCAGTTCGTCCCGGCGGTGTTGGACACGCGGGTCTCCGGGGTGGCATCCACGCGGTTGAGCTGCGAATCAGCCCACAGGGTCACCACACCGACCAGCACCAGGATGACCGCGAACATGGTGAACAGGGAACCCAGGCAACCCCGTGGGCGCAGGCGGATCCGCGGCAGAGCACGGCGTTGACGTGGCGGTGGTCCCTGGGTGTTGACCACCTGCGGCAGTTCCTGCGGAACGTGGCCGACATGACCCGGGTGCTGGTAGGCCTGCGGGCCGGGCTGGTTCTGGGGCCGCGGCGGCATCTGCTGGGGCGGAAACTGCTGACGCGGGGCCGCCGGTCCGGGTTGCGCCGGGAAGATGCGGGTGGAATCCGCCGGCGGGGAGGCGCGACGTGGCGGGGCCGGCCGTTGCGTTGCTTGTCGACGCGCCCGCACCGGCCTGCCATAGCGGTCGAGGATGGGCCGACCCTGGCTGTCACGGGCGAAATCGCCCTGTCCACGTGAATCCATGGGTTATAGAGTAGCCCTAGTGCCATCGGATCACTGAAGGGGAACTCGGGGGCGTGCCTCAGGAGATGTCGAAGAGCCGACCACCGCGTTTGCGGGCCCGGACCACCACCGCGGAACGGATCCGGGTGGCACCGGCATTCCACGCCTTGTTGGACAGGAAATCGTAGAGCGCCCGCTGATTGGGCAGGGTGACATCCACCAGCAGCTGGAAGTCACCGGCGATCGCGGCGCAGTAACGAACCTGGGGGAGACCGGCCAGCTGGTGTCCGATGGCCTCCACCGACTGTGGGGTGGTCTGCACCCACAGCTGGGCCTCCACCGGCAACCCCATGAGGCTGGGTTCCACCAGCGCGCGGATGGTCACGCGGGTGTGGCGGAGCAGCCAGTCCAGACGCCGGGACACCGAACTCTCACTCAGGCCCACCCGGCGCGCCATGGATTCCAGGCTGGCGCGACCGTCCTCCTTCAGCGCTGCGATGATCGCCCGGTCTGTTTCATCCACCTCGCCGTCATGGTCCCAGTAGGGCTGGTCGTCTCCATAGGGACTCGCAAGGGCGGCCATCTCTTCGTCGGCAAGCACCCCGGCCCGCCAGCCGCGGATGGTCTTGAAGTATTTCAGCACCGGGTAGGTGGCGTAATGCGAGGTGCCCGGCGTGGCGGGGAGCTGGTTGATGAGGATGTCGGTCGGATCGCCGTCGTAATGCAGCTCGGTGACCACGTCGGTGGGCCCGGTGGTCAGATAGGCGTAGGAGGTGTCGGGGCGTTGCGCCACGGCCTCGCACGCCATCCGGCTGGCACCGGGGGTGCAGGTGAAGGAGGTGATGATCGCGGCCTGACGGTTCTCGATGCCGGCCACCGTCACCCGGTTGGTGGCCAGGAGTTCGGTGCCGTGCCTGGCGACGGTGCGTTCTGCCTCCCCGAGCGCCCGGGCGATTTTCCGCCAGGGGGCCCGGGGATCCACCTGGAGGGCACCGATGATCCGGCGCTGCAGTGGATCCAGGGTGGGGGAGGGGGACATTTTCTCAAACCTCGTCTCTGCCCATAGAGGGTGCTCAGCTGATTCTTGCATTAATTGGCGTAGTCCTGGCGGAAACCGTCGCACTAGGGTATCTGATGTGTGCATGGATCGGGTTCTGGCCATATTTGTGGCAGATTTCCCACCTTATTGATTCTGATGTGATCCGTGATGGATAGTGGGCGAAGTGAGATTCATTTCACATGCGTCGGCCGGTTGGAACAGACGGTTCCGTCACCCGCTGAGATAGCTCCCCTCATCCCCTCAAGGAGGCATCATGCCTGACATGCCTGAAGCGACAATCCTGATCGCGCTCGGTGATCCGAACTCCACGGATATCTGGGCCCTGGCCAACACCCCGGTGCTGTGGCTCTGCGCCCTCGGGGTGTTCGCCATCATCTGTGTGCAGACCGTCCTGTATATCCGCGCCGCCCGGGTTGCCGCCCCGGCGGTGGGGATGCCCATCAGCGAACTCAAACAGTCCTTCCGTGCCGGTGCGGTCGCCTCGATCGGGCCGTCCCTGGCGGTGGTGCTGGTGGCCATCGCCCTGCTCGCACTGTTCGGCACCCCGGCGGTCCTGGTGCGCATCGGCCTGATCGGTTCCGCGCAGGCGGAGGTTGGTTCGGCCAGCGCCGCGGCGATGTCGATGGGGGCGGAACTCGGTAGTGGCAGCTACACCCAGCAGGTATTCGCCGTGGCCTTCATGGTGATGAGCCTGTCCGGGGCCATGTGGATGTTGTGCGCCCTGATCCTCACACCGATCCTCAAGCGCGGAGGGAAGACCCTGGCCACCAGGAGTCCGGTGGCCATGGCGCTGATCCCCGCCGCGGCACTCCTGGGTGCCTTCTCCGCGCTGGCGGTGGGGGAGATGCCCAAATCCTCAATCCACCTGATCCTGGTGGTCGTGTCGGGCGGGGTGATGGCCCTCTGTCTCCTGCTGGCCAGAAACTTCAACCTGACCTGGCTGCGGGAATGGGCGCTCGGCTTTGCGATCATCATCTCCCTCGTCGCCGCCTATTTCCTCCACACCACCTGACACCCCTGATAGAGCCTGATAGAACCTGATAGAGAAGGACAAACCCCATGGCTATTACCTCCGCCCCACCGGTGACCACCCCGGCCCCCACGGCGCAGTCGGTTGCCGCCGATGCCGCGATGTCCCGCTTTGAAACTCAGACCAGCCGCTATGGGTCACTGACCATGACCGCTGGCCTGATCCTGTCCCTGCTCGGCCCCGCCTATTTGGTGTTCTTCGCGGATCTCCAGATCACTGCAGGCATGGTCTGGGTCGCCTTCCTCGCGGTCGCCGCCATCTTCGGTGTGCTGTGGTTCGTGGAACCCCTGACATACTTCCCGATCCTCGGTTCGGCGGCGATGTACCAGGCCTTCATGATCGGAAACATCTCGAACAAACTGGTGCCCGCCGCCATCGTCGCGCAGTCCTCCATCGGAGCCAAGGCCGGCAGTAAGAGAGGTGATCTCGCGGCGGTGATGGCGATCGGTGGCGCGGCCACCATGCACCTGCTCAGCCTGTTGATCTTCGTCGGTTTCCTGGGCACTTGGCTGGTGTCCCTGGTTCCGGTCGAGGTCATCGAGGTGGCCAGGCTCTACATCATGCCGTCACTCATGGGGGCGGTGCTGGTTCAGGCGATCGTCTCCATGCGCAATGTCCGGGCCACGGTGGTGGCCCTCGGCCTGGCTGTGGTCATCCAGTTGCTGGTCGTCCCCGCGTTTCCGCAGCTGGGGATGTTCGCCACCGCGGTGGTGGTGATCTCCTCGATCATCATCAACTGGGTTGTCCGTGACCGCCGGGGCCAGGTGACCATACAGTCGGAGGCAGCACCTGAGCCCAACCAGTGACCCCCGGCCAGACCACTCACCATCCAGATAACAAGGAGCACTGATCACCATGATCCCCACCGCACTCCCGGACACCCACACCCGGGACCTGCTGGAGATGTACCGGCACCTCCACGCCCACCCCGAACTGTCCATGCAGGAGCATGAGACCGCCACCTTCATCGAGGCGGAGCTCACCGCACTCGGGATCGAGCACTTCCGTTGTGGCGGAACCGGGGTGGTGGGTATCGAACGCAATGGTGACGGCCCCGTTGTCGCCTTCCGTGCCGATACCGACGGACTGCCCATCAAGGAGGACACCGGAGCAGAGTACGCCTCCACAGCCACCGGGTTCCTCCCCGATGGGCAGGAGGTACCGGTGATGCACGGGTGCGGACATGACACTCATGTGGCCACCGCGCTGGCCGCAGCCCGTCGGTTCCACGAGGAACGCGATCACTGGTCGGGAACGATCGTCTGGATCTTCCAGCCCGGGGAGGAGACCGCCGCCGGCGCCCGGGCCATGGTTGATGACGGCCTCTGGGACCGGGCCCCACGCCCGGAGGTGGTGCTGGGGCAGCACGTCTTCCCCTTCCCGACGGGGACCGTTGCGATCACCCGGAATGCCGCCATGGCGGCTGCCGATTCCCTCCGCGTCATCCTGTTCGGTGCCCAGTCACATGGTTCCCAGCCGCAGGATTCGGTGGATCCCATCATCCTCGGGGCTCATATTCTCACCCGGCTGCAGACCATTGTGTCGCGGGAGGTGGCACCGCTGGATCCGGCGGTGGTCACGGTGGGCACCTTCCACGCCGGTTTGAAGGAGAACATCATCCCGGATAGAGCGGAGTTCACCCTCAATATCCGCACCCTGACCGGAAGGGTGCGCGAGCAGGTGCTGGCCGCCGTGGAGCGGATCGTCTATGGGGAGGCCCAGGTGTCCGGCGCGCCGAAGCCCCTGATCGAGGAGCTGTACACCTTCCCCCAGCTGATCAACGATGCGGAACACACCGAGCGGGTCATCGACGCACTCCGGGGCGAACTCGGTGAGGACAACGTCTCGCTGGTACCGCCGAAAATGGGTTCCGAGGACTTCGGCTGGCTGGGTGAGAGCATTGGGGTGCCCTCGGTGTTCTGGATGTTCGGCGGTGCAGATCCGGCGGATGAGAACCCCGCGAAGAACCACTCTCCCTTCTTCCTCCCCGTCCCCGAGCCGACCCTGGTCACCGGGGTACGGGCCATCATGAGCACCGTCGGATCCTATCTCGGCAGGTGAGAGGCGGCGGCCTCGCGGGCTTCCTCCTGTCGTCGCCGGTTGCGCCGGTTCCGCCAGGTCGCCCACAGCGCAATGGCAATGATCAGCGCGATGATCGCCAGATCCAGCTTCATCCACCACGACAACTGTGGCTGCCACCCGCCGGGTTCCTCCTCCGCGCCCAGGGGCGCGTGGTCGCGGACGGCGGTGACCAGCAGGCGGTCTGAGTTGATGCCGTACGGCGTGCAGGTGATGAGCACGAGCTTGTCGACGCCCTCCTCATAGGTCACCGCATCGTAGTCCTCCGGTTTCACAACCTCGGATCCGGTCATCCGGTACCGCAGGGTCTCACCGAGGACACTGATGTACACCGGCTGACTCTCCTCAAGCTTGTAGAGGTTGTCGAACATGCTGGCATTGACCATGCCGGTATGCGCCGTGATGGCGGCGGTGTTCCCCTCACCACCAATAGGGAGATCACTGCCGTACATATGACCCGCACCGCGGTAGAGGACGTTATCTCTGGTGCCGTGATAGATGGGCAGTTCCACGCCGATATCCGGGATGGAGATCCGCCCCAGCACCGTGCTGCGCTCTGAGGGCAGCAGCTGCGTCAGATAATCCTGATACACCGGGTCCGCTGGATCCTCCGGTCGGTAGTGGTGCCCGGAAGCATCGAGGTAGGAGTTGTAGTCCTCCGCCCTGCGCCGGATATCCGCGAGCGCATCCGGTGACTCAACCGACCCGACCTCCTCCTCATAGATCCGGGCGACCTGACTGTTCTGATAGTCATTCCACACCGTGGACACCACCGGGTACAGCAGGATCAACACACTGGCGATGAGCAACACCAAGGAGAGCAGGCGGTTCTTCCTGCCGGTGTCCTGCTCCCTGTCCTCCAGTCTGTGCAGCGCCATTTAGCGCCTCCGGCTGTATATGAAGAACGACAGGGCACCCAGCGCCAACAACAGGCCCATACCGAACACCCACACCAGCGATGTTCTACCGGTTGCAGGCAGCATCGCCTCAAAATCCACGTCCACCGGATATGCGTTGGTCACCGCGAGTGCCAGATCCGGGGTGCTTGCCGACACCGCCGTGATACCCAGACCAGCCTTAAACACGGCAGAGCGGGCATAGGTGCCATCATGTGGTTCGGGTGGAAGGTCGGTTCCATCCACAGCCCAGAACACCTCCGGACCTCCAGCCCCCGGAGCTGGTACCTCTTCACGGACCAGCACGGAGATCGGGGCAAGCGTTGTGGAATCGATCAGGGGAACACCTGCGATGGTGAATGATCCACCGGTACTGATCGCATCAGCTGGATCGGGGCCCCAGGTTGTCCCCCCGTCGAGCGAGTACTGGAAGTTATAGATCGCTCCCACATCAGCCGGCCCGTCAGTGCCCTTGGTGACCACGATGTCCCTGGTATCGATGTCATAGGCGTGCACGATGTTGACCGTGTGAGAGGTTGCATCATCTGGGATCACGAATGTGAAGGAACCGGTCTTCCATTCGTCACCCACGGTGGAGGCATCCACATACACCTGAGCATCGGCACCAACAATGACCCCGGCGGATTCCAGATTTGTTGGTGCACCTGCGGGGGTGACACCCGAAATCAGAGGTCCTACAGATGATTCAGCGAGGAAATAGGTATAGGGAGTTCGGGTGGGGGTATCTCCGGTGGGGCGAAGCGCTGCCTCTGCTGACAGAGGCGGATTTGTGGTTACGGTACAGACAGAACCCGGAAGCGCCCGGAGGGGTGTGGCCAAACCTGGGTCGGTGACCCCCGTGAGAGCAAGTTGAGTGGATGTGTAGGAGTAACCGGTACCGATATTCCCGGCGGCGTAGGAAACCCGGTCACCACCTGTGGCATCAATTCCCGTCCATTTATCAGCCTCGCACACCACATCGTAGGTGTATCCGTCGGAATGAAGACCCCGGCCAGAACCGACATTCGCCACATTGAGGTCAAGATCAATGAGGTCCCAGTGCTGGGCGAGGACGGCTGCGGTGGCAATGGGCAGGCCGATGAGGCGGTCTTCGCTCTGATTGGTCGTGGCGTTACCGGAGAGGGTCACAACATTCAGTTCGAGGGCCGTCACGGTGAACAGGTTGCCTTGATCGATCTGCTCTACCGTTTGTCTGTTGATAATTGCATTTGTCACAGGCTGTAGGACGGTCTTCAGCAGTGGGGAGAGACTGGTCACTAACAACGACACCACATCATTAGTGCCAAGTCGACCGATTAACGCACTAACAAGGGAATCAGGCCCGTCGAAGAGAAGTGCTTCAACTAGCGGACCGATACCTCCCACTAGTGTGGTAACCAGACTCCCCAGTAGGTCAACAGCTCCCAAGGTGCCGGTTCCGCTGAAAGTGAAACCAGAGTTGTTCAGAAGTTGCCCCAGTGTCCCATCGATCGTTAGCGTGCCACCGGCAAGTGTCAGATCGGGCAGAAGTGGCAGGGGGTTCGCCACTGTTAATCCATCGAGCAGTAAGGAGATGGACAATTCAGTGTCATAAAGACCGCCGGTATGCGTGACGTCATCTCCTTCAATAGTGTTTTGAAGTCGCGCCATGAGGCCTCTGGAGTTGTCAGCCTTTGAATCGGTCAGCAGACTGGTTACAGTCCCCGCGATTGCGTTGATATTGCTGGATGTCAGGAGAGGCGTATTCGGTGCAAGATTGCTCAGATCCCCTCCGTGCACTTTCTGCAGGTCAATTTCAATGGTTCCTGCGTCGAGATCAATCGCGACCAACCCGTTGGCATCGCTGAGGGGAGTGGCAACAATCGTCTCCACCACATCTGCAACCGGAACCTGTGCGGTGACACTCAGCTCCAGAGCGTCAAGCACAGTGATGCCTAATAGACCAAGAATCTCGTTGAGTAATGAGAGGGTCCCGGTAAGAATGGCTCCCACAGCCTGGAGGATAGAGTCAAGGGTGCCACCTGCGGCCAACGTAGAATTGAGTGCAGCCTCCAGCACTTGCAGTTCTGTTTCAATGGTGCCCATCAGATCTTTGACTACCGGGGCATCGATGATGATCTTTGCGTCTGCGATCCGGTAATCAGAGCAGAACCGCTTATCGTCCAGCCCGCTGGCTTCGAGGGCAGGGGTGACGGTGAAATACTGCTCGCCCAGAATGGGATGTGTGAGATCAGGGTGATGCAGATCGGAGTACACGACCTGGTTCATCCCTGTACACAGTGCTTCTGCAGCATCCCCGATATTGTGCCGTTCAGCTTTCGCACCCAGGACACCCAGTTGCAAGGATGCATCACTGATGAGGGTGCTGGTAAACAGTTCGCTTTGTTGGAGATTGAGAAGGCTCAGCAGATTGATTGAGGCGTAGGGATCGCCTTCACCTCCCCGGGTGAGGTCGACGGTTGAACCATCACTACCCACGAGGCCGACAGCGCCATAGGCTTCAGTGGGGGTTTTGGCGTTTGCAAATTCATGGACAGCCCCGAGGGTGGCTTCGTCCAGTGTGAATTCCAATAACCCGCCTGGGCCCACCAGAGGCAGGTCGATTGTGCCCAGATTGAGGTTGATGAGCTGCAGGGCTTCCAGATCAAGTTCTTGTTGTGCCTTGTCCTGCGGGTCGGGTGAATCACCATCGATCCAGGACTGCTCGGTGCCCTTGAGCTCAGCAATACTTAACCCGTCACCTGTGAGTAGGCCTTCCAACAACCGGAGATCCAGCTGCCCGCCGTAGCCGTAGGACAGCGCATTAAGGGGGATCTCATCAGCGTGCTGAGCTCCTGCATTAACCGGGGCGACCAGGCCACTGACCAGCAACACACTGAGAATGGTCGCCATGACACGGCGCAGTTTCTTGAACACGTTTTTACTCACGACGACCTCGCAGAATGATAGTCAGTCCGATGGCGGACAGGAGAAGCCCGACTGTGATGAACCCGAGGATGCTGGCACCGGTGGAGGCCAGCCCGGATGACCTGGTGGTGTTCTCCCGGGGAGTGGTGTCTGCAGGTGCGGTGACAGCACCTGTCGTGGGGGTGGGCGTTGCGGACCCTGCGGTGGGCGTTGCGGACCCTGCGGTGGACGTCGCGGTCGATGTCGGTGTGGTTGTTTTCCCTGCCGGGATGGTGGTCGGTGAGGGAGCTCCGGGTTGCACCACCCAGATCGAATGTTCATTGGAGCGGACCGAATCCCCACCGTTCTCTGGGTAACCATCCGGGTAGAGGGAGGCGATGTTGAGGATCTGGCTGCCCACCGGAAGGGAATCGGCTGCCTTGACGCTGAAGGTGAATCTGACAACAAGACCGGCATTGGCGGTGCGTTCCCGGGCGAGGAGGTCCAGGCCGGAATCGGTGAACACCGCCCGGACGACGGGATCATCCTGATGGCTCACGGTGTAATGCTCGCCGGCTCGCAGCCCAACCGATGCCCCGCGGCTCTCCAGCGATACCGACACCAAACCAGTGTCGGTTCGTGCCACCCCGTAGGGGAGCGCATCGCGGAGGATGTACCGGTGGAGCTGGCCGTTGATATCAGGCAGGGGGACCGTGCCGTCGAGCGTGTAGGTGAAGTCCCCACCGGGTTGAATGGAGGTCACATCCGCTGTTTTCAGCAGGGTCAGGGGTTGGGGTTTCGGGCCGATGATGACGTCGTAAAGCCCACCGCGGGGGATGGTGACCGTCGTGGGCGCGATGGAGAGCCGAGCCACATCGCCGACGTGCGTGGGGAGCTCGCGCACGGTGTAGATGCCCGGCGCGAGGTCGCTGAACCGGACCGTGTCGGTGTCGCTCCGGAGGACCACCGGGGCTGCCAGGGTGTCCCCGGTGAGCTCGAAGGCGACCGGGTGCATGCCCGGCGAGTCGAGCGTGGTGGGCAGTTTCTTCACGGTCAGCGACCCCACCTGCTCCTGCGCGTGGGTGGCCTGCGGGAAAGCCGCCACCACGATGGTGAGCAGGATGATCAGCAGTTTCTTCACCGGTTGTCCCTCCTTCGTCGTATCAACCACACCGTCAGGGTGAGGAGCAGCGTCAGCGCGCTCAGCGCCACTGCCCAGAACATCCACGGCTGCCAGGGGATCCCCGCAACCGGTTCGTCCACCGCGTCCAGCTCCACCCGTTCGCCGGTGACCAGTAGCCGGTGGGTGTTCACGCCGTAAGGGGTGCACGTGATCAGCGTCAACAGATCCGCATCCGCCCGGGCGCGCAATGCCCCGACCTCATGGGGCAGGACCACCCTGATCTGATCGACCCGGTAGGCCAGCGTGTCACCGAGCACATCCACCAGCACGAGATCACCGTCCACGACATCGACGAGGTTGTCGAAGAGTGTTGCCGTCGCGATCCCCGTGTGCCCAGTCAACACCGCATGTGTACCGGGCCCGCCAACCGGGAGCGCCGAACCGTAGAGATGCCCGACACCATGGGCCAGGGTCTGCTCCGATGTGCCGTGGTACACCGGAAGATCGATCTGCACCGACGGCACCCGGATGCGTGCCATCACCGGCGTGATGTTCAGTTCCTGCAGGTAGGAGAGGTAGTGGGGGTCGGCGTCGGGTTGCGGGTCCAGCCAGGGATCCCCCGTCGCCGGGGTGCTTATCGACGCATTCCACCGCCCCGCATTCTCCCACTGGGCCTGCAGCTCCGCCGCGTTGTGCTGCTGCATCTGCTCGGTATAGTCCCGGGCGGTCTGCGCCTGCTGGAGATTCTGATATTGGGTGCTCACCACCGGGGCCAGCATTATCCCGATTCCGAGAATGACCAGAAGCATGGGTGCGACCACAAAACGCAGCACATATCCCCGGCTCCGCCCATAGGCGGGGGCAGGCCTGGGAGGCGCGGGTTGCGTGTGGGCACCCATGATCAGTGACTTCTCTCTTCAGTTCCCCTGCCACGGGGAGTCCCACGCGGGGACGTCCCGTGGCAGGAGCGTTATCAGCGGTTGCGGTGATTACCTGCGGGCGCGGGTACCACCCCGGTTGCCACGCAGTGCCGCGAACCCACCGGCGATCGCCACGAGGACACCGGCGGCGATCATCGCCAGGGTGCCGCCACCACCGGTTGCGGGGAGCTGGCCGGTGATGCTGTCCTCGAGGTTGGTGACATCGGCGGTCATGACGAAATCATCGCCGCCTACCGTGGTGACCTCAGAAGGTTCAGGGTTTAACACATGGTCAGCTGGTGGGAGGGTCTGGACGACACAGAGATCCTCGTCGATCGGGGGAGTGGAAAAAGCGGGGGCACCGTTGTTTACCCAATTGGCCAGCTGAACACCGGTGACCGATGCAATACCCGAACCGTCGGATATGAAGGTGTCCATGGTTGTTGGAACGCCTCCGACTTCCTGGACGGCACTGATTGGCCCGTCGGACACTTCCCACTTATTCGAGTTGTTGAGGCTGCAACGCCATAGTTGGAACTCAGCTCCAGCAACGGTAAGCGGATCACCGTCCGCGTTGAGGTTGTTAATAATAAGGCTGCCCAAGCGCGTCTGGGCACCATCATTCGGATCATTCGGGTCATCTGTGCTGTAAGACAGTCCACCTGGCAGGTTGATTACGGCATGGTTTTCGATGATGCCGTTTGATGGGAGACTAAGGATATCCGCAGTGAAAGTGACCACCAGCTCCAAAGCGGGGTTCGTCAGGCGCATTCCCTGCAGCGCAGCAAGGTCAGTTGGCCCGAAATCAATGGTGAGCTGGTTGCCGTCACCATCGTCCAGAACTGGTGTGGTGTCGGTCAGGGGGAAAGCGACTGGAGTGGCTGTTGCGTCTACTTTGGTAGAAACAACAACTGTGGTTGCTGGTGTGAGCTCATCTGGGAGGTCATCCACGATGGAGAGGCTACTCAGATCACCGGCAGGCAGTGGTGCGGTGATTGTGTAGTTGAGGGTGGAGCCAAGGGTGGCACCTGGGTCACGCACATCCTTCTCAATCAGGATGTCAGCCTGGTTCTTGGGGTTAACGACCTGATGGTAGTTCCAGCCATCGGTTGTAGCGTCGGTGAAAGGCAGGGTGACGAGGAAAGGCTTAGCGACAGTATGTCCGGTTAGTGGGCTCTCCGTGACCAGATACACACCTGCGGTGAAGTCCGTGGTGTCGTCCGCATCAACGAGGACACTTCCGGTGATGGAATCTGTGGTTACTGTGAGGTCGCCGGTTCCATTGAAGGTAGCATCGGTGTTGACTGTTGCAGGGGTGAGATTGGCTACTTCCTGCCAGCCTGCCAGGGTGTCCAGTCCATTGGTGAGTACCACCTTTTCGATGGTGAACTCAGCAGCGAGTGGCGGTAGGTTGGTCAAATCTGCAGGGTCCGCAACCGGGAGGCCCTGGTACTTGTTGATCGTGAGACTGACTGGCGTGTTCAGGTTAACGGTGGATACCTGGCCTGCGCTGATGCTGGTTTGGGCGAGGGCGGTGGGGGTGAATACTGGTGCGCCGATGGTGGCGAAGCCCAGGGCGAGGCTGAGAACTGCTGCCGAGATGCGCTTATGCGTGGTGTGCATGATCTTCTTTCAGAAAAGTCAGGTGGAGCGCAGACATCTCGATTGAGGGTGTATCGCTCGGTGAACCTGTGAGCGCAGCAACCTGAGAAACCAATGTTATTTTATAGCTAAAACTCTAACAGCTTTCCGATATGATGCAATTTAGAATCAACCTACCCGTTATCTGATTGATATTTATCTTCTGAAAATAGGTATCTAGCTGCGAGAATTGCTGTGCTGCCGGAGGGGTGCGGGGTGGTTTTCGGGGGGTGAGAATGCTAATTCCAGAGTGAGGATTCTTCATCCATGTGGGAAATCAGGGGCCCCGTGGCAAGATTCCCTCAGTTTCGACCGCTTTGGAGGGGCTTCCATCCCCTCCATTCTGAAAATGGATCACTAGAACGCTGCAAATTAGGACTGGCGGGTCCCTCTATTGCTGAAGTTTTGCTGTGCATTCAATGGGGTCATTCACAGTAAGGCCCGCCTGGTAGGCCTGTTGATGTTGATCAGGTGAGGAAAGCCACGGTGTGTCACACCATCCTGGTCCGGCAGGGTGAGGTTGGAGAAATCTCCCCAGGGCACCGGGGCCAGGCAGCGCGGTCAACAGCGCAGCACCCCGCATGTCCGGAGTGGCAGCACCCGATGCTCTGTTCCCGTTACAACCCCAGCCAGCTCAGATCCCCACCCAGGGCGGTGTATCCCACAAACGCAACGGCATCGATGAGGAAGTGGGCGAACACCAGGGGCCACACCTTGCCGGTGCGGTGGTAGAACCAGGCGAAGATGACGCCCATGATGATGTTGCCGAAGCCAGCCGACACGCCCTGATACAGGTGATAGGAACCGCGCAGCACCGAGGAGGCGATGATCATCGCCGGCACGCTCCAACCCAGGCCACGCAGGCGGGTGAGCAGCCAGAACACCACCACGATCTCCTCGGCGAAGGCGTTCGCGCCGGACCACACCAGCAGGATCGGTATCTCCCACCAGGGGCTGTCCAGGGTGGTGGGGATGACTTGCTTGGACAAGCCCAGGTGAACGGCACTGGCGTAGAAGATGAGACCTGGCAGACCGATCAGCGCGGCCAGTCCCGCACCCCAGCCGAGATCACCCCACCGGATCCTCCCAAAGCGGAACCCGTCATCGGCGAGCAGATACAGTGCCAAGCCTCCCCAGGAGAACAGCACTCCGGCAGAGACCAGCTGCAGGGCCAGGTCCAGCCAGATGCCCTGGGCCTGCGGGGCGTTGAGGGAGACAGCCTGGTCGTTGAGGGCGGTGGGGGAGAGGAGGTCGTCGACAAGCCGGAGCAGGGAGCGCAGGCCGCTCGCGCCGAAGGTGACGGCCAGGACCACGAGGATCTCCACCCGGATGCGCGCACGCGTCATAACAGCTGCCCTCCCAGCCCGAGGATCTCGGCGTTGCCCACGCGCACCGCGCCCATGTGCACGCCCACCCCGTCCACCGGCACGCTCATCGCCGCGCCGCCGGTCATGTTGTAGGTGGTCGCCCACGGGGTCCACCGGGTCTGTTCCAGGAAATCCCCCTCGGGGCCCAGTGAGGAGAAATGACCGAGAGGCGGTGGTGGGAACGCGAGCGTGGGGCTGAGCACCACATCCACATCCCAGCTCTCCCGCACCGCATCGCCCACCGAGTCAAAGGCCGCCACCGCCCGGCCCCGCGCGACCGGCGACTGGCTCCGGCCCTGCTCACGCAACCACCCCACGATCGCGCTGGTGTCACCCGCGCCGGGGTCCTCTATGGAGCAGGAACGCATCGCCAGCACCGCAGCAAAGGCCTCGAATGCCCAACTACCATAGGGGCGACCCACCGGCACCACCTCGTGGCCGAGCTGCTCCAACCGCCGGGCCACCTTCTCCACCGTGTTCACAAAGTGGTCATCCACGGTCGTATCCGCATGCACCGGCTCCAGCAGCACACCGACGCGCAAGGGGCGCACCACCGGGGTGAGGGCGTGCAGGCGCGCCTGGGTGGGGATGTCGCGGGTGATGAAACCCTGCGTGGCGGGCATGCCGCCGCGGGAATCGTGGGCGGGTTTGAAGCCCACCACCTGGCACGCTGCGGCCGGAACCCGGATGGAGCCGCCGCCGTCGGAGGCGTGTGCCGCGTCGACAAGCATCCGTGCCACCGCCACGGCCGCACCCCCGGAGGACCCGCCGGTGGTGTGACCGGGCAGGACCGGGTTGTCCGGGGTGGGCAGACCGACGGGTTCGCAGTAGGCGGTCAGGCCGAGTTCGCTGGTCTGGGTCTTGCCGGCGATGATCGCGCCCCGGTCGATGAGTGCCTGCAGAAACGGGTCGGTTTCCGTGGCCTGCACCTGCCGCCCGGCGGACCCGAAGGCGGTGGGCATACCGGCCACATGGTGCAGATCCTTCGCCGGGATCACCATGCCCCGCAGGGGCCCGCGCCCATGCCCGACGGTCACCTCCGGATCGAACCAGGCGAAACCGTGTTCAGCGGGGGTCATCGTGGACAGGCGCGCGGACAGTGTGGCAACGGACATGAACAACCACAGTAGTGAACACCGGTTAAGCTGAGTAACCATGAGCAGCGAAGCCACCACACCCACCGTCGTGTCCTATCTGGGACCTGCAGGAACCTTCACCGAGGCCGCCCTGATCCGCTTCGCGGAGCGTGGGGAGTTCGGCGACGGGGAGATCACCCAGCTGCCGGTGAACTCCCCCCAGCAGGCCGTGGATGCCGTGCGTGAGGGGGCCGCGGATTTCGCGGTGGTGGCCATTGAGAACTTCGTCGACGGTTTTGTCACCCCCACCTACGATGCCCTGGATCAGGGCTCCGACGTGCAGATCTTCGCTGAGGAGGCCATCGAGGTCTCCTTCACCATCATGGCGCGCCCCGGCACCGAACTTGCCGATATCCGCACCCTGGCCACCCACCCGGTCGCCCACCAGCAGATCAAGAACTGGATGGCCGCCACCGTTCCGGACGCACGTTTCGTCTCGGCATCCTCCAACGCCGCCGCCGCGCAGCTCGTCGCCGAGAACGGTGCCGACGCCGCCGCCGCCCCCGAGCGTGCGGCCGACCTGTTTGGCCTGAGTAAGCTTGTCGACGATGTGGCTGACATCCGTGGCGCCCGCACCCGTTTCGTGGCTGTGCGCAGACGCATCGCCCCACCACCCCGCACCGGCCACGATCACACCGCCGTGGTCTTCGCCCTGCCCAATGTTCCCGGCAGCCTGGTGCGCGCCCTCAATGAATTCGCCCTGCGCGGGGTGGACCTGGCGCGCATCGAGTCCCGCCCGACGCGGAAGACCTTCGGCACCTACCGTTTCCACCTCGATTTCATCGGCCACATCGAGGACCTGCCTGTCCGGGAGGCCCTCCGCGCCCTGCACATGCAGGCCGAGGACCTGGTATTCCTGGGTTCGTGGCCCGCCCCGCGGGATAGCGATGACGAGAACACCTGGGCGGATGACATCGCCCGCCTGGAGAAGGCGGACGACTGGGTCCGCGCCGTACTGGAAGGCAGGGAGTACTAGAGCAATGGCTGGCAGGATCATTCTGGTCAGGCACGGACAGACCCACAACAATGTCCGGCATCTTCTGGACACCCGGCCCCCGGGCGCGGAACTCACCGATCAGGGCCGTCGACAGGCCCTCAAGGTCGGCCACGAACTCGCCGGCTACAGCGGTGACCGGCTCGCGCATGTGTACAGTTCCATCGTGCTGCGCGCCCAGCAGACCGCGGTGCTGGCTACCAACACCTTCGAGAAGGCCCGTGACCTGCAGGAGGGCACCGTGCCCCTCGACGTGGTCCACGGCATCCACGAGATTGATGCCGGCGACTTTGAGATGCGCGGTGATGAGGAGGCCCACATGACCTACTCCACCGCCCTCAACGGTTGGCTCCACGGCGATCCCACCGCGGCCCTGCCCGGTGGGGAAACCTACAAAGATGTACTGAACCGCTACCAGCCCACCCTGGACCGGATCATGGACAGCCACGACCTGGATGATGACCGTGATGTGGCAATCGTCAGCCACGGTGCCGTGATCCGGATCGTGGCCACGCATGCCTCCGGGGTGGACCCCAACTGGGCATTCAGGACCTACCTGGGCAACTGCCGGTACGTGGTCCTGGAACCCAACGGCCGCCGTTTCGGCGAGTGGGACGTGGTGCACTGGACCGGCAGTCCGCTGCCGTGGCAGGAGAACCAGCCCTGATCGTGGGCTGACTGCGGTCGCTGCGGGGGCCTCTGCAGTCCGGGGCGAGGCTGGCTATCGTGGGGCTTGTCACACACCTCAATGTTAGGAGTTAGACATGACCCGTATCGCAATCGTCGTCGGCAGCACCCGCCCCAACCGTAATGCAGCCAGCGTGGCTGAGTGGGTGTTCGACAACGCCCCCAAGGACTCCGGTGCAGAGTACGAACTCGTCGACATCGCAGACTTCAACCTCCCCCTCCTGGATGAACCCATGCCCCCGGCCATGGGGCAGTACTCCAAGGACCACACCAAGGCGTGGGCGGAGAAGGTAGCCTCCTTCGACGGCTTCATCTTCGTCACCCCCGAATACAACCACTCCGTCCCCGCGGCCCTGAAGAATGCGGTGGACTTCCTGTATGCGGAGTGGAACAACAAGGCCATCGGTTTTGTCAGCTATGGCAGCGCCGGCGGCACCCGTGCGGTTGAGGCCTGGCGCCTGATCGCCGCGGAGCTGCAGATGGCCGACGTCCGCGCGCAGGTGTTCCTCACCTTCGGCAATGACTTCGCCGACATGTCCACCTTCCAGCCCTCCGAGGGATCCACCGGTGCGCTGCAGGATCTCTTCTCACAGGTCACCGCCTGGTCCGAAGCACTCAAGACACTGCGCGGGTAATCACCGCCGGTTCCGGTAACAGCAATTCCCACCCGACGGGCCGTCACATAGTGGACGGCCCGTCGGGTGGTGTGTGTCTTGGGGTATTTCAGGATATTCCGGGATGTTTCAGGGGTGCTGGATGCCGGGGGAAATGGCGGTGCGAACGGCGGTGTGAACGGCGGTGTGAACGGCAGAAGATATGAAAAAACCGCCGTACCCGGGATGGGTAGGGCGGTAATTCTTTATGCAGCGAGAAGCCTACAGTGCGCGAACCTGCTGGGCCTGGGGGCCCTTGGCGCCCTCGCCGAGCTCGAACTCAACCTGCTGGTTCTCCTCCAGGTTACGGAAGCCGTTGCCCTGGATCTCGGAGTAGTGGACGAAGACGTCTGCGGATCCGTCGGAGGGGGCGATGAAGCCGAAGCCCTTCTCAGCGTTGAACCACTTCACAGTTCCCTGTGCCATATGAATTACCTTTATTTCTGATGAGGTGATGCTACGTTCGCCAGCATGATTCACTGACGTCCGGGTCGTTAAAACTCCTCGGTGACCATCAACCCCAGCAGTAACTGCTCTGGTGAAGAAAACCGGGCGCTCGCGTGTACATCTCCTGCGAGCGCCTAGACACTGCGCATAGAAACCGCGACCGTCGTCCAGTGTGCCATGAAATCCCTCCCAGCGATAGTCCCCCCTTGAGAAAAGTTCCCCTCGCGTCAAATCTCGGGGGCCGGTGCCGGTGGGGTTGGAGGTGTGGGTCTGGCATTTGCCACGGTGCAGGACCTCCGTATATCCGGTGAGGATCGGATTCACCGGGTGTGAGCAGGTGGTCCGGTGCGGATGTGGGGTGAGGGGGCTGCTGGTGCGGGGGAGGACCAGCTCGGCCCCGGACTGTGGGGCATATTGCCGGGGGAGGCGAGGGTGGTGTTCGTCGCAGTGGGGGAAGTTGGACAAGCCATGTGCGCAGGTTGCGTCAGGGGTGGGGCTGGTACTGGGTGGTGGCGGGGTGCCGTATTCCATCCGGTGGACCTACCCTGTTGGGCAATGATAGACCTCTCTGTCTATCAGGACTAGACAGAAATGTACTGACGGGTCTATATTCGGTGGGACTCAAACAAACCCCCGAACCATAGAAAGCTGGTTCAGTATGATCCTCACCGGACTCGCCGTCGGTATCGCACTGGGTATCGTCATGCAACGGGGAAGGTTCTGTGTCACCGGAATGCTGCGTGACATCTTCCTTCAGCGCTCCTGGCGCACCTTCGTTGGGCTCCTCATCGTCATCGCCGTCCATGCCGTGGGCCTGGCGGCGCTGACCTCCACGGGTGTGATCACCCCGACCTACAACAACTTCGCGCCGATGGCCGTGATTGTCGGTGGTTTCATCTTCGGCTTCGGCATCATCCTCTCCGGTGGTTGCGCCTCGGGCACGTGGTACCGCTCCGGTGAGGGGCTGGTCGGTTCCTGGATCGCCCTGGCCACCTATGCCATCTCCACTGCAGCCATGAAGGACGGTGCCCTCACCGGGTTCACCGACGTCATGTTCTCCTGGGAGACCGAGCTCACCACCCTGCCCGCCATGTTCGGCGTCTCCGTCTGGTGGTTTGTCATCCCGTTTGCAGCCCTGACCGCCTACCTGGTGCGTCGTTTCATGATCCTGGAGGCCCAGCGCCCCAAGATCGCCCGCCTGGGCAACCAGCCCGCCTGGAAGCGCCCTCTGCACGTCTACACCGCCGGCGCGCTCATCGGTCTGATCGGTGTCATCGCCTGGCCACTGTCCGCCGCCGCCGGCCGCAACTCCGGCCTGGGCATCACCACCCCGACCTCCCACACCCTGCAGTACGCAACCACCGGTGATGAGAGCTACCTCAACTGGGGTGTCATGCTGGTGCTGGGCATCCTGGTCGGTTCCTTCATTGCAGCCAAGGCCACCGGTGAGTTCCGTGTCCGCGTCGCCGATGCCACCACCTCCGTACGCGCTGTCGTCGGCGGCACCATGATGGGTGTCGGCGCCTCCCTCGCCGGCGGTTGCACCGTGGGCAACGGCATGGTCCAGACCAGCCTCTTCAGCTTCCAGGGCTGGATCGCCCTGCTGTTCATCGCCATCGGTGTCGGGGTGGCCGCCAAGATCTTCCTGAAGCCGGCCAGCGTCGCCAAGCGCGAGGCCGCCACCACCGAGACCTACTCCACCGAGGAGAGCCTCGCACACGCCACCCCGACCTCCGCCGAGGACCGCGTCCTGCCCCTGAACACCCAGGACACCCAGGACACCCAGGGCACTGGCACCGCCGCCACCCCGGCACCATTGGGTGGGGTGAAGGTCGCCACAAGCCTGGTTAGCCTCAAGCCGGCCGTCAGCGAGAAGCTACGCGATCTGGGCAGTGGTTACTACGCCCTGGATTCCCTCGGCGCGGTCTGCCCGTTCCCGCTCATCGAGGCCAAGGACGTCATGAAGACCCTGCAGTCCGGTGACCACCTGGTCATCGACTTCGACTGCACCCAGGCCACCGACGCCATCCCGCAGTGGTGCGCCACCGACGGCCACGAGGTCACCGATTTCAAGGAAACCGGTGAGGCCTCCTGGCAGATCACGGTGAAGAAGGGCTAACCCCCCCAGCACCGCCCGCACCCCGGTTCAGCAGAAAACCGGCAGGCCGGAAACAGTATCCATACTGTTTCCAACCTGCCGGTTTCTCCATTCCCGAAACCCGGTCAGCTCACCTGATGAAGGCCACCGTCACGCATATCCCAGGCGGTGCAGATCGTCCTCATCCAGGCCGAAATAGTGGCCCACCTCGTGGAGGACGGTCACGCGGACCTGTTCGGCCAGCTGCTCCTCGGAATGGCAGTGATCCTGCAGGGCGCTTTTATAGATGGTGATGGAGTCCGGCAGGCCACCGTGGCCGAAGACGCGGTTGGGGAGGGCGGTGCCGCTGTAGAGGCCGAGGATGTGGCGGGAGTCGGGGTTGTAGTCGTCGATGAGCACCACCACGTTGCGCATGTTGTCGAGGAATTTCTGCGGAACCTGGTCGAAGGCGTCGTCGACCATCTCCTCGAAACGTTCATCACTGACTTCATACATGGCATTCTCCCCGTGATCTCAAACTGGAATCAGGCTACAGCGGAACCGATGCGCCGGGACGCAGGGGCTCCCGTGGCGGCTGGGGTGGTGGGGCCTGGCCGTTGATGGTGAACCCGGTCTGTGCCGAACCGTTGAGGATGTTGAAGGTGGAATCCCCCTCGGTGGATGGCGACATGAGATAGCAGTTCACGCTGTGGGAACCACCGAGCCAGGAATTGGCGGTGATGGTGGGCCAGAAGGTCTGCAGGGTGGACTGGTAGAGCCTCTCCTCATCACCCATGTAGTCGATGGCGGCCTGGGTGCAGGTGCTGCCGAGGAACTCATTCTGCTCATCGGTGCTGGGCACACCCTGTGGGAACGGTACCCCGAGGTTGACGGTGGATATGGCCTCCAGGTGGTGGTCCTCGGCGCAGTCGACCTCCCGGAACTCCGCGGAGGATTCCACGCGGACACACGCACCGGTGGCGAATACGCGGGCCTGGTCGTTGGCGGCGACGGGCCCGATGGTGATCTGGGGGATGCCGTTGGAGTCGGTGGCCTGCAGGCCGCAGAGCATGGTGCGGTCGCCTGCGGCCCAGGCCTCCGCCGGCGGCAGGATGGGGGCGATGGTGTAGCGCCCGGCCGGGTCGAAACGGCCGTTGAGGTAGGCCAGGGTGGGGGCCTGGCACAGCTCCTCACGCAGCTGCGCCTGTCGCGTCAGGTTCGGTGGATCGGCGTCGGGGCCGAACTCGGAACTGGGATAGGTGGCCAGGTTCTCCCGCTTGGAGATCTCGAAGCGGTGTTCACCCTCGCAGCTGGTCTGCTCAAAACCGGAGACCTGGCCGTCATCGTTGACGTCCCAGGTCGCGCACATCCCGACGTCCGCCGTGGTGAACGGCGCCACCTGCTGGGCGGTGGTGACCGTGGTGGTGCTTGTCGACGTCTCCCCCGTAGCCATAGGCTCCGGGGTTTCCTCAGCGGAATTCACGCCGTAGGAATACATACCCACAGCAGCCGATGCCGCGAGCGCGGCAACGAGCATGGTTTGCACCGAGGCAGCGGAACGGAATCCTCTACGCCCCGTGCGTGACTGGGAATCGGTGGATGTACTCATGATTGTCCCTATCATGCCACGCCAGCGGTGGTTAGTCAGAGATCTTCGGAACGGGTGACCATAGTTTTCAGGGAGTAACGATCTGTCCGGTACACCGAGACACACCATTCGATGGGTTTCTCCCCCGACATGGACTGCCGCAGGATCCGCAGCAGTGGGGCGCCGGTCGGGACGTCGAGAAGCTTGGCGGTGTCCTCGTCCGCCGCGACGGCGGTGACCGTCTGCTCCGCGTGGGTCACGGGCACGTTGTACACGCGGTCCAGGATGGCGTAGACGGAGTTGTAGACATCATTTTCTAGCAGGTCAGGGGCATATACGGCGTTATACCATCCGTGGTCGATGGCATAGGGGCGGCCATTACCCAGACGCAGCCGGCGCAGGGTGATGTGCTGGGCGCCGCGCTCGGTGCCGAAGAACTCCGCGATCTCATCCGGTGCCGCGCCACGTGACGACGACAGGATGCGGCTGGTGGCCACCAGGTTCTGGGCGGCCATCTCCGCCGAGAAGGACGCCAGATGCAACCGGGAGACCAGTGGCGCATGTGCCACGAAGGTGCCCTTGCCACGGGCACGTTTGAGGCGACCGGACGCCACCAGATCCCCGATGGCACGACGCACGGTGATGCGGCTGACACCGTAGGTGTCCTCCAACACGCGTTCCCCGGGCAGCATGTCACCCGGTTGCAACTGGGTGGTGCACAGCTCCTCGAGGATCTCACGCAGCTGCTGGTGTTTTGGTTTGGGCCCATCAGTCAGAACCCGGTGGGGCAGGGTGGCGCCATCTTCCGTGCGCTCAGCAGCAGACATATCCACAACTCTAGCGCATCTGGTCATAACCAGGAGGTACTTTGATATGTGATGAGGGGCGGTGATGTGTGGTGTCCATGTGCCGGGGTGGGGGTTTAGTCTCCACCTAACGCCTCCCAGGCGGGGTTCGCACGGTACATTGAATTCCATGATTGATCTGAAATTCCTCCGTGACAATCCCGACGTTGTCCGCACCTCCCAGATCACCCGTGGGGAGGACCCCGCCCTGGTTGATGAGCTGCTCAGCGCCGATGAGGCGCGTCGCCAGGCGATCCAGGTGGCGGATGAGCTGCGTTCCGAGCAGAAGGCGTTCGGAAAGAAGATCGGTCAGGCCTCCCCCGAGGACCGTCCGGCCCTGCTCGAGGGGTCCAATGAACTCAAGGCCAAGGTCAAGGAGGCCGAAGCCGCCCAGGAAACCGCCGAGCAGCGCGTCCACGACCTCCAGATGAAGCTGTCCAACGTGGTGGAGGGTGCTCCCGCCGGTGGCGAGGATGACTTCGTTGTCCTGGAGCATGTCGGTGAGCCCCGCACCTTCGACTTCGAGCCCAAGGACCACCTGGAGCTCGGCGAGTCCCTCGGTCTCATCGATATGAAGCGTGGCACCAAGGTCTCCGGCGCCCGTTTCTACTACCTCACCGGTGACGGCGCCATGCTGCAGCTGGGCATGCTCACCCTGGCAGCGCAGAAGGCCACCGCCGCCGGATTCACCATGATGATCCCGCCCGTGCTCGTGCGCCCGGAGATCATGGCCGGCACCGGTTTCCTCGGTGATCACTCCGAGGAGATCTACTACCTCGAGCGCGATGACATGTACCTGGTGGGCACCTCCGAGGTGGCCCTGGCCGGTTACCACAAGGATGAGATCATCGACCTGAACAACGGCCCCGTGAAGTACGCCGGCTGGTCCTCCTGCTTCCGCCGCGAGGCCGGTTCCTACGGCAAGGACACCCGTGGCATCCTGCGCGTCCACCAGTTCGACAAGGTGGAGATGTTCGTCTACTGCAAGCCGGAGGAGGCCGAGGAACAGCACCGCAGGCTGCTGGAGATGGAAAAGGACATGCTCGCCGCCGTTGAGGTTCCCTACCGCATCATCGATGTCGCCGGTGGTGACCTGGGTGCCTCCGCCGCCCGCAAGTTCGACACCGAGGCCTGGGTCCCCACGCAGGGCACCTACCGTGAGCTGACCTCCACCTCCAACTGCACCACCTTCCAGGGCCGTCGTCTGCAGACCCGGTACCGCGACGAGAACGGCAAGCCGCAGATCGCCGCCACCCTCAACGGCACCCTGGCCACCACCCGGTGGCTCGTGGCCATCCTGGAGAACAACCAGCAGGCCGATGGTTCCGTCATCGTTCCGGAGGCGCTGCGCCCATTCGTGGGCAAGGACGTCCTCGAACCGGTCAAATAAGGCACGTGGCAATGGAAAACATGGTCAAGAAGCAGGGGTTCTGGGTGCCCAGGGGCACCCCGGATGTCTCCCCGCACCCGAAGGAATCGAAGGAGCTGCTGTACAACCGCATCATCATCCCGTTCATCAAGACGGTGATGAAGGCGCAGGATCTGCAGCTCCATGTCTTCGGTTCGGAGAACGTGCCCACCACCGGTGGTGCCCTCCTGGCGGTCAACCACACCGGGTACTACGACTTCATCCTCGGTGGTCTCCCCGCACATCTGCGTGGTCGCCGCCTGGTGCGGTTCATGGCCAAGAAGGAGATCTTCGACACCCCGGCCGTGGGTACGCTCATGAACGGCATGTCCCATATCCCGGTCAACCGCGCCAAGGGGGCGGGTTCCCTCGACCACGCCGTGGACAGGCTCCGGCGGGGGCAGCTGGTGGGGATCTTCCCCGAGGCCACCATCTCCCGCAGCTTCGAGATCAAGAACCTCAAGACCGGTGCCGTGCGCATCGCCGACACCGCCGATGTTCCCCTGCTGCCGGTGATCATCTGGGGTGGTCAGCGGATCATCACCAAGGACATCGACCGCGACCTCGGCCGCAGCCACATCCCCGTGTTCATCAGGGTCGGCGCGCCGGTCGACCCCAGCGGTTCCCCCGAGGAGGCCACCGAGCGCCTGTCGCAGGCGATGAAGGAGCTTCTCGACGAAGTGCGGACCGCCTACGAAGCCGAATTCGGCCCCTTCGAGGGTGGCGAACCGTGGCGTCCCGAATCCCTCGGTGGTGGTGCCCCGTCGATGGAGCGTGCATCCCTGATGGAGATGGCGGAGCGGGAGCGTCGACAAGCAAAACGCGAGGCGAAGAAGGCGGCGAAAGCCGAGAAGAAACCGTTACCCCGACGGTTGATGAACAAGGCCACCGGCCTTGTGAAGAAGATCATGCGAAAGTAGGAATAATGACCAGCCCCGGTCCCGCGCCGAAGCTTGTGGCCAGCGACGTCGATGGAACACTGATCGACAGCGCCGAACGCGTCCCCGCCCGACTGCGGGAGGTGATCACCCGCATGACGGCGCAGGGCACAGCCATGGCGCTGTCGACGGGGCGACCAGCCCGGTGGATCTACACCGTGCTGGAGCAACTGCCCGTGCGGCCGGTCTGCGTCTGTGCGAACGGCGCGGTCATCTACGATTCCGCCACCGACCGGATCCTCAAGGCCCACACCCTGGCACCTGAGACGATGGTGGAGGTGGTGGCGCTGGCACGCGCCGCCATGGCCGATCACGGGGGTGTGAGCTTCGCGGTGGAACGCGCCGGCCGCTCCGCCTTCGACAATGCTGATGAACTGTTCCTGGTGACCCCGGAGTACAGCCACGCCTGGCCCACCCTCGACGATCACGGCGTGGTGCCCCTGGACACCCTGATCTCCGCGCCCGCCACCAAGCTGCTGCTGCGCAGTGACTTCCTGGAATCCAAGGAGATGTTCGACATCATCCGGCCCGTCATCCCGGAGGAGGTCGGTCATGTGACCTTCTCCATGTCCGGTGGTCTGCTCGAGATCGCCGCCCCCGGTGTGACCAAGGCGCTGGGGGTGTCCTACCTGGCGGAGCTGCTCGGGGTGGCGCAGGAGGATGTGATCACCTTCGGCGACATGCCCAATGACATCGAGATGCTGCAGTGGGCGGGCCGTGGCGTGGCCATGGGCAATGCCCGCCCCGAGGTGAAGGCCGTGTCCGATTTCGTGACCGCCACCAATGACGAGGCGGGTGTGGCCGACGTTCTGGAATGGTGGTTCTAGGGTGTGAATGAAACTGGTGGGCCGGGGCGTCGGGCTGGCTAGAAATGGGACATAACCGGCTTGCTGTCCCATGTGGCGGTTGATTTGGGGGTATCCGGGGCATTTCGACCGCTTCGCCCCTGACCACCGCTTATATACACAGCGGGGGAACATGGTGTGGGTGCCGGGGGTGGTAAACGGACCTGGGGAACACCCTTTTCTTTTTGGGTATACCTCACTTGGGTCCGCATGCCAAAATGGGGGCCATGAGAGCATCGAAAGCCAATGCATATGTGGCAGCTATCGACCAGGGCACCACATCCACCCGCTGCATCATCATTGATGACACGGGCGCTGTGGTCTCGGTAGCCGCGAAGGAACACGAACAGATCCTCCCCCAGCAGGGATGGGTGGAACATGATCCCGTGGAAATCTGGGACAATGTCCGAGCCGTGGTCAGCCAGGCCATGGTCGCCATCGACATCACCCCGTACGAGATCTCCTCCGTCGGTGTGACCAACCAGCGCGAAACCACGGTGATCTGGGACCCCGCCACCGGGGAACCCGTCTACAACGCCATCGTCTGGCAGGACACCCGCACCAATGAGATCTGCCGGGAACTGGCCGGTGAGGAGGGACAGCAGAAGTGGCTGGACCGCACCGGCCTGCTCATCAACTCCTACCCGGCCGGACCGAAGATCAAGTGGATCCTGGACAATGTCGAGGGGGTGCGTGAACGCGCCGAGAAGGGGGAACTCTACTTCGGCACCATGGACACCTGGCTGCTGTGGAACCTCACCGGTGGTATCCGCGGTGATGACGGCGAGGAAGCTCTCCACGTCACCGACGTGACCAACGCATCGCGTACCCTCCTGATGGACATCCACACCCAGCAGTGGGACCCGGAGCTGTGCGAGGCACTGGATATCCCCATGTCCCTGCTCCCGGAGATCAAACCCTCCATAGGCGATTACCGCTCCGTGCGTCACCGTGGCATCCTTGCCGATGTGCCCATCACCGGAGTCCTCGGTGACCAGCAGGCCGCACTCTTCGGCCAGGGTGGTTTCAAAGAGGGTGACACCAAGAACACCTACGGCACCGGTCTCTTCCTGGTGATGAACACCGGCCCCGAACTGAAGATCTCCGAGCACGGCCTGCTGTCCACCATCGCCTACCAGATCGAGGGACAGGACCCGGTCTACGCTCTCGAGGGGTCTGTCTCCATGGGTGGCTCCCTGGTGCAGTGGCTGCGTGACTCCCTCCAGATGATCCCCACCGCCCCCGCCATCGAGGAGTTCGCCCGCCAGGTTCCCGACAACGGTGGAGTCCACATCGTCCCGGCGTTCTCCGGTCTGTTCGCACCACGCTGGCACCCTGAGGCACGCGGTGTGATCACGGGCCTGACCAGGTTCGCCAACCGCAACCACATCTGTCGTGCCGTCCTGGAGGCCACCGCCTTCCAGACCCGCGAGGTCGTGGACGCCATGGCCCGGGATGCCGGTAAGGAACTGGAATCCCTGCGCGTCGACGGTGCCATGGTCCAGAATGAACTGCTCATGCAGATGCAGGCCGATATCCTCGGCATCGATGTCATCCGCCCCGGTGATATCGAGACCACCGCCCTCGGTACGGCCTTCGCCGCGGGTCTGGGGTCCGGCTTCTTCAAGGACTTCGACCAGATCATCGAGCTGATCTCCATCCGCCAGACCTGGACGCCGGAGATGACCGAGGCGGAGCGCGAACGCGCCTACGATGCCTGGAATGAGGCCGTCACGCACGCCTACCCGCGTTAGTACCCATCCCGGGTGGGAACGTGGAAGGGCCCCGCAGCTTCAGGGAAAGCTGCGGGGCCCTTGCGTGTCTACCGGGTGCTTAGGTCAGCTGGAGGTCAACCTCACCGGTGTACGGATCGTAGGTGATGAAACCACCCTGGAAATCCACGCGCAGCACATTGCCGTCACGGTATTCGTGGTTGATCGGCAGGCCGAGGGGACCGAGGTCGGCTCCCTGCTTGGCCCAGGTGTCACCGATGACACCCCACAGGCCGTGGGTGCCGGCCTCGGGGGAGGAGACCATGATGCCGTTTTCAAACGCCATGTAGGAGACCTCCGAATTCGCCCCACTGGCGTACTGGACGGCTGTCGCCCCACCCGTTGCTGCGCCCAGAACCGGGCCGAGGGTGTTGTTGAGTGCGTTCCAGGTGCGGGAGAACTCATTGTCACCGGTCAGGTTAGCCACGGTATTGCCCACGGGGACGACATCGGCGAGGGAGACATCCTCCAGAACGGGCACACCATTGATGTTCCCGGTGTTGCCCAGCAGGGCACCCAGATCGCCACCGGCGGTGGTGAGACCGAGGATCACCGCGAGGATGGAACCGAGACCCACGAGCACCTGCTCGGAGTCGGCACCGTTGAGCAGATCGGAGCTGCCGATGGCGAGATCGGAGGAACCCATTGCTGGGTCCTCACCCGCCGCAGGCTCCGGGGTGACCGTGACGGTGACCTCTCCGTCGACAGGCGCCTGGGTGGTGGTTGCCGGGGTGGTCGGCGTGGTCGTGGTGGTTGTTGTCGTGGTGGCTGCCGTGGTGCCGGACTGGTCACCTGAACCCGAGAGGATCGAGGTGTACTTCGCCTGGGCGATGTCCCGGATGGCGCCCATCTGGGCATAACCGGAGTTGCCCGGGCAGGAGGTGGTGCCCACATCCCGGTGCGCGAAGATATTCGGCAGGGATACGGCCGCACCATAGGGGTAGAAGGTGTAGCTGGAGCCCTCGGAGTAGTGGGTGTCATAACCCTTGGGCTCGAACCCTGCGACCTTCGCGCGCCAGCCGGCCAGCTCACCGACAGCCTGGACGGTGGCTGCGGGTGGGGTGACGTTCTCGTAGTTGCCCATCATGGAGATGGCCCAGGTGTTCTCGTTGAAACCACCAGCGTGTGCCCCTCGGACCGCACGGTTCATGCCACCGGCACGGCCCTCGTAGATGGTGCCGTACTTGTCCACCAGCGCGTGGTACCCGATGTCACACCAGCCCAGGGTGTTGGCATGATAGTTGTGGTAACCACGCATACGGGCCGCACTTTCGGCCGGGGTGTAGTCATTGCTGCCGGCGGTGTGGTGAATGGTGATCGCGGAGACACCGCTGTCGATGGTTGTATTGCACTGGTTGGAGCTCGCACCCCAGCCGGCCCGGGAGATCACCCGTGGCATGCCGTCGGAGTCGGCGACCAGTTCCATGCCACCGACGCCTGCCTCTGCATTGCCGTCGATGAAGACAGCCTCCAGATCGCTGGCGACCTCAGCCACCGGCTGGATATCACCGTAGTTGGAGGGCAGCGGGGCGAGACCATCCTGGACGGTCGGAACTTCGGCTGGAGCTTCTGCTGGAGCTTCAGGCGCGGGGGACTCGGCGGGCTCCTCTGCAGGAACCGGTTCGGCTGCGTATTCGGCGGCGGGAATGACGTTTCCGTCATCATCGTTGGCCACGGCTCCGGCATCCGCACCGAAGAGGTCGACGTTGAGCGTGGACACCTGGATCCGGTTGGTGGTGCCGTGGAAGATGAGTTCGGTGCCGTGAGTGGCGTTGGGATCATTGTTGTCCACGGACAGGGGTTCCATGTCGAACCATTCCGTCCAGGAGCCGTCGTCCTTCTGGGCGCGGACGAAGGCGGTGACATCACGCTGACCGGTCCAGGTCAGGGCGAACATGGAGAAGGGTTCCTCGCGCTGGAACTCCTTGACGGTTCTGGGGCCGGTCTCCTCGCCCTGTGCGGTGATGGCCGGGTCATCGACCAGAACGTTTGCTCCGCTGTCGAAGCTGGTGGTTTCGTTCATGACCGGGACGGGGTCCATGGCGGTGCCCTGGGTGCGGATGTAGTCCGTGTTGGCTGCTGCAAAGCCGGAGGCCACGAGCGCCACAGCCAAGAGTATGGCGAGTGTCGGTTTGCTCCGGACGGCGTTGATGCGGCGTCGTTGCTGCACGATAGATTCTCCCTGATGATGTGGTGCGGCTGAGACTGGTTGAGTCTGGTTGCAACTAGTTGGGGCTCGCTGGGAATGCTGAGCCAAATAGAAACAACTGCGAAGCTTAGTCAACTTCTGGGGTTAATGGTACATATGTGACCATTGTTTCTCTCGTTAGGCGTGAGGCTTGAAAAAGCCTGTGAACACGTCAAATGAATCTGACCGGGATGTTCCGGGGTCGGGGTGGACCCCTTCTGCCGGTGTTCCCGCTGGTGGGTCGTGGCTACACATCTGCGGTTGCCTGCACGACGGAGCTTCCCCGGCAGTGTGGGGGTCAAAGCGGAGTGTTCACGATTCCCCGGGGGCGGTGGTGGGTTACTGTCGAAGCCATGATGGATTCGAAGAAATATGACCTCATTGTCGTGGGTTCCGGACTGTTCGGCCTCACCGTGGCGGAGCAGACAGCCTCCCAGCTGAATAAGCGGGTGCTCATCATTGAGCGGCGTGCACACCTCGGCGGCAACGCCTACTCCGAGGCGGAGCCCGAGACCGGCATCGAGGTCCACAAGTATGGTGCCCACCTCTTCCACACCTCCAACCAGCGGGTGTGGGACTACGTCAACCAGTTCACCGACTTCACCGACTACCAGCACCGTGTGTTTGCCATGCACGACGGCACCGCCTACCAGTTCCCGATGGGCCTGGGCCTGATCAACCAGTTCTTCGGCCGCTACTACAGCCCGGAGGAGGCCAGGAAACTCATCGCTGAGCAGGCCGCCGAGATCAAGACGGAGGATGCGACGAATCTGGAGGAGAAGGCGATCTCCCTGATCGGCCGCCCCCTCTACGAGGCGTTCATCCGCGATTACACCGCCAAGCAGTGGCAGACCGACCCGAAGAACCTGCCCGCCGGTAACATCACCCGCCTGCCGGTGCGCTACACCTTCAACAACCGCTACTTCAACGACACCTACGAGGGCCTGCCTGTCGACGGCTATGCGGCCTGGCTTGAGCGCATGGCCGAGCACGAGCTTATCGACGTCCAGCTCAACACCGACTGGTTCGATGTCCGGGAGCAGATCCGCGCCGAGAACCCCGATGCCCCCGTCGTCTACACCGGCCCGCTGGATCACTATTTCAACTACTCCGAAGGCAAACTCGGCTGGCGCACCCTCGACTTCGAGGCAGAGGTGCTGGAGATCGGTGACTTCCAGGGCACCCCGGTGATGAACTACAACGATGCGGACGTCCCCTACACCCGCATTCACGAGTTCCGTCACTTCCACCCGGAGCGTGAGGACCGCTACCCCAAGGACAAGACCGTCATCATGCGTGAGTTCTCCCGCTTTGCAGAGGAGGAGGACGAGCCGTACTACCCGATCAACACCCCGGATGACCGGGAGATGCTGAAGAAGTACCGCCAGTGTGCCGCGGCGGAGGCCCGTGAGAACAACGTCCTGTTCGGTGGCCGCCTGGGCACCTATCAGTACCTGGATATGCACATGGCCATCGGTTCCGCGCTGGTGCTTTTCGACAACAAGATCGCCCCCCACCTGACCCATGGAACCCCACTCGAGCAGGAGCGCGGGCACTAGGAAATGTTTCACGTGAAACCTTGGGGGCATACCTCCAGGTTTCATGCGTGCAGGATTCGTTTAGATTGATCAGTCGTGACTGCTGAACAACTCGCACGTGCAATCAGTGAGCTCTTTGCGCCCTGGATACTGAATATCGGTTTCTTTGTGGTGCTCGGGGTGTCGACAGGCTCGTGGGCTCCGGCGTTGACCGCGGCTGCCGGTACCGGCCTGGTGCCCATGCTGCTCATTGTGCTGTTGATGCGCATGGGGCGGGTGGGAAATCACCATATTACGGACCGGGGCCAGCGCAGCCTTGTTTATGTCGGGATCTTCCTATGCGTCCTCGCGCTCGTGGCGGCGCTCGCCTGGCTGGATGCCCCGCGCCTGATCTGGGTGGGTGTGTTCTCGGCGCTGGTGTTCCTGGCGGTCTTCGGGCTGGTCACGCTGAGAATCAAAGCCTCTGTGCATGTGGGTCTGTGGGTGTGTCTGATTGTCTTCCTGAGTCTGACCGTTAGTCCGTGGTGGTGGCTTGGACTGTTGTTCACACCGGTGACCGCGTGGGCGCGCATCAGGATCGACCACCACACCATGGCGGAGGTCATTGCCGGGATCGTGACCGGCGCGGTGGTTACCGTCGTGTGCTACCTGGCATTTCTCGCATGAGCGCTATCGATCAGGGCATCCTCGACTTCTTCATCCACCACCGCGTGGAGGTGCTGAACCCGGTGGTCGTCGTGTTCACAATCCTCACCGGCCCAACATTGGTGTGGATCTACTCCCTGATCACCGCCGTGGTCATGCGCACAGCCTTCCCGCCCCTGGCAGTCGGAGCTGCGAATCTGCTGAGCCATGTTCTGAAGAGGGTCATTGAACGCCCCCGGCCCGATGTCTCCATTCATCTGGTAGTCGAGACGAAATACTCCATGCCCTCCGGGCATGCCGTGGGGGCGGCGGCATTCGCCATAGCGATGACCCTGCTGATCCGCCAGTGGTGGGTGCTCATCCTGTGGCTGGTGGCCCTGCTCATCGGCGTGTCACGGTTGTATGTGGGTGTGCACTGGCCGAGTGATCTGCTGGTCGGGTGGGTGGTGGGTGTGGTGACCGTGTTGGTGGTACATCGGGTTTATGTCGGGGTCACCAGCTGGAGCCGCCGCCAGCGCCGGAGAAGCCACTGCTGAAGGTGGAGCTGGATGAGCCGGATGAGGATGAAGCGGCGGAGGCTGCGCTGACATCCGCCGCGTGCCAGGTGCTGATCATGTAGAAGGGTACGAATGAGTTGTAGCCGGTGCCGACCCGCCAGTCGTTGTCGTAGATGGTTGGGGTGGCGTGTTCGGTGCGTTTGACCTGCTCCATGTGGTTCTCCACACCGGTGAGGGCGGCTCCGTAGTCGCGGATCACGCGTGCGTACTCATCCATGAAGGTGGGTGATGCGGTGGACATGCCCTCGATGCGGGTGATCAGTTCACGCAGGGTGTCATCCAGGACGGAATCCTTGTCGTTGATCTCCAGTCGCGCCTCCTGGATGTCTTCCCGCAGGCGGGTCAGCTCACGTCGGCGGACCCCCTCATCGCCGTGTTCCATGTCGTAGAGGGTGTCGATGTTCTTCTGGGCGGTCTCCATCTGGGTGACCGTGGTGCTGACCTTCTCCAGTTCATCCGCGTGGGCGAGAAACGCCTTGTCATCGGAGGATGCGGACAGGTCCCCGAAGGATCCGAAGGAGTCATTGACCTCCAGGAAACGGGTGTGCACATCATCCCACTGGCGTCGTAGCTCATCATCGGCCAGGGGGGACGTGAGCGAATGGGCGCGGATATTGATGCCATCGAGCTGCTGCGCGGTCTGACCGTAGTGTTTCTGGGCGTAATCGAAATTCTCACGCGCCTTCTTCGCCTTGTTTTTCCGGCTGGCGGCCACGCCCACACCCACTGCTCCGGCCCCGGCGGCGGCGATGCCACCCACGACACCTCCGACAACCCACCAGTTGGTCTCCTCCGGTACGGTGACCACCGAGGTATCCGCGACGGACTGCGCACCGGTGTACATCGCCACCGCGGTCCGGCCCTCCTGCAGCACGGGACGCATGGCGTCGTTGATGCCGCTGTAGCGCTCCGGTTCGGCAACACCCAGTTCGGCGGCGACATCATTGCCAGCGTAGACACCCATGGTGTTGGGGTCGAAGCCCACCGCAATGATCACCTCACCCGGGGCGAAGGAATCCTCCTGGATCCAGTCCGGGTGCTCGGCACGCAACAGCTCCTCCAGGTCATCATTGATGCTGTCGGAGCCGCCCTCGAGGGTGATGTAGCGGACGTTTTGCACCACCTCGGGGAAGTCGATATCCGGGGTGGCGGTGATCAGCCACTGTTCATCCTCCGCCGAGATCTCCTCGGCATAGTCCATCACGGTGACATTGAGATCGGTGAGGGTGGTCTGGGCGTAGGCAAGGGAGGCAGCGGGGAGGAACAACAGGGTCCCGGCGGCCACACCGGCGGCGACCCGGGGGAGCAGGCGTGCAGTCATAATGCCAGATTAGGCCCGGTCAGCCCCGGTCACAATGGGGCTACCGGATTGTGATCATTTCTCCACCAGCGCGGGTTCAGCAATGACCACGGTGGTCTCCCGGTGCAGGGTGATGCCGCGCAGGGTGGTTGCGCCCAGGAGCATGATGCAGCCGACGGCGAGATAGATGTGGAGCGAGGAGATTCCGGCGTCGATAAGCACCCCGACGCCCAACGGTGCCAGGATCGCACCGACCCGCCCCACACCGAGCGCCACCCCCACGCCCGTGGTGCGCATGCCCGCGGGGTAGATCTGCGGCGCGATCGAGTACAGGCCCGCGATGCAACCGTTGAGCAGCATGCCGGTGAGCACGCCGAGGGTGAAGGCGAGCGCTGGCAGCGGAATGCTCGAGATGAACCCCACCAGCAGCACCGCCGAGCCGAGACTGAAGGCGATGAGCGTACCCTGTGCGCTGAACCTCGTGGTCAGCCACCCGTAGATGAGGGAGCCGAAGGAGCCACCCAGGGTGAGCAGCAGGCCACCCACGATGGACTGCTGGGCGGACATGCCCGCATCCTCCAGTAGTTTCGGGGTCCACGAGGAGGCCACCTGGAAACCGATGGTGATCAGCGCGAACGCGCCCCACAGCCGCAGGGTGTTGCGCAGGAGTGCCGGGCTGAGCACCGCCGGTAGGCCACGCCGGGGGAAGGCCGCAGATGCAGGGGCGCTCGGGAACGTGACCTCCTCCCTGATACCGAGGCGCACCGCGATCTGCCGGGCGCGGGGGAGATCGCCGCGGGTGCGGAGGTAGTCGAAGGATTCGGGGATGAACGCCCAGACCGCGGCGATACCGACGGCGCTGAGCGCGGCCCCGGCGAGGAAGACCCCACGCCAGCCGGTGGTGGGGATGAGCTGGGCGGCCAGTAAACCACCCAGGGTGGCACCCACGCCGTACCCGGCGGCGTAGATGCTGATCGCCATGCCGCGGTTGCGTTTGTTGGAGTATTCGCTGGTGATCACGGTGACCACGGTCAGCACCCCGCCCACGCCGATGCCGGTGAGCAGGCGGGCCAGGCCCAGTTCCGTGGCGGAACCGGCGACACCCGACCACAGCAGACCGATGCCGTCAAGGGTGAGCGCGGCCAGGAGGATCGGGCGTCGGCCCAGGCGGTCACCCAGGGGACCGAAGGAGAGGGAGCCGATGCCCATGCCGATGAAACCGAGACTGATCAGCAGACCGAGCTGGGCACCGCTCAATCCGAATTCAGTGGCCACGGAGTTGGCGGTGAAGGCCATGGCGAGGATGTCATACCCGTCCATGGCGTTGAGGAATGTGGCGATGGCGATGATGAACCACTGATACCGGGTCATCGCCCGGGTATCGATGAGTGTTCTGATATCCATGTGAATGCGTGCCTTTCAAACGGACTACCGCAGCGGGACTGCTGCAGTAAAAGGGGCACGCTTGCCTGCGATAAACCGGGGCTCCGGTAGTTGGAAGCGCAAGAAACCTGTGAGTTCAGGCTGGCTTCGAAGGTAACGCACACCACTCCGGGGCCCCAAAGACCACCTGAATTAAATTCACCCTAGCGGGGTGTCGCGCGCCCAGGCCACCCCGCCCCGACGGGGTGTTCCACGGCTCCTCCCATGGACTTTCCAGGATCGCTGCGGCGCGTAAGTTCTGTGAACCGGGGGAGTGGCTACTACGCTTAGAGCGGATAATTGTCAGTTCAATGAAGGGTGAAGATACATCAATGAGCACAACCAACCTGGCGGTTGAGCAGCTGCAGCGCGTGCTCCTGCCGAGGCGAGGCGAGCCAGCCGATGTCAGGTCCCTGTACCTGCTTGAAGCTGACATTAATAAGGAACGGCTGGAATGGGACGACCGTTTCAGTGTGTCCGTGCCCGCCGGTGCTGAGGTGTCTTTCCAGACCTACTTCAACGCATTCCCCGCAAGCTACTGGAGGCGCTGGTCACAGCTGGATTCGGTGGTCCTCAAACTGCAGATCACCGGTGAGGCCCGCGTGGATCTCTACCGCTCCAAGATCGACGGTGCCCGCATCGGCATCGACGGCGCGGTGATCAAGGATGACACCGTCGAATTCGAGATCTCGCTGGCGCCCTTCGAGGATGGCGGCTGGATCTGGTTCGATCTCACCGCCGAAACCGACGCGAAGATCGTGGAGGCCGGCTGGTACGCACCCTTCGCGCCCCGGGCGCAGATCATGCCCGACGGCAGCGAGGTCGGCCCCTTCGAACCGCGTGTCACCATCGGCATCCCCACCTTCAACCGCCCGGCCGACGCTGTCGCCGCACTGGAGGCACTTGCCTCCGACCCGGCCGTGGATGCCGTCATCGACGCGGTGCTCATGCCCGACCAGGGCAACAAGCATCCGGCCGATGAGCCCGGTTACCAGGCCGCCACGGAGGCCTTCGGCGACCGTTTCTTCGAGTTCCGCCAGGGCAACCTCGGTGGTTCCGGCGGTTATTCCCGCATCATGTTCGAGGCCCTCGGTGGCGTGGATGGCACGGGGGAGGCGGGCGCCAGCAAGAGTCCCTACATCCTCTACATGGATGATGACATCGCCATCGAGCCGGATTCCGTCCTGCGTGCCCTGCAGGCCGCCCGTTATGCCAAGTCGCCGATGCTCATCGGTGGTCAGATGCTCAACCTCCAGGAACGCAGCCACCTGCACTCCATGGGCGAGGTGGTCGGTCGCCATGACTTCATGTGGACCTCCGCCCCGCATGTGCACTATGACCATGACTTCTCCAAGCACCCGCTGTCCGACCGCGGCAACTACGACGACGACCCGGACGCCCCCAACTCCCGCGACCTGCACCGGCGTATCGACGTCGATTACAACGGCTGGTGGATGTGCATGATCCCCCGCGTGGTCGCCGAGAAGATCGGCCAGCCACTGCCACTGTTCATCAAATGGGACGACGCCGAATACGGCCTGCGCGCCGGGGCGGCAGGGTTCCCCACCGCCACCTGGCCCGGCATCGCCATCTGGCACATGGCCTGGTCCGACAAGGACGACGCCATCGACTGGCAGGCCTACTTCCACCTGCGTAACCGCCTCATCGTGGCTGCCATGAACCACGACGGCCCCGTCGACGGCATCATCCGCTCCATGCAGAAGGCCACCTTCAAGCACCTGCTGTGCCTGGAGTACTCCACCGTGGCCATCCAGAACGAGGCCATGAAGGACTTCCTCGCTGGCCCTGAGCAGCTCTTCGACATCCTCGAGACCTCCTTGCCGCGCATCGCCGCGATCCGCAAGACCTACCCCGATGCCGTCATGCTGCCCAGCGCCGCCGAGCTGCCCGGCCCCACCGGCGCGCCGGGTGTACCCACCAAGGACATCGGTGGCCGCCTGGCCCCTCTCAAGAAGGCTGTGTGGCTGGCCAAGGGGCTCAAGCACACCCTGTCCCGGGAGAACAAGGCCCACCACGAGGTGCCCCAGGCCAACTTCGCGCCGATCGAGGCCCGCTGGTTCAGCCTCTCGCGTGTCGACGGCGCCACCGTCACCACCGCCGACGGCCGCGGGGTGGTCTACCGCAAGCGCGACCGCGAACAGGCCAAGGAGCTGGGCAGGGAGGCCCTGCGCCTGCAGAAGCAGGTGGCAGAGCGTTTCGACGAACTGCGCACCCGCTACCGCCACGCACATCCCGGGCTGGTCAGCCGCGAATCATGGGGCAAGGTGTTCAATGAGCAGTAGAGAAGTAGAGATCCTGCTGGGGATCCAGAAGGCACTCCTGCCGGTGCCGGGTGTGGTCAAGACCGCCACAAGCCTGAGCCTGCTCGGTGAGCATGCCGCAGGGTGGCTGACGCTCGGGGCGGCGGGGGTGGTCGTCGACAAGCGTCGCCGTCGTTCCTGGGGCGGGTTGTTCGTCGCGGCGCTGACCAGTCACGCCGCCTCGGTGATCATCAAACGCATCGTGCGGCGCAAACGCCCCCACGACGCCCTGATCCAGATCGGGGTGGGCACCCCCTCGAAGCTGAGCTTCCCCTCCTCTCATGCCACCTCAACCACCGCGACGATGGTGTACCTGGCTCGCATCACCCGATCCCCCCTGCCTCTGTTGGGCATTCCTGTGATGGCGTTGTCGCGTATGGTTCTCGGTGTCCACTACCCAACTGATGTGCTCGCAGGCACGATTCTGGGCGCGGCCACCGCCGAAGCCGTCCACAAGATTGAAAGGGCAACCGCGTGAGTGACAAGATAACCGTCCCGGGTGGCAGTCATCCCGCCGAGCACCCGGAACGTCAACATGACTACCTGGGTTCCGAGCCGCACACCTCGGCACTGGTCACCGACGGCAAGAAACGACAGCCGCCGAAGAACCTCGCCGATGGCATGATCAAGGCGCTGCGCCCCAAGCAGTGGGTCAAGAACGTCCTCGTGCTCGCCGCGCCACTCGCCGCGGGTGCCGACGCCATCTTCAACCAGCGCACGCTTCTCGACGTCGCCCTCGCCTTCATCGTCTTCTGCTTCGCGGCCTCCTCCATCTACCTGGTCAACGACGCCCGTGACGTCGAAGCCGACCGCGCCCACCCCACCAAGCGCTTCCGCCCGATCGCCGCGGGTGTCCTGCCCATCGGCCTCGCCTACGCCATGGCCGTGGTCCTCATCATCGCCGCCCTTGGGCTGTCCCTCCTGGCTACCGACGGCACCGCCCTCGCCGCCGTGGTCGGTGTGTACATCGCACTGCAGCTGGGTTACTGCTTCGGCTGGAAACACCAGCCGGTCATCGACATCGCGCTGGTCTCCTCCGGTTTCATGCTCCGCGCCATGGCCGGCGGTGTCGCCGCGGGCATCGAACTGTCCCAGTGGTTCCTGCTGGTCGCGGCCTTCGGCTCCCTGTTCATGGCCTCCGGTAAGCGCTACTCCGAGATCCTCCTCGCGGAGCGCACCGGCGCCAAGATCCGCAAATCCCTCGAGAGCTACACTCCCACCTACCTGCGCTTCGTCTGGACCATGGCCGCGACCGCAGTGGTTATCTCCTACTCCCTGTGGGGTTTCGACCTCTCCCAGGCCTCCGACGACGCCGGCCCCTGGTACCAGATCTCCATGGTGCCGTTCACCGTGGCCATCCTCCGCTACGCCGCTGGTGTGGACACCGGCGACGGTGGCGCCCCCGACGAAGTCGCCCTCAGCGACCGTGTCCTGCAGATCCTCGCCGTTGCCTGGCTGGTCTGCATCGTGATCGCCGTCTACATCATGCCGATGCTGTAGTTGTTTCCTGCGGGAGTGCTTGTTGCGCCCCGGCTGCTGTCCTGTTGCGTGCAGGGTGGCGGCCGGGGCGTGTTGCTTTGGGGTGGGGGTGTTTGTTGGTGTGTGAGCAGGTGGGCGCTCCCAGGACAACATCTGGGGGGTTTCTGGGTGGTGGGATGGCGGTTTCGGGGTCATCTGTTGGGCTGTGGGCAGTCCCGCGCTCCCAGGACAACAGCTGTGGGGTGCTCGGCCGCCAGCACGGCGGTTTCGAGCCCATCTGTTGGTGTGTGAGCAGTCCCGCGCTCACAGGACAACAGCTGACCCCCGTCCAGGCCCTGGGCACCCATCCCGGTACACAAACACCCCCAGCGCGACCCGGAAACAGCCGAGGCCCCCGGAATACTGCCTGATAAGCGCCTCTGACCAGCATGTCCATTAACTGTTGAGGGTGGGGGCGGTGATAGCATGTGGCCTCATGACGTTAACCACCCCACGTCCGGAATCTGGTGCTTCGACGGGATCCACCAGAGCTCCGAGGCAGGCTCCCAACATCACTCTCGTCACGACGATCCTGGCCACGCTGACCGCGGGTGTCTTTGCGTTCTGGGCGGGGTGGACCCGCAGGTGGATCAGTGATGATGGCCTGATTGTGCTGCGGACTGTCCGCAATCTCCTGGCGGGCAACGGTCCGGTGTTCAATGCCGGTGAGCGTGTGGAGGCCAACACCTCCACCCTGTGGCAGTACCTCATCTATGTGTGGGCGCTGGTCTCTGACATGCGCCTGGAGGATATCGCCCTGTGGTTGGCGATCCTGTTCACCACGGGTGCGGCGATGATCGGTGTGCTGGGTACCGCGCATCTGCACCGCAACCGGATGGTTGTTCTGCTGCCGGCGGGTGTCATCGGGTATTTCAGTCTGTCGCCGGCGCGTGATTTCGCCACGTCGGGTCTGGAGTGGGGTCTGGCGCTGTTCTGGATCGCGGTGTGGTGGCTGCTGTTGGTGTTGTGGGCGACGTCGGGGCCGGCGTCGAAGGGGCGCCGGGCCACGGATCGTTTCCATGCCGGGGCGATCACGTATGTGCTGGCGTTCTGGGCGGGTCTGAGTTGGTTGATCCGCCCTGAGCTCGCGCTGTATGGCGGGCTCACCGGGGTCCTGTTGTTGGTGACTGCGCCGTCGTGGCGCGTGATGCTGGGGATCATCGCTGTCGCGTTGCCGGTGCCGGGTGGGTATCAGATCTTCCGCATGGGTTATTACGGCCTGCTCGTGCCGCATACCGCGGTGGCGAAGTCGGCGACGGATTCGATGTGGGGGACCGGTTGGGAGTATGTGCTCAACTTCACCGGCCCCTACAACCTCTGGCTGGGGCTGGTGTTGCTCATCGCGGCCGGGGTGGTCACGGTGTCGCGTCTGCAACGCACTGCTTTTCGACGCCCCACCCGCCTCGATTTGCGTACCCCCGCCGTGGTGATCGCCCTGGTTGTCCTCTGTGCGTTCCTCCACATCCTCTACGTCATCCGTGTGGGCGGCGACTTCATGCACGCCCGCATGCTCCTGCCACCGCTGTTCGCTCTGCTGCTGCCGATGGCGGTCATCCCCATCAGCGTGGTTGACCGCACCTGGAGGGACCTGGCGGCCGGTGCGCTCGTGGTGGCGGTGTGGATCTGGTCCACGGTGGTCTACATCAACGGCCATGACTGGGAGAACGATGGTGGTGACGTCGTGGATGAGCGTGAGTTCTGGATTGATTTCACCAACCGCGATGAGGACAACCCGCCGATGTACGCGGAGGACTTCCTCGGGGTGGAGTTCATGGAGAACTATGTGGAGGTGATGCAGACACAGACGCTAGTGAATCCGACGGGTCAGCAGCTGGCGATCAAGACCCCGGAGGGCGGCAACGACTGGATCACCACCCCGCGCATGGAGGGGGAGGAGGCCGGTGACCTCGCCTACCTCCCGCCGACCGTGTTCATGGTGAACCTGGGTATGACATCCATGAATGCCCCTCTTGATGTGCGTGTTACCGACCTGATCGGTCTGGCCACCCCGCTGGCGGCCCGCCAGCCCCGTATCGAGGGTGGACGAATCGGCCATGACAAACTCATGGACCTGGAGTGGCAGGTGGCTGAATCCGCCACCCCGCTGGCCAACACCCCGGGTTGGATCGACCCGGAGAAGACCGCCCAGGCCCGCCAGGCGCTGCGTCACCCGGATCTGGTGGAGCTGTTCGAGGCCTACCGCGAACCGATGTCCTTCCAACGTTTTGTGAGCAACATCAAACACGCCCTCACCGACGGGCGAACATTAGAAATTTCTGATGATCCGGCGGATCTTCTGAAAAATTCTGCAGAAACCCCGACCGCATCCCCGCAGGATCTCCCGACGATCGCCTGGCCAGTGGAAATACAGCTTGACGAGCCCCGTGGCGAACCCCTCTACGCTTCCCCCAAGGCAACGGAAAGGTCACGGTAGCAGTTCACAGACACCTCTTACGACTACCAAAGCAGATCACGCGTTGGTAACGTGTCGTCCGGTAACCAAGATAGGCATTAAAGATGACCGGCCCCCAAGCCGTGTCGGGCTTTCACATCTATTTCTGCCGGAGGAGAAACATGTCCGTATTTTCGCGTGCCGGCGCGGTGAGCCACAAGCTCCTCGCCCTGCTGGTAGCACTCGCAACCGCGGCTGGTCTCATGGTCGTTGGTACCGGTACCGCCCAGGCGGCCAACCGTGACTGGCTGCGCCCTGATTCCACAGGCCACTGCGACTGGGACGGTGTGGGCTACTGGGTGCAGCGCTGTGATGTCTACTCGCCCGCCATGGGCCGTAACATCGCGGTGCAGATCCAGCCCGCGCAGCGTGGTGGTAATGCCGGCCTCTACCTGCTGGACGGAATGCGTGCCACCACCTGGTCCAACGCCTGGCTGGTGGACACCAACGCGGCAGCCCTCTACGCCCCGCACAACATCACTCTCGTGATGCCGGTTGGTGGCGCCGGTTCCTTCTACGCGGACTGGAACCACCCGGCAACCCTGTCCTCCGCTGAACCGGTTGTCTACATGTGGGAGACCTTCCTCACCGCTGAGCTCCCGGCCTATCTCGAACAGCACTTCGGTGTGGCCCGGAACAACAATTCCGTCGCCGGTCTGTCCATGGGTGGCACCGCCGCGCTGAACCTGGCGGCCAAGCACCCGGGCCAGTTCCGCCAGGCCATGTCCTACTCCGGCTACCTCACCACCACGGCACCGGGCATGCAGACCATGCTCCGTCTGGCCATGCTGGACACTGGTGGGTTCAACGTCAACGCCATGTATGGCTCCGTGATCAACCCACGCCGCTTCGAAAACGATCCGTTCTGGAACATGGGTGGACTGCGCGGCAAGGACGTCTACGTCTCCGCGGCCTCCGGCCTGTGGGGCCCCCAGGACAACGGCACCCGGGTGGACCACCGCATCAACGGCTCCGTCCTGGAGGCAGTCTCCCTGGCCACCACCCGCGCGTGGGAGGCCAAGGCCCGGGCAGAGGGACTCAACGTCACCGCTGACTACCCCAACACCGGTATCCACTCCTGGGCCCAGTTCAGCTCACAGCTGCACAAGACCAGGGACCGCGTTCTCAACGTCATGAACGCCTGGTAGGGGCAAGAGTAGAAAGGTCCGGTTCCCCACTGGGGGCCGGACCTTTTGCGCTGCCGCAACCACCGGGGTGGGTGGGGCGTCGACAAGCGTGGTGGCCAACGCTGAGCCGGATGGCAACCGTGACCGGCCCGCGGGCTGCGCCGCCGGGGCGGTGTCATGTGGTGGCAGGCCCTGTACGGTGTGCTGCCCACCCGTCCGGGGGCCTTCCCATGTTGCCCTCAGCCATTGTCTGTTCGGGAAACAATCCGTATCCTGCGGTGTGTCACTGTAAAAACCCTCAAGTTGAACTTAAACTTGAGGGCACTCTGGAGTCCTGTGGCGGATGGACCCGGGTCGCACCTGGAGGTGTAACCCTTTATCCGCCGCGGACGACAAACAGTGAAGAACTGAACATCTCTATTAATAACAGGCAGTCCTACACCGATCGGGGGCCCTCCGGGAGCGGGGAACTCCCCAGGGGTCACCGTGAAGTAAGTTAGACAGTCTGTGATGGCATCCACCGAAAATAACGAGAAGGACAACTTCATGCGCGACACCGCATCACGTTCCAAGAAATCCAGGCGCCGTTCCCTCTGGATCGCAGCTGGCGCTGTGCCGACAGCAATCGCCCTCAGCCTCTCCCTGGCAAGTCCCGCGGCAGTGGCGCAGTCCTCCTTCGGATCATCCGACATCATCGACAGCGGGGTGCTCGACAGCATCACCCGCGGCCTCACCGATTACCTGACGCCCCGCGATGAGGCGCTGCCAGCGGGTGAGGTCACCTACCCTGCGATTGAGGGGCTGCCGGCAGGTGTCCGCGTCAATAGCGCCGAGTATGTCACCTCCCACCACGTTGTCCTGAGCATCCAGTCCGCCGCGATGCCGGAGCGCCCGATCAAGGTGCAGCTGCTGCTGCCCCGTGACTGGTACTCCTCCCCGGACCGGGACTTCCCGGAGATCTGGGCGCTGGATGGTCTGCGCGCCATTGAGAAGCAGTCCGGTTGGACCATCGAGACCAACATCGAGCAGTTCTTCGCGGACAAGAACGCCATCGTGGTGCTGCCGGTTGGTGGTGAGAGCTCCTTCTACACCGACTGGAATGAGCCCAACAACGGCAAGAACTACCAGTGGGAGACCTTCCTCACCGAGGAACTGGCACCCATCCTGGACAAGGGTTTCCGCTCCAACGGTGAGCGCGCCATCACCGGTATCTCCATGGGTGGTACCGCGGCGGTCAACATCGCCACCCACAACCCGGAGATGTTCAACTTCGTCGGCTCCTTCTCCGGTTACCTGGACACCACCTCCAACGGCATGCCCGCCGCCATCGGTGCAGCGCTTGCCGACGCCGGTGGCTACAACGTCAACGCCATGTGGGGCCCGGCCGGTTCCGAGCGCTGGCTGGAGAATGACCCCAAGCGCAACGTCGACCAGCTCCGCGGCAAGCAGGTGTATGTCTCCGCCGGTTCCGGTGCCGACGACTACGGCCAGGACGGTTCCGTTGCCACCGGCCCGGCCAACGCCGCCGGTGTCGGCCTGGAGCTCATCTCCCGGATGACCAGCCAGACCTTCGTCGACGCGGCCAATGGTGCAGGCGTCAACGTGATCGCCAACTTCCGCCCCTCGGGCGTGCACGCCTGGCCCTACTGGCAGTTCGAGATGACCCAGGCCTGGCCGTACATGGCCGACTCCCTCGGCATGTCCAGGGAGGACCGCGGCGCTGACTGCGTCGCCCTCGGTGCCATCGCGGACGCCACCGCTGACGGTTCCCTCGGGTCCTGCCTGAACAACGAGTACCTGGTGGCCAACGGTGTCGGCAGGGCCCAGGACTTCACCAACGGCCGTGCCTACTGGTCCCCCAATACCGGCGCCTTCGGCCTGTTTGGCCGCATCAACGCCCGCTACTCCGAGCTCGGTGGACCGGATTCCTGGCTGGGCTTCCCCAAGACCCGCGAACTGTCCACCCCGGACGGTCGTGGCCGCTACGTCCACTTCGAGAACGGTTCCATCTACTGGTCCGCAGCCACCGGCCCGTGGGAGATCCCCGGTGACATGTTCACCGCCTGGGGCACCCAGGGTTATGAGGCAGGTGGCCTCGGCTACCCCGTCGGCCCGGCCAAGGACTTCAACGGTGGTCTGGCACAGGAGTTCCAGGGCGGTTATGTCCTGCGCACCCCGCAGAACCGCGCCTACTGGGTCCGCGGTGCGATCTCCGCGAAGTACATGGAGCCCGGTGTCGCCACCACCCTCGGTTTCCCGACCGGCAATGAGCGCCTGATCCCGGGTGGTGCCTTCCAGGAGTTCACCAACGGCAACATCTACTGGTCCGCCTCCACCGGCGCGCACTACATCCTCCGCGGCGGCATCTTCGACGCGTGGGGTGCCAAGGGTTATGAGCAGGGCGAGTACGGCTGGCCGACCACCGACCAGACCAGCATCGCCGCCGGTGGTGAGACCATCACCTTCCAGAACGGCACCATCCGTCAGGTGAACGGTCGCATCGAGGAGAGCCGCTAGTTGTGAAGTTCCCCACCTCCCTCACACGGGCAGCCGGCATCCCCCTGGCGGTCCTGACGGCGACCGTCCTCACCGCATGCGGTGGCGTGACGGTCGAGGGCAACCCCTCATCCGCCGACACCGACTCAGGCACCGGCACCTCCATCGCGCGGGAAACCGCGACGGGGGAGGAGCGGTCGGGCACGGAGACGTCGACAAGCCCCACGTCCCGTGGCAACCAGGTGCAGCCGCAGGACCGGCCGGCCGCCGAGATGACCGAGCCGCCCACCACCGGGGTGGAACGCACACCGGAGGAGCTTGATCTGCTCGACGGCCTGCGTGAGGGCGGGATCGACGTTGAGGGGGTGGAGGAGCAGATGATCGCCACCGCCGGCACCGTCTGCCGCTCGCTGGAGGAGGGCACCGACAATGTCACCGTCGATGCCATCGCCGGGCAGCTGATCGTGCAGAACCGTGTGGATGTGCCGGAGGAACGCGCCGGCGAGGTGTCCGCCCTGATTCGGGAAACGGCCGAACGGACGTATTGTTAACCGATGAGGAAAATCCTTACCGTCATCGCTGTCCTGGTTGTTCTCACCCTGATCACCGTGGGCATCGTGCAGTATGTCACCACAACCGACGAAACCGATCTCGCGGATGAGCCCGGTACCACCGGAACCTCCGTCCCGCCGGAACAACCCGACTGGTGCCCGGCGGTGGAGTTCATCGCCGCGCCCGGAACCTGGGAATCGGCGCCCAATGACGATCCGATCAACCCCACGGCCAACCCGTGGTCCTTCATGCTCTCGGTCACCCAGCCCCTCCAGGAGCGCTACTATGCCGACACCGTGAAGGTGTGGACCCTGCCGTATACCGCGCAGTTCCGCAACATCAATTCCCAGAACGAGATGACCTACGACGAGTCCCGCTCCGAGGGTCTGTCCAAGATGACCAATGAGCTGGTGAGCATGCACAATGACTGCCCGCTCACCGAGTTCATCATCGCCGGTTTCTCCCAGGGTGCGGTGATCGCCGGGGATCTGGCTGCGCAGCTCGGCTCCGGCCAGGGTGCCATTCCGGCCGACCGCATCAGGGGTGTCGCCCTGGTGGCGGATGGTCGTCGTGAACCCGGCGTGGGTCAGACCGTGGGTAATCCCGTGGCCGGCGTGGGTGCCGAGGTCGCCCTGCAACCCCTCAACCTGCTGGTCCAGCCGATCGTCCCCGGGGCGACCATGCGTGGTCCCCGCGTCGGTGGCTTCGGTGAACTCAATGACCGCGTCTTTGACATCTGTGCGGCGAATGACTCCATCTGTGACGCCCCCCGCGACATCGGCAACGCGCTGGACCGGGCGCTGGCGATGGTGGCGGCCAACGGCATCCACGCCCAGTACGCCACCAACCCCGACGTGATCCCCGGGACCACCACCAACGCCTGGCTGGTCGACTGGGCCGTTGACCTCATCGAGAACGGTTAGCGCCGGGGTGCTTGTCGACGACAGGCCCCTCCTGCCCCTGCCGGAATCCGCCCCGCAGTTGGAGGCGACCTGCGAAACTCGACTAGTGTTATTTCCAAAAGTAATGAAATAGCAGTTCCGGACGATGGGGAAGGTGACCGTCAGTCTGCCGGGCCCCCACCGGGATGCGTCTGGGTGACCAGTGAAACGACAAGTTAAAGGGACATTATGGATCTGGATAAAGCGATCGGCTCATTCTTCGACGAGGATGGCGAACTGAACCTGCCGCCGTATATGACACTGGCCGCCATGGCAGAGTTCATGTACCAGGCGGATATCGCTGAGGGTGGTGCCGACAAGGTCCGCATGCGCTTCTGGGACTACACCGACTCCCGTGAGGGCAAGGTGGTGGAGTACACCCGCGAGCAGATCAACACCCGCATCAAGGCTGTCGCGGGACGTCTCCAGCAGGTGGCCACCATCGGTGACCGCGCCGCCATCCTGGCCAACAACAGCCCGGAGTACATCTTCAGCTTTCTGGGTGCGATCTACGCCGGTGTGGTCCCGGTGCCGCTGTACGATCCCACCGAGCCCGGACATGCCGATCACCTCACCGCGGTCTTCGCCGACTGCGAGCCGGTGGTCGTGCTCACCAACTCCCACTCCGCCGGTGCGGTGCGCAAGCACTTCTCCGCGCTGCCCGCGGCCGAGCGTCCCCGCATCCTCTCGGTGGATTCCCTCCCGGATTCCCTGGCGGACTCCTACGAGAACCCGATGATGACCGAGGCCGGCAAGCGCCTGTCCGCCATGCGTCAGGTCGCCCCGATCGACCTGACCGCCTTCCTGCAGTACACCTCCGGTTCCACCCGCACCCCGGCCGGTGTGGTCCTGACCAACCGGTCCATCCTCACCAACGTGCTGCAGATCTTCTCCGCGGTGAAGATCCAGACCCCGCTGCGCCTGGTGTTCTGGCTGCCGCTGCACCATGACATGGGCATCATCCTGGCGGCGTTCGTCACCATGCTGGGTCTGGACAACGAGTTCATGAGCCCCCGTGACTTCGTGCAGCAGCCCTCCCGCTGGATCAAGCAGCTCAACCGCCGTGAAGGTGACACCAACGTCTACACCGTGGTCCCGAACTTCGCCCTGGAGCTGGCCGCGCGCTACGCCAAGCCCGCCGAGGGCGAGGAGCTGGATCTCTCCGCCCTCGATGCGATCGTCATCGGTTCCGAGCCCGTCACCGAGAAGGCCGTGACCGCCTTCCGGGAGGCATTTGAGCCCTACGGCCTGCCGGTGCAGTCCCTGCGTCCTTCCTACGGACTGGCTGAGGCGTCCCTGCTGGTGACCACACCCCAGACCGAGAACCGTCCCCTGATCTCCTACTTCGACCGTGAGGCCCTCACCGAGAACCGTGTGGTCATGGTGGAGAAGGGGGATGAGAATGCCGTGGCGTTCATCTCCAACGGCCAGGTGGCCAGGCCGCAGCAGCTCGTCATCGTCGACCCGGAGACCGCCACCGAGCTGGAGGACGGTCAGATCGGTGAGATCTGGACCCACGGTGAGAACACCGCCGCCGGTTACCTCGATCGCGAGGAGGACACCGCCGAGACCTTCCGCAACCGTCTGAAGAACCGCCTGCCGGAGAACTCCCGCGCCGAGGGCGCCGAGGACGACAACTACTGGATGGCCACCGGTGACCTGGGTGTCATCGTCGACGGTGAGCTCTACATCACCGGACGTATCAAGGACCTCATCGTGGTGGCCGGCCGCAACCACTACCCACAGGACATCGAATACACCGTCCAGCAGGCCTCCCCGCATGTCCGCGCCGATTCCGTCGCCGCCTTCGCCATCCCCGGTGATGATGTGGAGAAGCTCATCATCCTGGCCGAGCGCGACAACAACGCCGATGAATCCGGTGATGACGCCGCCATCGAGGCCATCCGCGCCGCGGTGGGCAACGCCCACGGTGTGGTGCCGGAGGATATCCGCATCCTCGCACCGGATGAGATCGCACGGTCCTCCTCCGGCAAGATCGCCCGCCGGGTGAACCAGCGCAACTACCTCGCCGAAGGCAGGTAGTCCGATTCCCGGTCACGGTGTGATCTGAGAGGAGCCCCCGGTGGTGCGGTTGCTGAACGGAGAGGTCAGCTCCCGGATTTCCTATCGGGGGCTTTGGTATTGCTAAGCTTTAAGCTTTGTTGAATTCTGGATTCAAACGGTTCATGAACTGCGGATGAAACATTTGTGGCGCGTGGGGCGATAGAGTTCTGGATAAGCGTTTTCCAGGCCCCTGTCATGCGTAACCGCGCAGGTGGGGCAGGCACCGGCGGCAGGCAGTGTAAGAATGGTCTGCAACCGTGGACAATGGAAGAACATCAGTTTAAGAATCAATCGTTGTGAAAGGCTGAGGCCATCCATATGGGACAGAGCCAATCGTCGGATCAGAAGATGACCGCTGAACAGGTCCGCACCTGGCTTCGGGACTGGGTTGTCCGCACCACCGGGCTGCCCGCCGAGGAGGTGTCGGATGACAAGGCGATGGAGACCTTCGGTCTCTCATCCCGTGATGTCGTGGTCCTCTCCGGTGAGTTGGAGAACCTGCTGGATATCACCCTGGATGCCACCATCGCCTATGAGTACCCGACCATCCGCGGTCTGGCTCAGCGGCTCATCGATGGCGAGCCGGAGCGTTCCAATGTCAAGCGCGACCTCAACTACACCCCCCTGGGGTCCTCCCCCGGCAATCATGACATCGCCGTGGTGGGCATGGCGGCCCGTTTCCCGGGTGCCGGCAACACCGACGAGATGTGGAAACTGCTCGTGGAGGGCCGTGACGGCATCGGTGAGCTGCCCATCGGCCGCTGGTCCGAGTACGCCGGTGATGAGGTCATGTCCCGCAAGATGGAGGAGTTCTCCACCGTCGGTGGCTACCTGCAGGACATCGCCAGCTTCGACGCCGAGTTCTTCGGTCTGTCCCCGCTCGAGGCCGCCAACATGGATCCGCAGCAGCGCATCCTCCTGGAGCTGACCTGGGAGTCCCTGGAAAACGCCCGCATCGCGCCCAGTTCCCTGCGCGGTGAGTCCGTCGGTGTGTTCATCGGCTCCTCCAACAACGACTACGGCATGATGATCGCCGCGGACCCCGCCGAGGCGCACCCCTATGCACTGACCGGCACCTCGAGCGCGATCGTGGCCAACCGCATCAACTATGCCTTCGACTTCCGTGGGCCGTCCATCAACGTGGACACCGCCTGCTCCTCCTCCCTGGTGGCGGTCCACCAGGCGGTGCGGGCACTGCGCTCCGGTGAAGCCGACCACGCCATCGCCGGTGGCGTGAACATCCTGGCCTCCCCGTTTGTCACCACCGCCTTCGCTGAACTCGGTGTGATCAGCCCGACCGGCAAGATCCACGCCTTCTCCGATGACGCCGACGGCTTCGTGCGGTCCGACGGCGCCGGTGTGGTCGTGCTCAAGCGCGTCTCCGATGCCATCGCCGACGGGGATGAGATCCTCGCGGTGATCAAGGGTTCCGCGGTGAACTCCGATGGCCACTCCAACGGCCTGACCGCCCCCAACCCGGATGCCCAGATCGATGTGCTCCAGCGTGCCTACATGGATGCCCGCGTGGATCCCACCACCGTGGACTACGTGGAGGCCCACGGTACCGGCACCATCCTGGGTGATCCGATCGAGGCCACGGCCATCGGTGCGGTGCTCGGTCAGGGGCGTGACAGCGCCACCCCGACCCTGCTGGGTTCGGCCAAGACCAACTTCGGTCACACCGAATCCGCTGCGGGTATCGCCGGCATCATCAAGGTCGTCCTGGCGATGAAGAACAAGACCCTGCCGCCGTCGGTGAACTACGCAGGCCCCAACCGCTACATCGACTTCGATGCCGAACGCATCGAGGTTGTGGAGGATCCCCGCGAGTGGCCGCAGTACAGCGGCCGTGCCCTGGCCGGTGTGTCCGGTTTCGGTTTCGGTGGCACCAACGCCCACGTGGTGGTCTCCGAGTTCAACCCGGAGGACTACACCGCCGACCTGGAGGGGCGCAGGCCCCGGTCCGCGCAGCTCGCCGACGTCATGGTCGCGCTGCCGGTGTCGGGACACCTGCCGTCGCGCCGTCGACAGGCGGCAGCCGACCTGGCCGATTTCCTGGAGGGCCGTCGCGACGAGGATCTCACCCCCGTCGCCCGCGCCCTGGCACGACGCAACCACGGCCGCTCCCGCGCGGTGGTGCTCGCCAGCAGCATCGAGGAGGCCGTCAAGCGCCTGCGTCAGGTCGCCGAGGGAAAGGTCAGCGTGGGCATCTCCACCGCTGACGCCCCGGCCGCCAACGGCCCGGTGTTCGTCTACTCCGGTTTCGGATCCCAGCACCGCAAGATGATCAAGGATCTCTGCTCGCTGTCCCCGCAGTTCCGCGAACGCATCGAGGAACTCGATGAGATGGTCAAGTTCGAGTCCGGCTGGTCCATCATGGACATCGTCATCGATGATGAGCAGACCTATGACACCGAAACCGCGCAGGTCACCATCACCGCGATCCAGATCGCGCTGACCGACCTGCTCGCCAGCTTCGGTATCCGCCCGGCGGCCGTGATGGGCATGTCCATGGGTGAGATCGCCGCGGCCTACGCCGCCGGTGGCCTGTCCGACCGCGACACCATGCTCATCGCCAGCCACCGTTCCCGCCTCATGGGTGAGGGCGAGAAGTCCCTGCCCGAGGACCAGCTGGGTGCCATGGCCGTGGTGGAACTGTCCACCGAGGCACTCGAGGAGTTCAACGCCGGACACGCAGACCTACCCGACATTGAACCGGCCGTGTACGCCGCCCCCGGCATGACCACCGTCGGTGGTGACCGCCAGGCCGTGATCGCCCTGGTCGAGGAACTGGAGAAGGAGGGCAAATTCGCTCGTCTGCTCAACGTCAAGGGCGCCGGCCACACCAGCGCCGTCGAACCGCTGCTGGGTGAACTCGCCGGTGAGATCGCCGGTATCGAACCACAGCCCCTGCAGATCCCGCTGTTCAGCTCCGTGGACCAGGGCGTGACCTACCCGGTGGGCAGCGTCGTCCACGACGCCGACTACATGCTGCGCTGCACCCGCAACTCCGTGTACTTCCAGAGTGCAACCGAGGCCGCCTTCGCCGCGGGCCACAACACCCTGGTGGAGATCTCCCCGAACCCGGTCGCCCTCATGGGCATGATGAACACCGCATTCACCGTGGGCAAGCCCGACGCGCAGCTGTTGTTCACCCTCAAGCGTAAGGTGTCCGAGGCGGAGTCCCTGCGTGACCTGATGGCCAAGCTGTATGTCGCCGGTGCCCCGGTGGACTTCGGTCAGCTCTACGGCGAGGGCGAGTTCATCGACCCGCCGACCATCACCTGGAAGCACCAGCGTTTCTGGACCTCCGCCCGTCCCAGCAGCGGTGCCAGCGCCGACCTGCCGGGCACCCGCGTGACCCTGCCGAACAACAACGTCGCCTTCACCACCGTCGCCGAGCTGGCTCCGTCCGCCATCGCGATCATGGAGACCGCCGCCGACGCCGTGCTGCCGGGGTCCTCCCTGGTGGCTGTCGACGAACGCGATATGCTTCCCCCCAGCGGTGAGATCACCACGGTGGTCGCCCGGAACCTCGGTGGTCTGGGCCTGTCGGTGTACAAGGTCACCGGTGGCACCACCACCCTGGTCGCCGAGGGTTTCGCCGCCGCCCCGGGCTTCGACGTGACGTCCGAGCCGATCGAGTCGGAGCTGCCGGAACCACCAGCGCAGCTGTCCGACCTGCCCCTCGATTTCGAGGCCGTGCGCTGGGATCCCGCCACCGAGACGGTGGAGGAGCGCATGCGCGCGATCGTCTCCGAGGCGATGGGTTATGACGTCGATGACCTGCCCCGCGAGCTGCCCCTGATCGACCTCGGTCTGGATTCGCTGATGGGCATGCGCATCAAGAACCGCATCGAGAACGACTTCCAGATCCCGCCGCTGCAGGTGCAGGTGCTTCGCGACGCCTCCGTCGCCGACGCCGTCACCCTCGTCGAGGAGCTGGTGGCCGGCCGCACCAACGGGGACTCTGACAGTGCAGCCACCGGCGAGCCCGCCAACACCGTACTCACCGACGGACCGATCGGTGCGGTGACCAGCACCGATGTTGCCGGTGAGGTGGCCTCCGACGCCGCCACCGAGGTCTCCGAGGCACCCGCGGCACTCGCCGACCCGGCCGGTGCACTGGGCGGGTCCGCCCAGGTGACCGAGGCCCCCACCACCTCTGATGCTGCACCTAAGACCGGTGCCACCGGCGTGGGTGTCGCCCCGCGTGATGCCTCCGAGCGCATGGTGTTCGGAACCTGGGCCAGCCTGACCGGCAAGGCCGCCGCCGGTATCACCAGCGAACTGCCGGAGATCGACGTGGATACCGCCACCCGGATCGCCGAACGTCTCACCGAGCGCTCCGGCGTGGAGATCACCACCGAGCAGGTCCTGGCCGCGGAAACCCTGGAACCCCTGTCCGACATGGTCCGCGAGGGCCTGGAGACCGAGGTCGAGGGCAATATCCGCGTGCTGCGTGCCCGCGAGGAGGGATCCACCAAGCCCGCCGTGTTCATGTTCCACCCGGCCGGTGGTTCCTCCGTGGTCTACCAGCCACTGATGCGCCGCCTGCCCGCCGATGTCCCGGTCTACGGCGTGGAGCGCCTCGAGGGCAGCCTCGAGGAGCGCAGCGCGCAGTACATCGAGGACATCGTGAAATACTCCGATGGCCTGCCGGTGGTACTCGGTGGCTGGAGCTTCGGTGGTGCCCTCGCCTTCGAGGTCGCCCATAAGCTGCAGGACACCGATGTTGAGGTGGCCACCATCGCACTGTTGGACACCGTCCGCCCGTCCACCCCGATCCCGGACACCCCGGAGGAGACCCGGGCCCGGTGGGAGCGCTACTCCAACTTCGCGCGGAACACCTACGGCCTGGAATTCGACGTGCCCTATGAGCTTCTCGACATGGCCGGTGAGGATGGTCTGCTGAACATGCTGGGTGAGTTCCTGGCCACCACCGATGCCTCCGAGCACGGACTGTCCGCCGGTGTCCTCGAGCATCAGCGTGCCTCCTTCGTGGACAACCGCATCCTGGACAAGCTGGACTTCTCCCGCTGGGCCGAGGTTGATGTACCGGTGCTGTTGTTCCGTGCGGAGCGCATGCATGATGGAGCCATCGAGCTCGAGCCCAACTATGCCCATATTGATCCTGATGGTGGCTGGTCGGTTATCGTTGAGGATCTGGAGGTCATCCAGCTCAGCGGCGATCATCTGGCCATCGTCGATGAGCCGGTGATCGCTAAGGTCGGTGCTCATATGAGTCGCCGGATCGAAGAGATTTCCCGGAAGAAGAATTGACGGAGAGCTGACGGAAGTTGAGTAACAACACCACTGCAGAGAAGCTTGCGGACCTTCGCGCCCGGTTGGAGAAGGCCGAGGACCCGGGAAGCGAACGCGCCCGGAAGAAGCGCGACGAGGAGGGTCGTTCCACCCCCCGACAGCGCATCAACGCGCTTCTTGATGCCGGCTCCTTCGTGGAGATCGGCGCACTGGGTCGTACTCCCGACGAACCGGACGCCCCCTATTCCGACGGTGTGGTCACCGGTTACGGCCGCATCGAGGGCCGCCCGGTTGCCGTGTACGCCCACGACAAGACCGTCTACGGCGGCTCCGTGGGCCAGACCTTCGGCCGCAAGGTCAGTGAGGTCATGGACATGGCCATCCGCATCGGGTGTCCGGTCATCGGTATCCAGGACTCCGGGGGTGCCCGCATCCAGGATGCGGTGACCTCCCTGGCCATGTACTCCGAGATCGCCCGTCGTCAGCTGCCCCTGTCCGGCCGCAGCCCGCAGATCTCCATCATGCTCGGTAAATCCGCCGGTGGTGCTGTCTACGCCCCGGTGACCACCGACTTCGTCATCGCCGTGGAGGGCGAGACCGAGATGTATGTCACCGGCCCCGCGGTGATCAAGGAGGTCACCGGTGAGGTGATCACCTCCGCCGATCTGGGTGGCGCATCCCAGCAGATGCAGAACGGCAATGTCTCCTACATCGCCCAGGATGAGACCGAGGCCTTCAACCTGGTCAAGGACCTCCTCGACTACCTGCCCCTGACCTGTGATGACCCGGCCCCCGTCTACGCCGCCCCCACCGATGAGGAGATCGCATACGACGAATCCCTCAACACCTTCATGCCGGATGACACCAACCAGGGTTATGACATGCATGACCTGCTGTCGAAATTCTTCGATGATCCGGACCTGCTGGAGATCCAGGCCGAGTTCGCCCCCAACCTCATCACCGCCTTCGCCCGGATCGACGGCCGCAGCGTGGGTGTGGTGGCGAACCAGCCGATCGAGAAGGCCGGCTGCATCGACGCCGATGCCGCCGACAAGGGCGCCCGGTTCATCCGCATCTGCGATGCCTACAACATCCCCGTCATATTCGTTGTGGACACCCCGGGTTATCTGCCCGGTGTGGAGCAGGAGCGTGCCGGTCTCATCCACCGTGGAGCCAAGCTGGCTTTCGCCGTGGTGGAGGCGACCGTACCGAAGATCTCCCTCATCGTCCGCAAGGCCTACGGCGGCGCCTACGCGGTCATGGGTTCCAAGAACCTCACCGGCGACCTCAACTTCGCCTGGCCGACCGCCCAGATCGCCGTCATGGGTGCCGCGGCCGCTGTCGTGATGATCCAGGGCAAACAGCTGGAGGCCATTGAGGACCCCACCCAGCGGGCGTACATGAAGAAGGTCTTCATGGACTTCTACGATGAGAACATGACCAGCCCCTACGTCGCCGCCGAACGCGGTTATATCGATGCCATGATCGAGCCCGCCGAGACCCGCCTGATGCTGCGTCAGGCCGTACGCCAGCTGGCCACCAAGGATGTCAGGGATCTACCGAAGAAGCACACCATCCTGCCGATGTAGTGCAGGGATCCGCCTATAAGCGGATTGATCAGGGCCGGGCGCATCCCCGTGGAGGAACCACCGCGGGGGATGCGCCCGGTTTATCTGTCGCCGTGAGCTGCCGCATGAGGTGTCCCATGAGGTCTCCCGGCCATGCGTCTCGAGTTTTATGACTATCATCGGGCGCACCCGTTTTACCCATTTAGATGAGCGTGAAAACACACCATGCTGATCTGACAAGCAGCTCAAGGAGGCCGAACACCATGACAATTCTGTGCCAAATGGGGTTTTGGGGTACCGGGATTCCGGGGATCGTGGTACCCCATTCTGATCCAGTGGTACCGCAGGTAGAAATAAAGGTGGCGGCTACAGCACATCCGCTGATAGCCGTGACACGCCCCCTTACTTCCATGGAGGAACCATGGCTTCTACCCGGGACATCATCACCGCAGTCCTATTCGGTGATTCCTATACCACCATCAGCACCAGGCTGAAATGCTCGCGCAGAGACATCTCCGCAGCGCATAAGCTCATCGACGCCCATCAGATCACGCTGCACTCACTGAGCCAGATCACCGATGAGGAACTCGAGGAGTGGAAAAATCCCCTCCGTGGGCTGCCGCAAGAATCGAAGTACCTGGCACCAGACTTTGCCACCACCTTGCACCGGCTGAAAACCAATCCGCATCACACCCTCCTGCTGGACTGGCGCTACTACCTCGTCGAAGCAGGCAGTGCAGCTAAACAGCCCTATTCCTACTCGCATTACTGCCAGCGTTTCCATGCCTATGTCGACGCCCATGACCTCTACCGCACGCTGCATCACCAGCCAGGACGCACGATGCAGGTTGATTGGGCAGGCGATACCATCAAGATCACCGACCGGATCACCGGCCAGGCACGCAAGGTGCATTTCTTCACCGCGGTTTTGCCGTACTCATCGATGATGTATGTCCACCCCAGTTTCACCATGGATATCAAGGCCTGGCTGAATTGCCATATCGCTGCACTGCGCTACTTCGGCGGGGCCCCGTTTGTCCTGGTCCCTGACAATGACACCGCAGCGATCTACCGGCCGAAGAAAAACGACCCCGCCCGTGCCGTGAGTGCTGAGTATGAAGCATTGGCCAAGTTCTACAACACTGCCGTGATGCCGACTGATGTCCGAGCCCCGAAACAAAAGGCCGGGGTGGAACGATCCGTTCAAATCGCCTACAGCCGCATCCTGGGGGTGCTGGAAATGGAAGGCCCCTTCCACAGCATCGACCAGATTGAGGACATCGTTGCTGATCAGGTCCATGAGATCAACTACGACATCGTCCGGGTAGATGGGACACGCAGGAACGAGCAATTCCAGGCTGAAGAACGCCACCTGCTGATCCCACTGCCGGATCAGGACTACACCTCCTATGAGTGGAAGGAGCTAAAAGTCCAGCGCAACTACCATATTTCCTGCGATAAGCAGTACTACTCGGTGCCCTGGAAACTTGTGGGATCCACCGTCAAAGCCCGGTTATCCAACACCGACATCACGGTCTTTGCCGGAGATCAGGTTGTGGCTACGCACCGTCGACTCCATGGGCGCTTCGGGCAATATTCCACCCACGCCGATCATGTCCCACCAGCACACCTGGATACTGCAGAGTTGTGGAGTGACCAGTGGTTTATCAACCAGGCACGCCTGGTTGGTCCCGCGACCACCACGGTGATCGAGATGATGATCAATCGGCACGCCCATCATGCCCATGGCTGGTTGGACTGCCAAAACATCCTGAAAACGCTGGGCGGGAAAAGCCGCAGCGGGTTGGAACAGGCCTGCCAAGAGCTTCTTGATGCTGATCTGTACCCGACGTATTCGGTGATCAAAAAGCTGCAGTCATCGATTATCACCAACCGCGATACCCACAAACGCAGCGTTGCTGGATCTGCGCCGACGCCGGCTCCTGATCTGGTGAAACCACAACCAGTCCAGGATCTGGATACGGGTGTGTTTCTGCGCTCATCCAGCGCCTATGAGGTCGATGATATTCCGTCTTTGTCTTTTGATGATGAGCAGGAGGGCAACCAGTGACACTGTTTAATGATGATGATCACGCGTTGTTTCGCAGTCTGCGGGCCAGTAGCTTGGCTAGGGCCTTTGAAGAGATCGTCACCGCCAACATCGATGACGATAATCCTGATGTGCTAACCCCGGAGGAGGCGTTTCGGTTGGCTGGCCAGCAGGTGGCCAGGGATCGAGAGGCTAAACGTATTTCCGAGGCGATTAGGAAAGCGAGGTTTCCTATTATGGATGCCTCGATCGCGGAAATTCGCTATGAACAGGGTCGAAATCTTAATCCGATGACGATGAAGCGTCTGGGTAATCATGATTGGGGTGCAGATCCGACCAACTTGTTGATCTTGTCGCCGACGGGGTCCGGGAAGACGTATCTGACCTGTGCGGTGGGGATTTCTGCGTGCCATAACGGCTATTCGGTGGCGTATTGGCGCATGGATGATCTGGCTAGGCGTTTGGCGGTCACTCGGATCGACACGTTGGAACACGAGGACATGCTGGCAGGCTTGTTTGGTGTTGATGTGTTGATTCTGGATGATTTTCTCACCGTGGGTGTTGATGAACGCACTGCAAGTGACCTGTTTGCGATTCTAGCGAATCGGGAGAATATTCACGCAACGATCATCGGGTCGCAGTCGACTCCGGGGCATTGGTTGGATGTGTTACCGGATAAGAACTCCGGGGATTCCATTGTCAACCGTTTATCGAGATCGTCTCGCAAGATCACCTTAGGCACGGTGGATATGCGTGAGATCACCAGTCGGGAGCGGATCGCTGCCCACGATGGTCAGTAGCTAAAAGCACGGCCCTGTCCCTGATGCTGGCGGGTTTCCTGTTTTTGAGGGAGCCTGCCGGTACCACGGGATCAGAACGCAGTACCAGTGCTCCGGAATTGCAGTACCATTTCACCCCATTTGGCAATTCTGGCAGTTCTTTCCGGAATCGACATCCTCACCACATTCGTGGCCTATCTGCAGGGCCTGTTCAGTTAACAGACCCCCGACGAGAGAGTCCCCTTTATCCCCTCAATCCGCCTATGGAGCGGGCAGTGAGGGGGTAAAGGGGACTTTTGTGCTCTGCGGCCTAGACTGTGGCCCGGACTGCGGCCCGGGTCGGCCTATTTACGGATCACGCGGTGTAGGGCACGCCAGCCCAGGACCAGGATCGCGGAGGCGGTGGTGGCCACGACCATGAACGACCAGTGGGGGATCTCGCCATTGGTGATGCCCCAGAAGACCAGGCCGATGACCACGGCGAAGACCCATACGGACAGTCCGGCCGGCCGGATGAACTCGGCACGGGCCTTCAGCGGCAGGATGACCACCAGGTAGGCGAGGAACACACCGGCGAGGAAGGGGAGCATGGTGTTGAACCAGCCGGCGGCGGTGAGGGGCATCTCCTCGCTCTGGTGGGCGATGCGGGCGAACAGTGCGAAGAGTCCGATGGCGATCGCATCCAGGAGCAGGGCTAACCAACGGTTCACGTGAATTTACCTCTCAGGGGCTGGGGTCATGGGCGGCATCGGGGGCGGGCCGGTGCGCACCGGGTGGGTCTGTTTCCATGCTATCCCGTTTGGTTGATTCACTTTCCACGGCACGGTTGGCACGCAGTCCCCGGGGGGTGAAATACATAAAATAGATGACCCATCCGATCAGCGACATGAGGATGAAGGACAGTAACCGGTAGATGATGACCGCTCCCGCCGCATCCACGGCGGTCATTCCGGTGGCCACGAGCGTGGCGATGTAGGCGGCCTCCACGGGACCGACGCCACCGGGGGTCGCCTGGATGGAACCGACGATCTTCGCGGTGGTGTACGCCAGCACCACCCCGGCGAGTGAGGTGTTGTCCGGGCTCGCCTCGATCCAGGGGAGTTCCCCGGTGACGGCCCAGACGCAGAGCCAGAGGGATGCGGCGTCGAGAAGCCGGTTGAGCAGCGACCAGGTGGTGGCCGCGGCGAAGTTCCCGGCGCTGAGCGTCACGGTGCGCAGCTGGCTGATGTGTTCGACGAGCTTGTCGACGCCTGTTTCCACCGGCCTGCGCAACACCCGGTTGCTGCGGTGCAGTACGGCCCGACCGAGACTCTCCATCCGGTCGGGGTGGTTGGCACCCCAGTACACCAGGCCAGACAGGCCCACCATGAGCACGAAACTGGTCAGCAGGGACCACAGGTTGAGGGTGGCTCCCATGAAGAACACCGCCGATACCCCCAGGGCCACCAGCCACATGGTGGACAGGGCACTGGAGAGCACGAAGAACCAGGAACACAGGACTACGCTGGCACCCCAGGTGCGCTGCACCTGGAAGGTGAGGATCGCCGACAGGGCCGGCCCACCGGGGAAGGTGGCGGACCAGGAGTTGGAGGCGAAGGTCAGTGCGGTGGTGGCGGTGCGCGGTGGCCGGACACCCCCGGCCCGCAGGAGGATGCCCATCACCTCGGCCATGGCCACGAACGAGGCGATGAGCAGAAGCAGGGCGAGTCCCACGCTGAGTGGGTCGGCGTTCCGGATCTCACCGATGCCCCGGCGCAGGAACTCGAGATGATCCCGGAGGAAGAAGAGTATCGCACCGAGGATCAGCAGGGACAGGGCCCACCTGACCCAGGGGTTGCTGAACACTCCGCGCACGGTCACCGGGCCCCGCCTAGTCGCTGTCACCGGAGCGGCGTTTGTTCTCCAGGCGGGACATCAGTTCGGCGAAGGGCACCAGTTCCTCATCCTCGGCGGTGCTGCGCCCGCTGCGGGAGGCCACGGTCTCCTCCGCGGGCACGGCCTCGTGGATGGTGACCTCCTCACCCTCGTCGAGGGGACGGGTGGGGCCGGTGGGACCGGTTGTCTCCGGGCCGTCGGAGCCGTGACCCATGACTGCGTAGGCCTTCTTGATGAACCCGGGTGCCCACCAGTTGTCCTCGCGCAGCAGATGCATGACGGCGGGGACGAGCAGCATGCGGATGATGGTGGCATCGAGGATGAGGGCGGCGATCATGCCGAAGGCGATGTACTTCATCATCACGATCTCGGAGAACCCGAAGGCACCACAGACCACGATCATGATCAGGGCCGCCGCGGTGATGATGGAACCGGTGTGGGCGGTGCCGTAGCGGATCGCATCATCGGTGGAGGCCCCCTTGTCGCGGGCCTCCACCATCCGGGAGACCAGGAACACCTCATAGTCCGTGGACAGGCCGTAGATGATGGCCATGATCAGCACCAGCACCGGGCTCATCAGCGGGCCGGGGGAGAAGTTGAACAGGTCCGCGCCCACGCCGTCGACGAACATGAGGGTGAGGATGCCCAGGGTGGCACCCATGCCCAGGACGGTCATGATGATGGCCTTGGCCGGCAGGATCAGGGAACCGAACACCAGGGCCATGAGGATGAAGGTGGCCACCACGATGTAGAGCGCCATCCACGGCAGCTTCTCAAAGAGTGCCTCGATGGATTCGATCTCCATGGCGGGGGTGCCGCCGATGTAGACCTCAACACCCTCGGGCACGTCGATGGCCCGCAGCTGATCGATGACCGACTCATTCATGGACCGGTCGATGATGCCGGCGGAGAGCACGGTGGTGCCGTCGGTGGTGGCACCCGCACTGAACCTGTCGGTGAGGCCCTCGACCTCATTGGCCTGGACATAGATGTCGATGAGCTGGTTGTTGTCGGCGTTGGTGACCACCAGTTTCACCGGTTCGGTGCGGAAGGCGGCGAAGGAGTCATCGAAATCCTCCTGCGCCTGGCGGGTGTCATTGGTCGGTGGTAGGTAGGTTTCGTTGATGCCACCGAATTTCACCCCGACCAGGGGTACGGTCAGGCCGATGAGCACCAGCACGATGGCCGCGGTGACCAGTTTGGCGTTCTTCATCGCCCAGGACGGCACCTTGAACCAGATGGTGTCCTCCAGGCGTCGTGCGGTGCGCGACGTTCGGCGCAGACTCCACCTGTCGATGTTGGTGCCCAGCATGCCGAAGATCGACGGCAGGACCACCACGGACATCAGTGCGGCCAGACCCACCGCGGAGATGGCACCGAAGGCCACGGATTTCAGGAAGGCCTGGGGGAACACGAACAACCCCGACAGGGCCACGGCGACCATGGCGGCGGAGAACACCACCGTCTTGCCGGCGGTGGCCGTCGTGGTGGCTACCGCCTGGGGGATGGGGGAGCCCTTGTCCATCTCCTCGCGGAAACGCGAGACCATGAACAGGCCGTAGTCGATGGCCAGGCCCAGACCCAGAAGGGTGACCACGGACTGGGCGAAGACATTGACCTGGGTGATGTTCGCCAGGATCGACAGCACACCCAGGGAACCCAGGATGGAGAGCACACCGACGATCAGGGGCATGCCGGCGGCCACGACGGAACCGAAGACGAACAACAGCAGGATCGCCACGGCGGGCAGGGCGTAGACCTCGGCGCGGAGGATGTCGCCGGCCATGCCGTCGTCAAGCGCGTCGGCCACGGCGGTGGCACCCGCGACCTGGGTGGTCACACCACCCGGCAGCGACTCCGGCACGAGCTGATCCTCGATGGCGCGGAAATCCCTGAGGGTCTGCTCACCGTCACCCTCCAGACCGAGGGCGGCGAACGCCTGGGTGCCGTCCTCGCTGAGCAGGGAGGGGTTACGGGTGTCGAAGTAGCTGTTGATGTGGCTGACTTCGCCCGGATTATCCTCCCGCAGCCCCGTCAGGTGGTCGGAGACGGCGGAGAACACCTCCGGGTCGTCGAATGAGGTGCCCTCGGGGGCCGTGAACAGCAGGACCACATCACCGTTGTTGTCACGGCCGAAGGTCTCCATCTCGATCTGTGCCGCGGCGGTGGAGGAGGAGCCGGGGTCATCCCAGCCCTCCTGGCTCATCCGCTCACCCAGCTTGGTGCCGAACCCGAAGTAGAGAGCCAGAATGGCAGCGACGATGATCAGCGGGATGATACGCCTGTGGTTGTAGGCGAAGTGACCCCATCTCGAGAACACGGGTGGTTACTCCTGGGACTGGTTGCGGTTGGACAGAAGGGCGGTCAGTGGCCTGAACGGCTGCAGCCACGCACCGCCATCCGGCAGGTTGTCGAGGCTGACCCGTGGGAGCGGTTCGCGGAAGACACCGGCGATCTCCTCGAGATCGACGAATTCGATCGCCTCATGGGCCACGGCCCAGGAGGCGTGTTCGTGGAAACCGATGACGGTGGCGGGGATCCCGTCACCGGTCAGTTCCTCCAGGAGTTCACGGAAGTTCTGCCCGTCGGCGCTGGCGACCACCACGCCACGGAGGACACCCTCCTCGAAGCGGCGGCGGATGTGGGCGAGCATATCCTCATCCACATCGGAATCCTCGGTCAGCTTAGGCTTGGCGAACACCGCGAAACCGACATTGCGCAGGGCCTCGACCCAGGGGCGCACCACATCGGCACCGCCCGATGCGATGTTGGTGAACACGGTGGCCTCGGGCTCGATGCGCCGGCCTAGGTCATAGGCGAGGTCGTCGGCGCGGGCCAGCAGCCAGCGACCGATGGCGTCGAAACGCGGGCGGTACGCCGCGGTGGGGCGACCACCCAGGATCGCACCCAGTCCCATGTCCAGGTTGGGGGCGTCCCAGACGAGCAGGAGGTTCTCCGGGCCGGACTGGTCGGTGGGGGCGTAGCTGTGGACGGTGTCGTGTACGTCAGCCATTACTGCTTCTTCTGCCACAGGTACTCGTTGATGGTGTGATCCTTGTCCAGGCCCTTGCCTTCGAACTTGGTGATCACCTGACGGTCGGTAAGCTGCGGGCACTCCGGCCACGGCCATCCCTTGTACTCCAGCAGGGGTTCCACCTCGACGAGTTCATTGATCCACTCGGCGTAGTCGGCGTGATCGGTGGCCACATGCAGGACACCACCCGGCTTGAGCTTCTTCGCGATGAGGTTGAGCGGACCGGACTGGATGATGCGGCGCTTGTTGTGGCGTGCCTTGGGCCAGGGATCGGGGAAGAAGATACGCACCCCGTCGAGGGACCCATCGGCGAACATGCGGTTGAGCACCTCGATGCCGTCACCGCGCACCATGCGGATGTTGTCAATGCCACCGCGCACCACCGCACCCATGAGCTTGGCCAGACCGGGCTTGTACAGCTCGACGGCGATGATGTTGGTGTCAGCCTCCAGCGGGGCCATCGCGGCGGTGGAGGTTCCGGTGCCGGAACCGATCTCCACGATGGTCTTCGCACCGGTGCGACCGAACCAGGCATCGATGTCGATGAGTTCGTCCTCGAGGACCCGGCCTAGTTCAGGCCACTTCTCATTCCACATGGTCTGCTGGTTCTCGGTCAGGGTGCCACGGCGGAAGGTGACACTGCCCAGACGCGGGTAGTCGAGGTCGTCGTTGAATTCGGACTGGAGGGGACGGCCGGCCGGCAGTTCACCCAGTTCTTCTCGGGAATTATCAGAAATAGACATTGGTGATCATTTTTCCTGTTCAGTGGAGAAACTTCAATCTGCCACCTGTGTTGTTGAACAGGGGGACAGGCCGGGACACGCCGGGGGCAGAAGCGCGGTGGGTGTGTGGTGTGGAGCGGGGAAACGTCGACAAGCATCACCGACGGCGACCACCGGTCACCGCACGCAGCCTGCGGGCCATCCTGGCGATGATGGCCATCGTACCGCCGAGGGTGGCCACCCCGGCGTGGAAAAGAAGAATGACCAGGAGGAACACACTGATCTGGTCCAGCCACCCCAGGCCACTGGAGTCGGAGAGCCAGTGCACACCCAGGCACAGGGCACCCACGGGGAAGGTGCTGGCCCACCACGTCGGGCTGTAGCTGATCCCGCGCAGCGCGGCCTGGTAGTGGACCACCACCGCCGTCAGAGTGACCGGAATGGCCACCACGCACATGATGAATCCGTACGCGACCCCGGTACGCACCCATCCGGTGGCGGCCCCGAACAACTGCGCACAGGCCATCGACTGCCCCACGATGCCCAGCGGGATCCAGATCGTCGGTGCCGCCATCGGCTCCAGACGGTGGTGGCTGGCGCGCCGGGAACGGGGGCCGAGATAGTAGGCGTAAACCCGGGTGAAGACCACCGGGGCGGTCAGCAGGGTCAGGAGGAACGCGCCCATGGACAGCACCAGGATGAGGGTGGTCCATACCTCGTGTGCGCCGTCTGCCCCGGGTGCGCCGGAGACATCGGTGCCCACCAGCCAGTCATGGAACCGCATCCCCGCGGTGGCCGTCACCATCGGCGTGACCAGGGGCAGGCCCCAGGAGAAGGTGGGGGTCCCAGCCCGCCCGGTGATCAGCTGCCGCAGGTAGACCACGTAGGTGACCAGGCCCAGGACCCCACCGATCACGCAGCACCCGAAATGGAACCACCACACCGCGTCCCCGAGGGAGTCGGCCAGGATTGTCGAGGAGGCCGACCCCAGGGACACCAGTCCCAGGGAGACCATCGCCCACGCCGGCATGACCACGGGGGTGAACTTCGGGGAGCGATACACCAACCACCCGATGGTGATGATGATGGTGACGGCCCCCGCGATCAGCAACATCGCCCGCGCACCCGCTGCGAACCCGTGGATCTCCAGCAGTGCGGATGTCAGCGCCGTGCCCATGAGGGACCCCGCCCACGCCGGACCCGCCGGGGGCAGCACCGCGGTGTACCGGCGGCGGTTTTTCACATAACCGGGTACGCCACCGGGTACGCCCAGGGACTGCAGCGTGGACACCAGGGACGAGGACAGGGCAGACAGACGGGACGAAGTGGACACCCCCACAGATTAGGGGCCGTGCATAGCAGGAGGTAATAACGGTCCATCCCGTGGCAGCCGGGCGGCTGTCACCGGATCCGGTGACGACAGCCGCCCGGCATCCGTCCTGCAGCCGTTGCGCAGGTGGGAAAAGTGCGGTGTGATGGTGGCGGATCCGGGGTGTGGCCTGAGTCGTTGGGGGAAAGACCATGGTGGATGTGCCTGAGAACTTCCGGGCGGCCGCGGCATGGGCCGAGGGGCGTGCCTTCGGTGATATGGCCGGAATGGCCGTGCGTGAGGTGCTGAATGAATTGACCGGGCCTCCCCGCATCGGGGTGTGCACGGTGGATGCACCTGTCCGGGTGACGGTGCCCGGGGCGAGGATGGTGCACACCCACTGGCCCGCGGTGGGCTCCGGAACCGATGTGGTCCTGCTGATCCATGCCGGTGAGGTGCCCGGCCGGGTGCGTTCCCGCATGCGCGCCGGGCCCCAGGAATTCATACACATAGAAGATAAGGAACAGGCGGAGAATTACACGATCGGGGTTGCGCAGCTGCTGCGCATCCGGGAAAGGCTCCTGACCTGTGAACTCCGTGCCCTGGCGGTGAGGTTCCCGGAACTGTCGGGGCTGGCTGCGGATCCGGCGCTCCCGCCGGACCTGGGTGCACCCCGGGTGGTGGTGATCGGCCCGGATGCGGACCGGGTGGCGGAGGTCCGCGCCGTCCTGGCCGCGCAGGTGGAGGTGGTGACCTCGGCGGATGCGGACGTGGTGGTCGCGGTGCCGGGTGGGCGGGGTTTCCTGCTTGTCGACGCCCCGACCCTCCAGGACGCCTGGCGCCGCGTGGGGAGACTGGTCACCTTGTCGCCCCTGCCCGAGGGGGTATGCCCGCAGGCGGTGCCGGCGGGGTGGGATCTGGTGGACACCGTCCGTCGGGTGGCGCACCAGCCAGCCGGGTGGGACCTGCCTGCCGTCCCCGATGCCCGGTGGGCGCAGGCCGTGGAGAAAATGGAACGCAGGTGGCACCGGGAACGCCACCTGCAGGTGAGGGAGATGCGTCTGGCTGGTGACCGTCGCGGCATGCGGGAGTGGGCCACCCGCCACGGGTACGTACTGCCCGCGGAACCGGTCCTGACGGCCACGGATCTGGCGACGGGGTCCGGATGGATGCTGGGGATGTGCATCCTCCGGCCCGATGCCCTCCCCCTGGGCGTGGTGGCGCTGATTCTCTACCTGGTGCAGCGCCGCCGACGGATGGTGGCCAGGTGGTGGGACACCGTGCCCCATGCCCTGGAGCTGGATACAACCAGTGCGCGTCCGGGCACCGGCGGTGGGCCGGTGCGGTGGCTGCGGGGGCAGGTCAACCGGGCCGGATGGGGGAGGTGAGGGAGAGGTGGACATGTGGTGGTTTGGTGTCAGAGAGTTCCTCTCGGCGGTAACCGGGGTTCCGGGTGGGTTGGCACTTGAGATCGACGGGGAATTGGTGGAGATCGGGACTCCGGAGCAGGAGAGCGTGACCCACCCGCATGCTGCGGGATTGACCATCTACGCCGATCTGGATGGGGATGGGGTGGTTGATCATGTCACTGCGCATGATTACGCGGGAGGGTATGAGGTGTGGTCGCGTCAGTCCATGCCCGCTGACTGGGGATTACCTACCGACACTCCCGTCAACCCATCAAGTCTGTGGGGTCTGGAGTCCGAAGATACCCCTGTTCGGGGGCGAGGAATGACATCCAATGATCATATGATTGATGGGTGGATATGCATTGATAGGGGATAACGGCACTGGTCATGACAAATGTGGCCCGTGTCTCATTGAAGTTATTATCCTGTTCCCAGGCGGGCGGTTAATCTGATGGGCGAGTACTCAGTGAGTGACAAATTGTCTGGAGAAGTGATGACTACAGCTGCAATCCCGGGCCTGCAGGGCGAGGCACCTACGAATAATCAGGAACTGCTGAACTGGATCGCCGAGGCGGTCGAGCTGTTTCAGCCTGAGGCAGTTGTATTCGCTGACGGATCCCAAGAAGAGTGGGACCGCATGGCGGAGGAACTCGTCGAGGCAGGCACCCTCATCAGGCTGAATGAGGAGAAGCGCCCCAACAGCTTCCTTGCACGTTCCAACCCATCGGATGTCGCACGCGTCGAATCGCGTACCTTCATCTGCTCCGAGAACCAGGAGGATGCGGGCCCAACCAACAACTGGGCACCACCTCAGGCCATGAAGGAGGAGATGACCGAGGTCTACCGCGGTTCCATGAAGGGCCGCACCATGTACGTGGTTCCTTTCTGCATGGGTCCGATCACCGACCCGGAGCCCAAGCTCGGCGTTCAGCTGACCGACTCCGCCTACGTGGTCATGTCCATGCGCATCATGACCCGCATGGGTAAGGACGCCCTGGACAAGATCGGCGAGAACGGTTCCTTCGTCCGCTGTCTGCACTCCGTCGGCGCCCCCCTCGAGGAGGGCCAGGAGGACGTTGCATGGCCATGCAACGACACCAAGTACATCACCCAGTTCCCTGAGACCAAGGAGATCTGGTCCTACGGTTCCGGTTACGGCGGAAACGCCATCCTGGCCAAGAAGTGCTACGCCCTGCGTATCGCCTCCGTCATGGCACGGGAAGAGGGCTGGATGGCCGAGCACATGCTCATCCTCAAGCTCACCAACCCGGAGGGGCAGGCCTACCACATCGCCGCCGCGTTCCCGTCCGCCTGTGGCAAGACCAACCTCGCCATGATCACCCCGACCATCCCGGGCTGGAAGGCCGAGGTCGTCGGCGATGACATCGCATGGCTGAAGTTCCGCGAGGACGGCCACCTCTACGCCGTCAACCCGGAGAACGGCTTCTTCGGTGTCGCACCGGGCACCAACTACGCCTCCAACCCGATCGCCATGCAGACCATGGAACCGGGCAACACCCTGTTCACCAACGTCGCACTCACCGATGACGGTGACATCTGGTGGGAGGGCATGGACGGCGACGCTCCGGAGCACCTCATCGACTGGAAGGGCAACGACTGGACCCCCGAGTCCAACCAGCCCGCCGCACACCCGAACTCCCGCTACTGCGTGGCCATCGAGCAGTGCCCGACCGCCGCCCCCGAGTTCAACGACTGGAAGGGTGTCAAGGTCGACGCGATCCTCTTCGGTGGACGCCGCCCCGACACCGTTCCGCTGGTCACCCAGACCCACGACTGGGAGCACGGCACCATGGTCGGTGCCCTCCTGGCATCCGGTCAGACCGCAGCCTCCGCCGAGGCCAAGGTGGGCACCCTGCGCCACGACCCGATGGCCATGCTGCCCTTCATGGGTTACAACGCCGGTGAATACCTGCAGAACTGGATTGACATGGGCAACAAGGGCGGCGACAAGATGCCGTCCATCTTCCTGGTCAACTGGTTCCGCCGTGGCGAGGACGGCCGCTTCCTGTGGCCGGGCTTCGGCGAGAACTCCCGCGTGCTCAAGTGGGTCATCGACCGCATCGAGGGTCGCGTGGGCGCCGAGGAGACCGTGGTCGGCTACACCGCCCGCGCCGAGGACCTCGACCTGGAGGGCCTGGACACCCCGATCGAGGACATCCGCGAAGCCCTCACCGCACCCGCCGAGCAGTGGGCAGCCGATCTCGAGGACAATGCCGAGTACCTCACCTTCCTGGGCCCCAAGGTCCCAACCGAGGTCCACGAGCAGTTCGAGGCTCTGAAGAAGCGCATCCAGGCAGCACAGGCATCCTAATTACAGCCTGATTCGTCTTTTCCGTCACAACCCCATCCCCTCCCATAAGCGGAGCGGGTGGGGTTGTCGCGTTGTGCAGGGCACTGTCGGGGGGTATCCCACGGTGCCTCCCCCGGCCAAATACGACATCCCCCATGACCGGACGGGAAAAATATTCACCCTGGAAAATGCTGACAGCCCGAATGGGGGATCGGAAGGCGGATCTCTCCTACCCTGGGTATCCCCGCCGGCGTGGGGACGCGGAATGAGCAGCGCCTTCATATTGTTTCCCGCGCATGATTCCCGGGAGTCCCGGGGTTGTGTACGCCGGACTGGCTCTGCAATGCTCCTGAATGCTTCCTGTATAGGAAATGGGGGAAATCTTCGGATGTGGTGGGGGACATACACAGCTTGATGTTGGTCCCTACACTGGGCCCCGCAAGCATCCAGGCTGAGAGCCCAGAGGTTCGCGGACGACAGTCCACCAGTGACCTCATGGCCTGGGTGAATGAAACGAACACGAAAAGGAGCTTTTCATGGTTCAGCGCAACATTCACGATCTCGCCAATGCAACCGCCTACGACAGGAACGGCGACAAGCTGGGTTCCGTCAAGGAAGTTTATATCAATGATGCTAGCGGCCAGCCCGACTTCGTCGAGGTCGGTCACGGTCTCTTCGGCATGAGCTCCAGCGTGGTACCACTCCGTGGCCACCAGCTCGCCGGTGAGGAGCTGCGCCTGGCGTTCACCAAGGACCGCATCTCCGACGCGCCGGACTTCAACTCGGATGAGCACCTCTCCGAGAGTGACCAGCAGACCATCTACCGTCACTACGGACTTGAGAGCACCGACAATATCGAGACCTACGAATCCGATATCCGCGACCCCCAGCGTGATACTGCGGGTCTCGTTGGTGGTGGTGTCGGCGGTGGTGCCGGCGGTGCCGTTCATGACCGCGATCATGTCGATACCGTTGATGCCGCCGATGCCGTGACTCCCCACGCAGCCGATGGTGGCTCCATCACCCGCTCCGAGGAGCGACTCAACGTGGACAAGCAGCGTGTCGACGCCGGCCAGGTGCGTCTGCGCAAGTATGTCGTCCACGACACCGAGACTGTTGAGGTCCCGGTCCAGCGTGAAGAGGTTCGCGTGGAGCGCACCCCGATCGATGCCGACAGTGCGGCCGGGCACCGTGGCGGCGACCTCCACGATGAAGAGACCTCTGTGACCCTCTCTGAGGAGCGTGTCGTGGTCAACAAGGAGACTGTCCCGGTTGAGGAGGTTCGCCTCGAGAAGGAAACCGTCCGCGATACCGAGGTTGTCAGCGAGGATGTCGCCCGCGAGGAGATCGACGTCGATGGTGATGTCACCCGTGGCCGCGATGGGGATACCACCCTGCCCCCTCGCTAAAAAAACCGCTTCCCTCATTGAGGGCCCTGCCCGACCCGCCAAGTGGGTCGGGCAGGGCTCTTTTTGCATGCGGGTGGGAGGTGTAGAACCACCCCCTAAAGAGAGACTTCCGTACTAAGTGGTTCATGGAAGGGGGTAGATAGACGGCGCCCGAGTCCACCCCTTTCCCTTGCAGCCGGGCCCGCGAAAGAAGGCATCATTGCTCCCCTCTGAAGGGTTATTAAGTTGGTTTATCAAAATGTGACCTGATTCCCAGAATCCCAGCAAGGCAGTGTTATATCGCTGTGCGTCCAGCGGAGAAACAGGGTCATTGATTGGAAAAGGCTCATGAGGTGCACGTATGGTTTTCCGGGTCACTGCGGTTCGGGTGGGAGTCGGGGATTTACCCCGGAACCGGATCGCACAAGGGAAGGTAAGCACCAACAGGAATCCGTTTGGAAGAAGAGGTGATTCCTATGAATCACCTGCCGCGAACGACACGAGAGGCATTAGCTCGTGAGCCCCATAAAATTTCACAACAAAACTGAAAACAAACCCCGCCTGACTGTCGATGACGTCAACGTGGTACCCCCGAAGAAGCTGAAGCCCGCCATCGGCGGTTCCGTCGTCGGAAACTTCATGGAGTGGTATGACTTCGGTATCTACGGTTATCTCACCGTCACCATGACTGTCGTCTTCACCCAGGGACTGCCGACCGAATGGCAGCTTCTGGCGGTGATGTTCGGCTTCGCCGTCAGTTACCTGGTCCGCCCACTGGGAGGTTTTGTTCTCGGACCACTCGGCGACAAGATCGGCCGACAGAAGGTCCTCTACGTCACCATGGCGATGATGGCCATTGCCACCGCCCTGATCGGTCTGCTCCCCACCGCCGCCAGCATCGGCGGCTGGGCACTCATCCTGCTCTATGTGCTCAAACTCTTCCAGGGCTTTTCCACCGGTGGTGAATACGCCGGAGCCACCACCTACGTCTCCGAGTTCTCCCCGGACCGTCGCCGTGGCTACTACAGCTCCTTCCTCGACCTGGGGTCCTACACCGGTTTCGCCGCCGGAGCCACCGTCGTGGCCGTCACCACCTGGGTGACCACGCACTTCTGGGGTCCCACCGCCATGGAGGACTTCGGGTGGCGCATCCCCTTCCTCACCGCCATCCCCCTCGGCATCATCGCCGTCTACATCCGCACCCGCATCCCGGAGACCCCCGCCTTCGAGAACCAGGGCGAGGATGCCGATGGGCAGCCGGACAACCCGGAGGACCCGTACTCCCGTCTCAGCCTGCTCGGTGTGGTCCGCCACCACTGGCGCCCCCTGCTCATCGCCATCGCGATCGCCGCGGCCGCCAACACCGCCGGTTATGCACTGACCAGCTACATGCCGGTCTACCTGGAGACCCACATCGGAATGCACTCGGCATCCGCTGCCATGGTCACCGTTCCGGTGCTCATCATCATGGCGCTGTGTCTGCCGGCGGTGGGGAAGATCTCGGACCAGGTGGGCCGCAAACCGGTGTACTGGTTCGCCGTGGTGTTCACCCTCGTGATGATGGTGCCGGCCTTCATGATCATGAACACCGGCACCCTGTGGGGAGTCGTGATCGCGCTGTGCATCGTGGCGGTCTCAACCGGCACCTATGTCTCCCTGTCCGCCTCCGCGATCCCGGCGATGTTCCCCACCGCGTCGCGCTTTTCCGGGATGGGTATCTCCTACAACCTGGCGGTGTCGCTCTTCGGTGGCACCACCCCCCTGATCACCCAGTTCCTGCTGCAGCGCACCGGCCTGGATATCGTCCCGGCGCTCTACATCATGGCCTTCTCCGCTGTGGCGGCGATCGCCCTGCTGTTCATGCCGGAGACCGCCAAGCGCCCGCTGCCCGGTTCCTTCCCCACCGTGGAGACCAAGCAGGAGGCCAAGGAGATCGTGGCCAACCAGGATCGGGATCCCCTCATCGTCATCGAGCAGATGCCGTTCCCGGAGAACCGCGTTCCGGAACCCGCACGGGTCTGACCCCGAACAGTTGGAAAGCGCAGCACCTCCCGCAGGTCGCTGCGCTTTTCTATGTCTTCTCCAGCACCAGCACCAGGTTGCTCACCAGGAATTCCCGCAGGATCGGTACCTTCACCATCCACCATGCCCACCCCGGGTGGTAGCGGGGGAGGGCGGCGATCAGGCGGGCACCGTCCACCTCACGCCCCCAGGTGAGGCCCTCGGCGCAGGAGACATCGAACAGGGACTCCCCGAAGACATTCTTCGGTGGATGTCCGTGTTTACGCTCATAGCGTCGCCGGGCGAAGTGCCCGCCGACATAGTGCTCCCACAGTCCGGTTTCATGGCCGCCGAAGGGACCCAGCCAGATGGTGTAGCTCAGGATCACCACACCGCCGGGGCGGGTCACCCGCAGCATCTCCTCCCCCATGCGCCAGGGCTTGTCGACGTGTTCGGCCACGTTGCTGGAATACACCACATCGAAAATCGCATCCCCGAAGGGTAGGTCCATCCCGGATCCCCGCACCGACCCTGCGACATCGATGCCGGCGGCCGACATCTCACCCACATCCGGTTCCACGGACAGGTAGGTCGCGCCCCGCCTATGGAAGGCCTCGGCGAAGTACCCCGGGCCACCACCGACATCGAGGATCAGCTGGCCGTCGAGGGCTGATGTCCCGGAGGGGCCCCGGATGTCGGTGAGGAGAGCGTCGACAAGCTCGGCGGTGTCCGTGGCCACGTTGCCGTAGAAGATGTCGGGCCGCGTCTGCTCGAAGCGGAAATCACGCAGCAGACCGACGGCGCGCCGGAGGGTGGCGAAGCGGCGTGTGCGCGGCAGTTTCAACTGCGGGTCCAACCAAGGTCACTGATGTCCTCACCGTTCATCCAGCGCAGGATGGTGTTGATCGCCTGGTCAACATCGGCGACGATCGTCTTGTGCTCCGTGCCACCCTCGCCGTACTCCATGGTCCAGCCGTCGAGCTCGGTGAAGCTGCGGGCCTGGATGAAGTGGGATTCATCAGCCGGGTCCTCCAGGTCGAAGCGGGTGATGACGATGAAGTCCTCATCATCGCGCATGGCCTTCATCAGCGGTTCCAGGCCGAGGCGGGAGGCACCTATGCGGGCATCATCATCCCCGCGCATCTTGATGGTGAAGTCCACATCCTCATCACCGAACCTCAGGGTCTGATCCCCGTGGCGCATCCCCAGGCCCTCTGCAAGTGCCACATCATCGAGCCAGCCCAAGGCGTCATTGACCAGGTAGTCCTCAACGGTGACCGTGACATTTGCCGCCGTGGCGACGAAACCGGCGTCGATGTCGTCGAGGAACGTGATCTGGTCCTCCCGGGCCAGGTCCACCAGGGTGGCGCGCACCTGGGTGGGACTCAACCCGGTCGGGGAGAACAGGGTGATGGTGGTGGCGGGATTATCCGGTCGCGAGAACTTCTGGGAACCTGATGATGTCATGGTCCCTATTATGGCGCGGCGCCCCCACCGGGGACAGCACCAGGTCGCACCGCCAGTTCAGAGATCCTCACGGCCATGCACGTCCTGCAGGGCGGACCCGTTGCTGAACTGGCTGTCGGTGATCACACTGATCTTGCCGTTGGATTCCAACACCACCGCCCTGATCTGGGACAGGTCCCCGCCACCTGAGGCGCGGACAGCCTGTCTGATCTCGGATTCGGTCAGTCGGTTGCGGTGCATCGCCTCGTGCCTGATCTTGCCGTTGGCCAGCAACAACTCCGGATCACCGGTGATGATAGTGCGGGTTCCGGGCCACCGGGACGAGATGGAGGCCACACTGAACTGCAGGCCCCCCAACAATGCCAGCGCCGTGATGCCCTCGGCGAGGGAGAGAGTCGAATCGAGCAGCACCGAGGCCAGAATTGAACCCAGGGCGACGGTGACCACGAAGTCGAAGACATTGAGCTGACTCAGGGTGCGCTTGCCGGCGAGCCGGAGCAGGATGACCAGGGCGGTGTAGGACGCCGCTCCGACCAGGACAATGCGCACCACATCATCCCAGGAATCGAACCACATGTGAAGACCTCCTGGCTGGGGTAGTCGGATGGTGACACCAGGCTACCGTTGCCCCGGGCGTTGTGGGTACTGTCCGCCTCATATGAACCTCATATGCAAAATGTCGGCTTCATATGAAAGAAAAAAAGTTCATATGAAGCCGGAAACTTTCATATGAAGTGGAACCAGTCAGCAGTGAGAAGAATCCTCGATGAGATGCGCGATTTCGGCGATGATTTCACACTCATAGAGGTGAAGACCGCCCGTGACCAGGTTCCCCAGAACCTTCCCGAAACCACCTGCGCGTTCGCGAATATGCCCGATGGGGGGGACCATCATCCTGGGGGTGAATCAACATGCTGGTTTCGCTGTCACCGGAGTGACTGATCCCGCGGAGATGATACAGGCGGTGGTGGCACAAACACGCCAGGCCGTGGATCCTGCACCCGAGATCAACCCGTACACCATCGAGATTGACGGGAAGTCGGTGGTAGTCGCGGAGGTGGTGCCCCTGTTGCCCAACCTGAAACCCGCAACTTACCAGGGGCGGGCCTATCTGCGTCAGGCTGATGGTGACTATGTGATGAATGCCAACGATCTGCACATGGTGCAGGTTGCTGGACTGCACCATTCCCAGCATCACCGGTATGACCTGATACCGGTGGAGGGGACTGGTATCGGGGATCTGGATGACACCCTTGTGCAGCAATATCTCACCCGTGTGAGGGCGACCAGTAGCAGGTTGCGCTCCGTGGAAGATGATGCGGACCTGCTCCGTCTGACGGGCATCATCGACCACGATGGTGTGGCGACCGTGGCGGGGCTTTATGGGCTTGGCTTCTACCCACAGGGTCGGCTACCCGCCCTGGGCGTGACCGCCGCTGTCCGATTACCGCGGGATGGCAGTGGCGTGCGCACGCAGAACCTCGAGCACTTCGACGGTCCTCTTCCCGCTCTGCTGGAGTCCGTCGTGGAGTGGGTATCCAGGAATATCAGCATGAGCCAGGTGTACCGACCTGATGGAAATATGGAAAAGCGTCCAGAATTTCCCCTGAATGCGGTGCGTGAGATCGTAGCCAATGCACTGGTCCACCGGGATCTCGGCCCGGATTCCCTCGGTGTGGGAAAGAAGGTGGAGATCAGGCTCAGCCCTGAGGCCTTGGTGGTGGTGAACCCGGGGGGACTCCGAGGGGTGTCAGTCGACCAACTCACCAGCGCCGAGTTGTCCAAGGCCGCTGTGAATCAGCGACTCTATGAGGCCTCCAAGTTCCTGACAACGCAGGATGGCGCGAGCGTTATTGAGGGTGAGGGAATCCGCGAGACCCTGGCTTCCATGAGGGATGCGGATCTTCACCGGCCCCGCTTCATTGATACGGGTGTCCAATTCAAGGTGATCCTCCGGCGGGGACCAGTTTTCACCCCGGAGGACAGGGCACATCTGAACGCACTCGCCCAGGGTGAGGTGCTCACCCATATGCAGAAGGTGCTTGTTCTGGGGTTGGCGCGGGACGAGGAGTGGACGATCACCCGGATGTGTTCAGAATTTTCCCCGTTGACACGCAGTGAGGCTCTGGCTCAGGTGGATGGACTCACGGCACGAGGCCTGGTGAAAGTGGAATCTGACCATCTCACCTGGACCGGACGCAGAAGAACAGACAACCCCACCCCCAATCCGGATGAGCGTGGTCGGGAGAACCAGACACAGTTACGGGGTCTGCCCGGTTCCTCCCAGCGGAGCACGAGGGTCACCAAGAATGGCCCTGTCATTCTGGACGCCCTCCGCCACGCTGGGAACCAGACTGTGGGCGAACTGGTCTCCCGCACCGCGTTGACGGACGGACAGGTCCGCTATGCACTGGCGGTCCTGGTGGATGCCGGATCGGTGGTGATGCACGGCCAGCAGGGCAGCCACGCCACCACCTACTCCGTCCCCGACTGATCTAACCACCACCAGCCACCGTGCAGATTTCCCGCACCCCCACCACGGAACTAAGCTGGATAACCCTATGAAGATCCTTCTGCTGTGCTGGCGTGAATCCACCCATCCCCAGGGTGGCGGTAGTGAACGCTATCTGGAACGGGTGGGGGAGTATCTGGCCAGGCAGGGCCATGAGGTGGTCTACCGCACGGCGGGGCACACCGATGCGCCGCGGCGTACCATGCGCAACGGGGTGCGTTATTCCCTCAGTGGGGGGAAGTTCACGGTCTACCCGAAGGCGTGGGCGGCGATGATGCTGGGCCGGGTGGGCCTGGGGACCTTCCGTGGGGTGGATGTGGTGGTGGACACCCAGAACGGTATCCCGTTCTTCGGGCGGTTCTTCTCCGGGAGGCCGACGGTCCTGCTCACACACCATTGTCACCGGGAGCAGTGGCCGGTCGTCGGCAGGCTGCTGGCACCGGTGGGGTGGTTCCTGGAGAGCCGGGTGGCACCGCGGGCCTACCGCAATGCGCCGTATGTCACGGTGTCGGGGCCCAGCCGGGATGAGCTGGTGGAACTGGGGGTGGATGCCGGGCGGATCCATCTGATCCGCAATGGGCTGGATCCGGTCCCGGAGCATATTCCGCGCCTGGATGAGGGGGGTATCCATCTGGTCACCCTGTCGCGCCTGGTGCCCCATAAGCAGATCGAGCATGCGATGGATGTGGTGGCCGCGGTGGAGGGCATCCACCTGGATGTGGTGGGTAGTGGCTGGTGGGAGGATCAGTTGCGGGAGTATGCCCATGAGCTGGGTGTGGAGGACCGCATCACCTTCCACGGACAGGTCGCCGAGGATCATAAACATGCCCTGTTGCGCCGCGCGGTGATCCACCTCATGCCCTCACGGAAGGAGGGGTGGGGGCTGGCGGTGGTGGAGGCCGCTCAGCACGGCGTGCCCACCATCGGGTACCGCAGTTCCGGTGGCCTGCGCGATTCCATCATCGACGGCCGGACCGGGGTGCTGGTGGATTCCAAGGCCGAGCTGATCGCCGCGGTACGCCGCCTGCTTATCGACGCCCCCTTCCGCACCGACCTCGGCCGGCGCGCCGCCGAGCGGGCCGGTTCCTTCTCCTGGGACACCGCGGGTGAGCAGTTCGAGGAGCTGCTGTCAGCGCTGGCGCCTGCGGATAAAAACCAGTCCGAACGGCAGCAGTAACCAGAACACCGTCAGCCCCAGGCCGAGGTGGAAACGCCAGCCACGCTGGGGTCCGGCGCCGGTCTCCACCACGTTGTCCCCATCGATGACGACCCCGACCCCCAGCTCGCGCAGACGGTCGAGATCGTGGTGGGACCAGGCGTCGACAGCCGCGGTCCAGCGGGGGCTGGGTGGGTCGGTGATGATCCCGTCGACACGCAGCTCGCCGGACTCCACCAGTGACACGGCCTTGGCGCGGGGGTCGACCACGGGCAGGCCGTCGTCGCGAAGCACGAGGGTGGGTGCGCCGATGATGAGGACGTCGCGCCCGGCGGCGAGTTCAGCCAGCCCAGCGGTGTTGCCTGACGACGGCCGCAGCACCTGCACCTCCCGCGGCGCATCCGGGATCTGCAGCAGCGCGAGCACCACCGCCGCCCATTGCAGCGGTCTGTTGAGCCCGGCGGCCATGGACACATAGGCGGGGATGGCCAGCATGAGCAGCTTCTGGGAGTCGCGGAACAGACCCGCGCCGGGGACGTGGACGACCAGCCAGGAGGTGAATCCGGGCAGCGCCCAGGTGGCCAGACACGCGGCCAGCCCGATGGCACCGAGGCCGAGCAGCACCGGGGGACAGTTGCGCACACCGGCCAGCAGCACCACGAACAACACCACCCCGGCCACGGCGAAACCCGTCTCGCGCGAGGCGGGCACAGCCCCGGCGTTCCAGATCCCACCCAGACCCAGCACCGTGCCGATGGTGCCCACACCTGCCTCCGCGCGCACCGCAAAGGCCTGCGCACCACCCGAGGTGGGCGTGCTCAGCAGCGCCGGCACCAGCCACGGCAACCACGCCAGCAGTGCGAACACAGCCGTCAGGATGCGTCGGCGCGACGTGGCCACCGCCACCACAGCGGCGGCCACCGCACCGGTGGGTGTCAGCGACGCCGCCCACATGGCCACGATCTGGGCGCGTGGATGCGCCCGCAGCGCCACCACCAGCGGCAACAACCACGCCGCCAGCACCAGGGACCAGTGGCCCTGCAGCAGACGCTCCACCACGAACGGGTTGTAGAGGGCCACCGTCACCGCCGCGAACTGCGCCCGCCCCAGCTGCATCGCCCCCCATGCGCCGGCCAGGCCAGCGGCCACCAACAGGACACGAACCACCCAGCTCACGGGGATCAGACCGGGAAGTGCGAGCAGCGCCAACACCCCATCCTGCGGCGCATTGCGCGAGGGCAGATCACCGAACCCCAGCGCGCCGAGGGTGAGCGCGGGATCATCCACCACCGCCATGTCACGCAGCAGCAGTTCACCCGGCGCGGCCAGTGGCCACAACAGGGACCCCAGCAGCAGGCTCACCCATGCCCATAGGAGAATCTGCCTGGCGGTTTTCCTGGTTGGGGGCATGATTACCTGCGGATTCGGAAGATCCCGGTCCGGAACAGGCCGATGCCGATGAGCACGAGACCGGCGACCTTGGCGCCGAAGGCGAGCACGTCCGCCGCCAGCAGGGTGGTTTTCACCTCATCCGCGTACGCCATCAGGGTGTCGCGGGTGTCTTGGGTGTAGGTGAAGTCCACCTCGCGGTCGCCGTCCGGTTCGTGGAAGATCATCGACTCCTGCTTGCCGATGATGATCCCGGATTCCCGCTCCACCTCAATGGTGCGTTCCACCGAGTAGTTCAACTGGTCATCCACCGGCTGGAAACGCCGGTTCTGGTGGAAGGTGTAGATATCACCGTCACGCCCGACATAGTCCACCGGTTCGGCATCACCGAGGGTGATGTCGTAGAACTGGTAGGAGTTGCGCAGGGTGTTGGCGGGGAAGAAATAGTGCAGTCCCTCGCGGATCTCACCGGAATGATCCGCTGGTGACCCCGTCAGGGAGGCGGTGGGGTCGAGTACGGGGAAACGGGAGTGGCCGATGAGGGTGACCTGGTCCAGGATCTCAGCGACCACCTCGCCCTCCGGATCCTCAACGGTCTGTTCCACCCGCACGGCGATCTCATCCACCTCCGCGGTGGGTGCGGTGGTCAGGTGCTCGGTCCGGGTGTATCCCTGGGGACTGTCACTGACGATCACCACATCCAGGTCCGTGGGCAGGGTGCGTGCCTGTCCCTGCATATACGGTGGGACGGTGAAGGCGAACACGAGCAGCGCCACACCAATGACCATCAGGATGGCGGCTGATTTCCTCATCCGCAGACCCCTTGCAACCCCATCCGTTTCAACCCCATCCGCTAGGCTCACAACTTACAAACATGTCTCATCAATCCTACGCAGCCCCGTCGGCGACGGGCTTCATCAGTTCACTCGAGGGGCTGCGCGCCATCGCGGCCCTCGGGGTGTTGACCACCCATGTCGCCTTCCAGACGGGAATGGACCCCGCCGGGACGATCGGGAGTATCCTGGCGCGTTTCGATTTCTTCGTGGCTGTCTTCTTCGCCCTCTCCGCGTTCCTGTTGTGGCGCAGGCGGGGACACCAGCCGGCGGGCAGGTACTACCTCAAACGTGCAGCCAGGATCCTGCCGGCCTACTGGGTGACGGTGGTGTCGGTGCTGTTGTTCATCCCCACCGGCCCGTGGCTGGCCAACCTGACCATGACCCAGATCTATGTGGCGGGGGGCCTGATGACCGGCCTGACCCACCTGTGGTCCCTGTGCGTGGAGGTCGCGTTCTACCTGGTCCTGCCGTTGGTGGCGGTGGCGCTGGATCGTTTTGGCCGCCGTGCCCGCGTGCTCTGGATCATAGGCGCGGCGGTGCTGAGCCTGGGGTGGGCGTATCTGCCGGTGGTGGAGACCTCCCTCGACCAGGGTCTGCCCAACATGCAGATCTGGCCGCCGGCCTATGTGTGCTGGTTCGCGGTGGGCATGCTCGCCGCCGAGTTCGAGGGGGTGCGCTTTCCACGCGTGCCCACCGGGGTCTGGTGGGCCCTGAGCTTGACGACGGCCTGGATCGCCGGCCAGGAATGGTTCGGCCCGCTGGGCCTCACGCACCCCACCCCGGGTGAATTCGTGCTGCGCATCCTGGCGGGCACGGCCTTCGCCGCCTTCATTGTGGTGCCCTATGCCCTGGGTTCGCACTCCCGGCTGCTCAACACCGGATGGATGCGGGCGCTGGGTAAATGGTCCTACTCGATCTTCCTCTGGCACCTGCCGGTGCTCACCATCGTGTTCCCGCTGCTGGGGCTGGATCTGTTCAGTGGTGATTTCCTGCTGGTCCTTCTTGCCACCACCGTGATCACCCTGCCTGTCGCGGCGGTGAGTTACACGCTCATCGAGGAACCCGTGATGAGGTGGGTGGGCAGCTGGCCCGCACGGACCAGGACACAGCAGGCTCTAGTGACTGGCGCCACACCGGAGTAGCATATCCGTTAATAGGGATGGGCTCCGGCAGCTGCGGTGTGATGGCGGTGCTCTTCCCCTGGAGAGGTCACCCGATGAGGAGAAGCGTGTCATGAGCATCAGAATCCAACAACCCCAGCCCCATGACATCGTCTCCGATGTCATCCAGATCGCGGGCGTGGCGGGCGGGGCCTTCGAGGCCTCCTACAACTATGTGGTCACCGAGGGCCATGATGAGGTGCGCGGGCATTTCATGGCCGGTGACGGCGTGGGTGGGCACGGGCAGTTCCAGATCACCGCGGACGTGTCCGGGGCGGCCTTCAAACATGTGGTGGCCTATGTGGAGGTGTTCCACACCTCCGCCAGGGATGGCTCCCGCCTCGATCTCACCGTGGTTCCGGTGATCCTCGGTGATGCCATCGTGCCCGGTTATGCCGGGTACCTGGAGCACGCGGTGAGGAGCGGGGAGACCCTCTGGGCGATTGCCCGGCAGCACTACGGCAACGGCAGTCTCTACCACCGGCTGGTGGCCGCAAACCCGGCCATCACCAACCCGAATCTCATCCGCCCGGGTGATGTGATCAGGGTGCCGCGGGCGGAATGATCACCTGTGGTCGTGCACGTGCGTGCCGCCCAGGTGGTGCAGCAGGCTATGGGTGCGGGGATCGGTCAGGCTGTAGCGGACCTCCCGGCCGACCTTGGTGCGGGTGACCGTGCCGGCATCGGTGAGGTGGATCAACGCAGCTGACGCGGTGGGCACCCGCACGCCCGCGGCCTCGGCGAGTTCGGAGACCGTCGCCACGCCGGGGCCGCAGTAGTGCATGGCCAGGAGCAGGCGCAGGCGCGTCGGGTCGCCCAGGATCTTGAAGGCCGGGGCCCACTCATCCGCGAGGTGGACCGGGGGTTCATGGGTGGGGGTCACGACAGTGTCCTTCGCTTCTCGGGCTGTTCCATAGTCAAACGGGTGATTGAGTGTTAGCATCGAAACATGCTACCTATGTTACGGTCGCGCCCGGGGGAAACCAAGGGTGACCAGGATGCGCTCGGGTTCACCGCCAGGCGTCGACACGCTCTGGGGTGGTGTGCGGCACTGACCTGTGCGCTGGTGGGCACGATGGTCGCAGGCATCATCGCCGGGCCGGTGGCTATCTCGGTGACCGATTCGGTCCGGATCCTCGGCCACCACCTGCTGGGCATGGGGCTGGTTGATCAGACACAGGTGGCGCAGGATGCGATCGTCTGGGAGATCCGGGTGCCCCGCGTGCTGCTGGGCGCGGCAGTCGGGGCCGGATTGGCACTGGCCGGGGTGATCCTGCAGGCCCTGGTGCGCAACATGCTCGCCGACCCCTATGTCCTCGGCGTGAACTCCGGGGCCAGCGTCGGTGCCGCAGCAGCCGTCCTCTTCGGTGCGGGCGCCGGATTCGGCGACTACGCCCTGCAGGGCAGTGCCTTCTTCGGGGCGCTGGTCGCCTCCCTCCTCGTCTTCTTCATCGCCCGTGGCGCAGGCCGGTTGACCTCCACGAGGTTGCTCATGTCCGGTGTCGCGGTCGGGTACGCGCTCTCCGCGGCCACCAGTTTCCTGGTCTTCGCCTCCGACTCGGCGGAAGGCGCACGTTCCGTGATGTTCTGGCTGCTCGGCTCACTGGGCCTGGCCACCTGGAACGGCCCACTGGCGGTCATCATCGTGGTGGTCAGCTCGGTTGCTGCGATGCTGATGATCTGGGGTCGGCATCTCGACGCCCTGGCCGCGGGGGATGAGACGGCCCTGACCCTGGGCATCAACCCGGACCGCTTCCGACTGGTTCTCCTCGTGATGTCCTGCCTGCTGGTCGGGGTCATCGTGGCCATGGCCGGATCCATCGGCTTCATCGGCCTGGTGGTTCCGCACCTGGCGCGCCGGATCGTCGGTGGTGCCCACCGTGCGGTACTGCCCGTCGCCGCGCTGCTCGGTTCCATCCTCCTGATATGGGCGGATATCCTCGCCCGCACCGTCCTCGCCCCCCAGGAGATGCCCATCGGCATCATCACCGCCCTGGTGGGAGCCCCCTTCCTGCTCATCCTGGTCCGGCGCATGCGGACCTCGGCATAACACCTCTGGAGACGATCACCCATGACCAACCATATCCGCCTGGCCACAGCTCTCGGGGCGATCACGGTCCTGCTGTCCGTCACCGGCTGCTCAACCGCCGGGGATGCTGAGGTGCAACCCACGAATACAGCCGACACCATCAGTGTGGACAACTGTGGGGATACCGTCACCTTCGCCGGAGTCCCCCAACGGGTGACCCTGCTGGACAACCCCGCGGTGTCCACCCTGGCGGCGCTGGGGGTGCTTGACCGGGTCACCGCCAAGGCGGGGTTGTACCCCACCGAGTACTACAGGGAGGAGGTGGCCACCCAACTGGATCAGATCCCCACCCTCACCGACCAGGTGGATGCCACCGGCCACCTGCAGATCGCGCGGGAAACAGTCGTGGCCACCACCCCGGACCTGGTCATCGGTTCCTCCGATACCGTCAACCGCCAGACCCTCAGGCCCAATGGCATCCCCCTGCTGGACGAACCGGCCTTCTGCGGGTCCCTCGACGGCGAGGTCACCTTTGATGATGCCTGGGACCAGGTGGAGCTCTATGGCACGGTCTTCGGGAAGGAGGATGTCGCAGCCGGGTACATCGCTGAGTTGGAAGACCGCGTCGAGGCGGTGATGAAGGCGGTGCCGGGTGATGAGGAGCGTACCGTCGCCGTGTTATTCCCCACCCCGGGTTCCCCGGCCACCTACGCCTATGGCACCGGTTCCATGTCCCATCCGCTGGTCACGGCCGCGGGCCTGGAGAATGTCTTCGCCGATGAAACCGAGCGTGTCTTCGAGGTCACCGCGGAGGAACTCATCAGCCGCAACCCTGATGTCATCATCGCCCTGCACACCGACAGCAAAGTCGACGCCATCCGCACAGCCGCCCGGGAGCTGCCCGGCGCGGAGGCCCTCACCGCGGTGCGTGACGACGCCATCCTCCCCATGCTGCTCAGCTACGCCGAACCACCGGGCCCGCTGGCGGTCGATGGCCTGGAGCAGCTGGCGGGTTACCTCGAGGAGACCCGATGATCCACGGTGACAGGGTCAGCTTCTCCTACGGCCGCACCGTGGTGGTGGATGGGGTGAGCATCTCGATCCCCGACCAGGGCACGGTGGGACTGGTCGGCCCCAACGGCAGTGGCAAAACCACCCTGTTGCGCACCCTCTATGGTTCCCTGCAACCGGGCGGGGGAGCAGTCACGGTGAACAACACTCCCCTTCACAAGGTGCCCCGCAAGAAGCTGGCACGCACCCTGGCCGTGGTGGCCCAGGAGCATGTCTCGGACCTGCCGATGGTGGTGGCTGACCTGGTCATGCTCGGCCGGATGCCACACCAGGGCCTGGCCTCACGGGCTTCTCTGCAGGATGAATGCCTGGTTGCCGACGCCCTGGCGCAGGTGGGCGTGGCGCACCTGGCGGGGCGGAACTTCACGGACCTGTCCGGCGGTGAACGGCAACGCGTCCTCATCGCCCGCGCACTGGTGCAGGACGCCACCCATATCCTGCTGGATGAACCCACCAACCACCTGGACATCCGTTACCAACATGAGGTGCTCGGTTTCCTGGCGGAACTGCCCACCAGCTGTGTCGTGGTCCTCCATGATCTCAACCTGGCCGCCCACTACTGCGACCACGTCCTCATCCTGCAGGACGGGAAGGTGGTTGCCCAGGGCCCTCCCGCCGAGGTGTTCACCCCGGAGATCCTCGAACCCGTCTATCGGATTCCGGTGCGACGCATCGACCTCGACGGGCAGATGCATCTGATCTTCCGGCCCGCCTCCCGGATGGCCCCGACCCCCTGATGTTCACGGATGCGGTTCGAGATCCTTCAGGTACCACGCATCCATGGCGGAGTGCTCTGACCCGGGTAGCGGTTCCGGCAGCAACCGGAAGCCGTATTTCTCATACAGAATGCACGCGGTGCGCAGTGAGTGGGTGGTCTCCAGATAGCACTGCCCATAGTGGCAGGCCGCGAAGGACAGGGCCTCGTCCATAAGCAGACGGGACAGACCGCGCCCCTGCACCTCGGGACGCAGATAGAGTTTCTGCAGCTCGCAGATGGCGGTGCCGAAGGGGGCGATGCCGAAGGGGGCGATGCCGACACCACCCATCACACGGCCCTCCACCTCCACCACCCAGTAACCGGCGTGCGGAAGACTGTCATAGAACTGGGCGAGCTCACCGAGCTGGGGATCGAAATACGCCGAACCGGGGATGGCGAGCCCATGTGATTCCAGCGACTCACGGATGATCTCCCGCACCGCCGCATTATCCCGCTGCTCGATGGGGCGAGTAATCATCGGTGGATCCTCCGGTGTTCTAGGGGGCGTGGATGGGGATATCGTACCGAGGCTGCTTCGACAGCTGTTGTCCTGTGAGCGCGGGGTTGCTCACAGGACAACATCTGCCGCACCGGCCCGCCTCCAGCGCCCCACTGGCGCATACACCGCCACCACCGAGATGCCAGCCAGGAGGGTGAGGGCCGGGGAATCCCCGGGGTAGGTCGCAGAGGGCCACGGGGCCTGGGCCAACCACAGGCCAGCGATGGTCAGTGGCACCGAGGCCATGACCCAGCGGGGGATGAGCGTGACGCGGGGGATCAGCCACGCGGCCACAGCGGGGATGAACCACCAGCCCAGGACGGGGATCAGCAACAACACCGCGGCGGGGGCGTTGTCCGGGTCCTGCCAGAACTCGCGGCGATGGGGGCGTCGGATGGTTGCCAGGCACCCCAGGAGAACACACAAGGCCAGGCCAGCGCCGGCGAACAAACTGATGCGGTAGGGGCGTTCACCTGCGAAGGAGAAGGTCACCTCCCCGGAGCTGCCTGCGGGGATGATGAAGGCCTGGGCTGCGGCGTCGATGGTGGTGGGGGTGAGGGGTTGGTCGTCGAGAAGCGCACGCGAGCCCGGGTTGGAGGCGCGCGAGGTGAGTAGCAACCTGTCCACCGGGGAGGCCCCGATGGTGGTGCCGGTGGGCACCGCGGTGGCGGCGGGGGCGGTGTCGGTGAGGGTCACCCACTGCGAGGTGGTGCGCAGGAGGTACTCGCCACGGGGCAGGTCGAGGGGGCCACAGTCGATCCACTCGTCGTTGAGCTGGATGTTGTGGCAGGACTCGGCGGCGACGGTGACGGTCATGTCCCGTGGCACGGTGAATGCGCGGTCCAGGTGCGGGGTGGGCACGGTGAGACGTTGGAACACGAACTGCTGCACACCGGGGGAGGTGTCTGGGACGGTGATGGTGCGCGACAGCCCGTCCATGGTGATCTCGGCTATCCCGGCGTAGCGGTCGAGCTCGATGCGTGCCGACGCCTCCGGCAGCACGAAGGTGGCCGGTTCGCGTCGCTTGAGTTCCCGCACGATCACGGACTCGCCGGACCGGACCGTCACGGTGACATCATCGGCCGGGATGAGCTCCACCCCGGTGCCGGAACCGGTGATCTCCACCCAGGGGTTGAGATCCCCCGGGGTGGGATACCAGCTGGTGGCGACACGGCCATCCACCAGCGCATTGGGGGATCTGCCCGGGTTCGATCCCCCGAAACTTGTCGCATCGGAGGCCGAGGAGGACACGCTTATGGAGCCCTGCGTCTCCACCTTCGTCATCGGCCCGGCGGAAGGGTAGTCCACGATGCGGTTGCGCACCTCGGTCTCGGACTGATCCGCCAGCGCGGCGGAGGAATCCCCGTTGCCGTAGTTGGTGCCCACCAGCTGTGGGGTGTCGGTGACGATCAGCGCATCGGACTCCACCAGCCGGCGCGGTGAGTGGCCGCCGAGAGTGTCCAGCAGCGACAGGATCTCCCCGCCGCCGGCCACCGTGGGCGTATCGACGTCACTGAGCCACATGTCTCGTTCAGTATCCAGCAGATACACATCCACCTCACCGAAGGTGTGCTTCTCCGCATCGAGCTCGGGGGTGTCCGGATCGGCCAGGAGATCATGGCGCACAATCACCGCGCCGATACCGAGGCGTTTGAGTGCCTCATCGGAGAGGGAGTCCTCCAGGCCGTCCAGCCCACGGATCGCCTCCGGGGGAACCAGTGGGATCGCATCGCGGACAGCCCACGGCACCTCGAGCAGGGGTTGGGCGGGTTCATCGCGGGTCCATCCCCAGTCCTGTCGGGCGAAGGGGGAACCGGGCAGGATGAGGGTGCGGGTCCCGGAGGCGTGGTCATTGATGAAGTCTGTGGCCTCGTACCAGTAGGACGGCACCTCATCCCAGGTGCCCACGGGGAGCAGACGCCCGGACCACGCGGGTGCCACCGACCCCAGCGCCACCAGCACCACCATGATGCCGACTGCTTCTCGACGCCCCGGGTGCAGCGTCCGCGGCACGCCCACGTGGGTGCCCAGCGCCGCCACACCCACCATCAACGGCATCCGCACCAGCAGATCGAATTTGTGGATATTGCGCAGCGCCGCGCCGGGGCCGTCGAGGAAGTCACGGACCGGTTCCAGCTGGGCGGCACCCAGGATGAGCAGGCCCACGGCCAGCATGAACACCCAGAGGCCGCGGCGTCTCATCAGCGCCAGACCAGCCAGCCCGAGCGCCGCAACGATCACGGTGAGCATGACAAACAGCGGATCGTTGACCAGCAGATACCCGGCCTGGCGTTCGGTGTCCACAAATGGCGTCCAGCTGGTGGTGCCCCGTAGGATCTCCACCGGGTTCAACCAGTTGGTGGTCACGGCGGCGCTCTCGATGAACTCGGTGAACGGCGGGGCATACCGGCCCAGCACCAGCAGCGGGCCGATCCACCAGCTGTTGACAGCCAGGACACCCAGGGACCAGAGCACGGCGGGGAGCCACTGGCGTCGATAAGCGAGGATGAGCGCCGCGGGGATGAGGGCGGCGAGGGTGGCGGTGGCGTTGACCGCGCCGATCATCGCGACCGGGATGAGGGAGAGGGCGATGGAGCGGGCGTCGATACGCCTATGGAGCAGCGGGAGGCAGATCCACGGAGCCACCATCGCCGGCCAGGTCTCCGAGGAGATCGCGGTCAGGGTGGTCAGGGTGCGCGGGGAGAGCGCGTAGAGGGTGGCGGCGATGACGCGCAGGGGAACTGAGCCTATCCCCAGACACGAAACCAGCAGGTAGAAGCCGGAAAAGCCCACGCCGAGGGTGAGCCACCACCACAACCGCTGTGCAACCCAGTCGGGCAGCGGATCGGCGAGGAGGAAGAACAGACCCTGCGGGAAGAGGTACCCATAGGCCTGGTTCTGCAGCTGCCCGAGGGTGAAATCATCGGTCCAGGCGTGCAGGGCACCAGCGAGGAACCCGGCGGGGTTGAGGGTGAGATCCAGTTTGGTGTCCGCGGCGACCTGCCCGACGGGTTGCAGGAAGACCAGCAGACCCAGCATCAGCCAGGCGGGAACGTGGACACCGGCGATCAGCCGTTTCATGGACCAGCCTCGACCAGGGTGGATCAGTCGAACTGGCCGGAGGCGGCAGACTCGCCGTCCTGGGTTGCCTCGCCGACCTGAGCCGCCTGGCGGGAACCGTATTCGGGACCACCGAGCAGGGCATCATCGGCGGTCACCGCATTGGAGGAGGGGACGGTGTCCTGCCCCGCGAGCACGGACACACCGGCTACGGCGACAGCGCCGAGGGCAATGCCCACCACCGCACTGGCGACCGCGGGACCGATCGTGCGACGGTTTAGTGAATCAGTTTCATAAGCCATGACGAGTGTCGAGACTACCAGCTAGTCCCCGTCGGTAGCCAATGGTGGAACAACGAAAACGGGGATGCCGGCATGGTGCACCACATTGTCGGCCGTGGAGGACTGCCACAGGGATTTCCACCCCGTGATGCCCCGGGTACCGGTGACAATCACATCGGGGCGCAGCTCCACCGCCGCATCCACGATGGCGCTCCAGATCGCGGTGGCGGATTCCACCATGTGGGCGCGGGCCTGCAGTCCGAGGGATTCCGCCAGGGCCACGCCCTCGCGGCAGTGATCGCGTGCGGTCAGGTAGGCGGGGTCCTCATCATCGGCGCTGACCTGGGTCAGGGTGATCGCACGGGCAACCTGACGGTGCAGCGGTTCCCACGCGGTGAGGATCTCCACCTTCCGGGGCCGCAGCAGGCGGGCCGCGTATTCCAGCGCCCGACGGGCCTCGGCGGACCCGTCATAGGCGATGAGCATGGTGGTCTCGGGGCTCTCCGGCATGATGCGTTCCTCCGCGGTCTCTGTGCTGGTGCTCGGTGCTGGTACTCGAGGACAGTGCGATCCAGCTTAGCCCGGTCGCGGGAAAGGATTAAGAAAAACTCATGTTCTGTTCCTATAGTGGGTAACCGTGCTGAAGCAACCCCTCGCCATTGTCCTCCTCGCCTGCCTGTTCCTGGCGGGTTGTTCTGACGGGAGCTTGTCGACGCCTACCTCCCAGCCCTCCAGCGAGACCGGTTCGGCAGCGGCCCCGGAGGCCCCGGCACCATCCTCCTCCACGACCACCTCGAGTGAGCCTCCCGCGCCCACGCGTGAGGACCTCGCCCGGGCCCAGCTACCCACCGACCAGCGTGCTCAGGTGGCATCCCTGATGATGGTCGGGGTGGGCAATTTCGATCAGGCACTCGAGGCCCTCAACCAGGGGGCGGGCGGGATCTTCATCGGATCCTGGACCGATGAGAATCTGCTCACCGAACCGGGGCGGAACATCGTGGCATTGCGTGAGATCGTCGGCCGGGATTTCTCGGTCAGCATCGACTTCGAGGGCGGCCGTGTCCAGCGTGCCACCCACCTGCTCGGGGATTTCCCCGCGCCCCGGGTGATGGCCCAGACCATGACCCCGGAACAGGTGGAGGACCTCGCGGAGATCCTCGGCACCGGTCTGGCCGCCCATGGGATCAACGTCAACTTCGCGCCTGTGGTGGATGTGGATGCCTGGGGGCTGCCCGTGGTGGGGGACCGGTCCTTCTCCGACAACCCGGAGATCGCCGCTACCTATGCCACCGCCTTCGCCCGGGGCCTGGAGAACGCCGGGATCATCCCGGTGTTCAAGCATTTCCCCGGCCACGGGCGTGCCAGCGGTGACAGTCACACCCAGGATGTGGTCACCCCGCACCTGGATGAGATGAAGACCTATGACCTCATCCCCTATGGGGCGGCCCTGGAACAGACGGATGGGGCAGTCATGGTCGGGCACATGGTTGTCCCCGGGCTGGGGACCGACGGTGTGCCCTCCACCCTGGACCCCGCGACCTATGAGCTGCTGCGCACCGGTGATTATCCCGGTGGGGTTCCCTATGACGGGGTGGTGTACACCGACGACCTGTCCGGTATGAGTGCGATCGCGGCCACCCACAGCCCCGCGGAGGCGGTGCTGGCCTCCCTCCGGGCGGGCGCGGATCAGGCGTTGTGGATAGATTTCTTCTCCCTGTCGGCCGCCATCGACCGTGTCGATGCCGCCGTGACCAGCGGGGAGTATCCCCGTGAGCAGATGCTGGAGTCCGCGCTCAGGGTGCAGATGCAGCACATCCCGGAGCAGTAGGCGCTGCGGACGGTCAGTAGGGGGTGCGTCCCCAGTTATCGGCGCCCTCATTGGCCCAGGCTGCGTAGTACACCTCGGTGACCTCGACAGTCCGGGGTGGGGGCAGGGAATCACCCGGCAGACCCAGTTCACCCACCTTCACGGTCCACCGGTCACGACTGACATCGAAGATCTCGGGCGTTTCCCCGTGGGAGAGCACCACCTCGGGGCCGATGCCGTTGCAGGAGTAGGCACCCCGGTGGCCGTCGGCACGCACACCCCAGTCACCGCCCTGGCCGGCCACGCAGCGTCGACCGTCCTCCAGCACCACACCCCAGGGGTGTGGATCCCTGCTCGGTATCTCCCGGGTGGGGCCGGTGAACGTGGCGGTCACATACTGGGTGGTGAAGGGACTGATCGCGCAGTAGGACTGGCCCCTGCTGACGGAGGGGAAACAGACCTGTGTCTCCGGGGAAGGTTCCCCACAGGTGTAGACATCATCGTGGATGCTCACCTCCGCGGTGTGGCACCCGACGTTCTGCACCCCGAGGTCATCGATGCGTCGCCACCCCGGTTGGACGGTGCCGGCGCGGTCGAGCGGAGAGACATAACGGATCACCGTGGGGCCGTTGGGCACAGGGGCCTGGCCATCCGGGGTCTGTGGGGGAGCGGTGTCCATCTCGTCGGCGACGGTCCCGGGTTCGGGGACGGGGGCCGGGACCGGGCCGGTGGGTGCATCCCGGGTGGTGGCCGGGTCACCGGTATAGAGGGTGGATATCCCGGAGTCCGGTGAGTCCGTACGGTTGGGGTCCGCGCTCCTCATGACCATCACGGTGATACCCACGGTCACCAGGACGATGAGGATCAGGACGGTGGTGACGATACCGGGGAGAGACGATTTCCCGGATGAGGTGGGCATGGGATGTCCTTGGTCGGAGGGAAGAGATATCAACGAAGTGAACAACGTCATATTTCTTTGTGGAAACAATAATAGTGATTCAGATCTCTAACGGGGGCGGTCCGGGACTATTTCTATCGCTGCATAGCCCCGGTTGGCCCCCGGGAAACCCCCGGATGACCCAGATGTGGGCCCCCGGTTGACCCTGAACGGGGTGGAGGTGGAGGCCGGGCTGCCCTCCCGGTGCTCCGGGGGTCGATGGCGTGGTGAGGAGCAGCGGCAGGGGGACGCAGGGGTCCTCCCCCGGAGCCTGCCGGTATCCCCACCCTTTGAGTAGGAAAATCGGTAGCACGGCGATAGCCTTGGTTTGTGAAAGTTTCCGGTAATCATGGTTCAGGTCGGGCGCGTAACCGGACCGGTGGCATCGTCGTTGGTGTGCTGCTCGGTCTGGTGTTGATCGCTGCCCTGGTGTACCTCGCTGATGTCATGCTGTCCAAGGACCGCATTCCGCGGGGCACCACCGTCGGTGGCGTGAACATCTCCAACATGACCCATGAGGAAGCACGCCAGACCCTGGAGACGGAGCTGCACTCGGTGTACACCGAACCGGTCACCGTGATCGCGGGGGAGGCGACCACCCAGTTCGATCCGGCGACCTCCGGCCTGGGCATCGACTGGGAGGCGACCGCCGCCGGTGTTCCCGAGCAGTCCTGGAACCCGATTGCCCGTATCACAGGGTTGTTCACGGAGACCGAGGCCCCGATCGTCAGCATCGTGGATCCGGTGCTGTTCGGCCCCACCCTCGACCGCATGATGGGCGAGCTCTACCGCGAACCGGTGACCGGCAATGTGGCCATCGACAATGGTGCGGTTGTCTCCAACCCCTCACTCGAGGGACAGGCGGTTGACCGTGCGGTTCTGGAGGACAGGGTCACCGATTACTGGCTCGACCCGGAGGGTGTGGAGGTCGAACCCGTGGCGGTACCCGCCCCCATCAGCCAGGACCGCATCGAGGAGCTTGTCGACGGCCCCGCCGCCCGCGCGGTGTCAGGTCCCTTCGTCGTGCGCGGTGATGAGGGCGTACAGGGTGTCCTGCCTGTTGAACGAATGGGGGAGATCGTCACCTTCCCCGCGATCGACGGTGATATCCGGGTGGAGGTCAACCGGGAGTTGGCGCAGGAGATCCTCGCCGAGCCCCTGGCCGAGACGGAGACGGAGCCGAAGAACGCGCAGATCAGTTTCACCTCCGGCTCCCGCGTGGTGACACCGGAGGTTGATGGTCATGAGATCGACTGGGACCAGACCCTGGCGGATCTGGAGGCGGGCCTGGTGTGGGATGGCCCCCGTGAGGTCGATGCGGTCTATGTGGACACCGTGGCAACCTTCACCGCCGCCGATGCCCAGGCAGCCACCTTCAACGAGGTGATGGGGGAGTTCACCACCACTGGTTTCTCCCCGGCCTCCGGCACCAACATCCGGCTTACCGCGGAGATGGTCAACGGTGCGGTGGTGTCGCCGGGGGATGTCTTCTCCCTCAACAACTTCACCGGGCCACGTGGGGCAGCCCAGGGGTTTGTTGATTCCGGCATCATTTTCGAGGGCCGTTCCGGCACCGCCATCGGTGGCGGCATCAGCCAGTTCGCCACCACCTTGTACAACGCCTATTATTTCGCCGGCCTGGAGGACATCACCCACACCCCGCACAGTTACTACATCTCCCGGTATCCGGCGGGCCGTGAGGCCACCATCTATGACGGTGCCATCGACCTGCAGTTCCGCAATGACACCCCGTACCCCGTCATGATCGAAGCGGAGATGGGGGACAACAGCGTCACGGTCAGGATCAAGGGTGTGAACATCCGTGAGGTGCAGTCCATCAACAACGGCCGCTGGGCCCCCACCCAGCCGTCAACGCTCCGCGTCTCGGATGATGAGTGCATCCCGTCCTCCGGTGCACCGGGTTTCACCACCTCGGATACCCGGGTCATCCGGGACCTGGCGGGCAATGAGATCACCCGGGAGACCGTCACCACCGTCTACGATCCCCAGCCGAATGTGATCTGTTCCTAGATGCTGATCACCGCGGGACCTGGTGCGGGTCGAGGTGACTGACCGGCACCACGACCACGTCCTGGAATTTCCAGTCCAGGCCCTCGATGAGATGGCGCACGGCCAGCAGTTCCTCCAGCGTCGGGTGATGTCCCGGCCGGGGGACCACGAACATCTCCGTGTGGAAGACATGTCCCTGGTCCCGGACCCGGGCGCGGGCGACCTCCACCCAGTCCATCCCATCCCGGACCAGGTCCTCGACCTCCCCGACCAGTGGATGTGGATGCCTGCCGTCATAGCTGGTGGCGCGCGCATCACTCAGATCCAGCACCGCCGTCCTGATGTTGGAGACACCGTCCTTGAGGATGGACAGGGAAATCACCAGCGCGGCGACGGCATCTGCCCACCACAGGCCCACACCGATGCCCGCGACACCGATGATGGTCGCCAGGGCGGTTCCCCAGTCGGCCTTCGCCATGTCCGCATCGGCGTAGAGCACCTTGTCATGCAGTTCCCTGGCCAGTTTGATCTTGATATGGCCGAGAATGACAGGTGGTATGGCGCTGAGGGCCATGACCACGATCATCAGCCACCCGGACCAGAAGTCGATACCGAACAGCACCATTACGCCGATGGGTGGCTTCTCGCCCGATAGCAGCGCGGGAACGGATTCGTACACCAGGAAGGATCCCATGGTGAACAATGCCACACCCGCCACCAGGTGGGCGACCGCGATGGCGCGGTGTGGCCCATAGGGATAGTTACGTGTGGGTACCCGGTGGATGATGCGGGTGGCCACCAGGAAGGCGATGGGTGGGACCAGGGAGATGATGTCCTCCGACCAGGCACTCTTCATCGCCTGGGACTGACCGGCCACCAGCCCGACCATGATGACGATGATGATCATCGATCCGATGGTGATCCACTCATATCGGACCGCCTTGCGCAGTATTTCCTGCTGCTGCGCGGGAAGTCGCCCCACACCGGATCCGGGCCCGGGGCTTCGTGATGCTCTCATTGTGTCTCCCCCAATTCTTCGGCCAGGTAGCGCTCGAGCTCCACCAGGAAGGCGTTTTCCCCGAGTGGGGTGCCCATGACCATCTTCTCCCCGTCGATCTCCGCATAGGGACGGGTCAGGGCCATATGGGAGGACCACGGTGAGGAATCGGTCAGCCCCCCGATCACCACGTCCACCTCACTGTTCTTGATGCGTTCGGCGAGGACTGATTCAGGGCCCTGCTGCCATTCGATCTCGGCGTTGACGTGTTCGGCGAACCCCCGGATGAGATCAACCTCGGAGCCTGAATATTCTCCTTGGTCGGAGACTTCGGTCCAGGGGGGATGTTCGGAGACACCGACCACCAGGGTGCCGTCCTCGACCCGGGACAGGGTCCCTGCCGAATCCGCTGGGATATTCGCAGAGATGGTGGAGCAGGAACTCAACAACACGGTAGCTGCGCCCAGCAAAGCTGCCTTTACCAGCAACAGACGAGTCATGCGACCCAGCATAGGCCAGCAGCTCAGCAGTGAGGAGAGGGCTGAGAACAGCAAGACCGATATGTGCCGGCAAGGAACTGTTTTCTTACAGGTTAGGTGCTGTCCGGGTTATCTGTCCTGGTCCTTGTCATCCTCCGGTACCCGCGGGCTGGAGATCTCAACATACTTCACACGGTTGTCGTAATCATCCTCATCACCATGCTGGATCTGCTCAAGCACCGCGCCGATGACCGCCGGGTTGACGGGATCCTCGACATCTCTATCGGGGATGTGGTGGATGGGGCCGATGGGTTCAGGAGAGGCCACAGCCTCATTCTTCTCCCAAGCCTCAGGGTCGGTAGCGGGCTCCCATTGCCGGGTGACCACCGGGACGGCGACACCGGCGTCGTTCTTCAGTGCCACCCACAGGCTGTACATCTGGATGAAGCCCATGACAAAGAACGGCAGGCCGACCACGATGATGGTCTGCTGCAGTGCGGTGAGTCCACCCGCGCCGGTGGCGACCAGCAGCACCGCCGCCACCGTGCCCATGAGGACGGTCCAGATGAGTTTCTGATGGGTGGGGGCAAAACGCGGTTCCTGGCCGGAGGCGATCATGTCGGTGACCATCGCCGCGGAGTCCACCGAGGTGGTGAAGAAGATGATGACGATGAGGATTGCCACGCCAGAGACGAAGGTGGCCGCCGGGTAGTTGGAGAGGAACTCGAAGAGTGCACCCGGGATGTCCCCCTCGGTGACCACGCGGTTGACCAGACCACCCTCACCATTGCGCTCGATGTTGAATGCGGCGGTGCCGAAGGCGCCGAACCACAGCAGGGAGAACATCACCGGCAGGCCGAGGACACCTGCGACGAATTCGCGGATGGTGCGGCCACGGCTGATGCGGGCGATGAAGATGCCCACGAAAGGCGACCAGGTGATGGTCCACGCCCAGTAGAACACCGTCCAGGTGTTCTGCCAGGTCTCATTCTCGGGGCTGTTGGGAATGGTGTTGTTCCAGAATGCCAGCTCAGGCAGCCAGCGCAGGTAGGTGCCCACTGATTCGAAGGTGCCCTTGAGGATGAGCACGGTTGGCCCGGCCAGGATGACGAAGATCAGCAGGGCGATGGCCATGAGGATGTTGATGTTGGACAGGACCTTGATGCCACGGTCCAGGCCGAGTGCCACCGAGACCGACGCGACCGAGGTAACTGCCACGATGATGACGAGCTGAGCCATGGGTGAGACCTCGACGTCGAAAAGCTCACCCAGACCGGCGTTGATCTGCAGGGTGCCCAGGCCCACGGAGGTGGCCACACCGAAGACGGTACCGATCAGGGCCACCACGTCGATGGTCTTGCCGATCGGCCCGTACACCTTCGAACCCAGCAGCGGGGAGAAGATGGAACTGACCCGCGGGGGCATCTTGCGCTTGTAGATGAAGTAGGCGAAACACAGCGCAGGCAGGGCGAAGATCGTCCAGGTGTGCAATGCGAAGTGGTAATGGGTCAGCGCGATCGCCTGGTTGGCGGCCTCCACGGACTCCGGTTCGGTGTTGCCGATCGGCGGGTTGGCGAAGTGGGAGATCGGTTCCGCGACACCCCAGAACATCAGGATCGTGCCGATACCCGCGGCGAACAGCATGGAAAACCATACGGGTGTGGAGTATTCGGGGCGTTCATCATCCGCGCCCAGGCGCACGTGACCGAAACGGCTGACGGCGATGAGAACCAGGAAGATGAGGAAGACGGTGACACCCAGAACGTAGAACCACCCCAGGTTGGTGAGGAGCCAGTCGGAGGCGGTGCCGAAGACATCCGAGACGGTATCACCGGCGACGATGGTGATGATCACGAACGCGACCATGATGCCCACCGAGGAGAAAAACACCGCCGGGTCAGTCTTCAGACGAAGTGCTTGGGCCAGACGTGTCAGCATGGGGGATCCTCACGTGATTCGGTTATTGGACGTTTCATCCATCTGTACCGACTTCATATGGGAGTGTCACCCGCCCCCGGGCATAAAAATAGGAAAAAACCCGGCAGAAGCTGGGCTTTTCCTGTGTATAACGATTGTCTAAAGAATGCTTTTCGACGAAAAACCATCCCTGATCCCACCTCGCTGGGATCAGGGGCAACCGTATTGATACGTGGAGCCGGTGACGGGAATCGAACCCGCGCCGCCTGCTTGGGAAGCAGGGGTTCTACCATTGAACTACACCGGCACTGGTCTTGCGACCACCTGATTACTATAGCAGGTCGGTGCCGGGGGTGACGTACACTGGTCACGTGCTTCTTTCAGATCGTGATATTCGTAAGTCAATTGACTCCGGTGACCTGGGGATTGATCCATTTGATCCCCTGCTGATCCAGCCGTCGAGCATTGATGTCCGCATGGATCGGTACTTCCGTGTCTTCAACAACTCGAAGTACACCCACATCGATCCCAAGCTGAACCAGGATGAGCTGACCAGCCTGGTGGAGGTGGCCGACGGGGACCCGTTCGTCCTGCACCCGGGCGAGTTTGTCCTGGCTGCCACCCTGGAGAAGTTCACCCTCCCGCATCACCTCGCCGGCCGTCTGGAAGGCAAGTCCTCCCTGGGTCGACTGGGGTTACTCACGCACTCCACCGCAGGTTTCATCGACCCGGGCTTCAGCGGTCACATCACCCTGGAGCTGTCCAATGTGGCGAACCTGCCCATCACCCTGTGGCCGGGGATGAAGGTCGGTCAGCTGGCCCTGTTCATGATGAGCTCACCCGCTGAGACCCCCTACGGTTCCGGTTCCCTCGGTTCCAAGTACCAGGGGCAGCGCGGTCCAACCCCGTCCAAGGGGTACCTCAACTTCTCCAGTGAGCAGGACTCCGACTAGGGGGCGTTTCAGGTCGCGGACCTGCCATAAACATGTTGAGATGAACGTTATTCTTGACTCTTGAAAGGAAGCGCTCACATGCGGATGACAGTGATTGGTACCGGTTACCTCGGCGCGACCCATGCGGCGTGCATGGCGGAGCTGGGCCATGAGGTGATCGGGGTGGATGTTGATGAGGCGAAGATCGCCTCGCTGCGTGACGGGGAGGTCCCCTTCTTCGAGCCCGGTCTGCCGGAGGTTCTCGAGTGCAACCTCGACAACGGGCGGTTGTCCTTCTCCACCTCCTACGGGGATGCGGCCGCATTCGCTCATGTCCACTTCCTCGCTGTCGGCACCCCGCAGAAGAGGGGATCGTTCGCCGCCGATCTGAGCTATGTCCGTCAGGTGATCACCTCCCTGGTTCCCCTGCTGGAGGGCGAGCACATCATCTTCGGCAAATCCACCGTGCCGGTGGGCACCGCCGCCGAATTACAGGAACTGGCTGATTCCCTCAGCCACCCCGGGACCTCCGTGGAAATCGCCTGGAACCCGGAGTTCCTCCGCGAGGGATACGCGGTCAAGGACACCATCACCCCGGACCGCATCGTGGTGGGCATCCGCGAGGGTTCCACCGCCGATGAGGTGGCCCGCGAGGTCTACGCCACGGCCATCGAGGGCGGCACCCCGTTCCTGGTCACGGACCTGGCCACCTCGGAGCTGGTGAAGGTCTCCGCCAATGCCTTCCTGGCCACCAAGATCTCCTTCATCAACGCCGTCGCCGAGATCTGCGAGGCCACCGGTGCCGATGTGGTGCAGCTTGCCGACGCGATCGGCCACGACGACCGCATCGGCCGGAAATTCCTC